>JBDTUA010000098.1:0-14344 GCA_040007995.1 Gemmatimonadota bacterium | reverse complement strand
CACGACTTCGATCAGGACCTGCTCATCCTCTTCGACGCGTACGTCCACGGGGGGATCGACCGCCGCACCTTTCTCGATCGAGCGAAGAAGTACGCGGTCGGCGGGGTGACTGCGGCAATGTTGCTCGACCAGCTGAGTCCGAAGTTCGCCGGGGCGCAGGAGGTCAAGCCGGACGACGGCCGCATTCAGCAGGAGTACCTCGAGTATGCATCGCCTAACGGTTCTGGGACGATGCGCGGCTATTTCGCGCGCCCATCCCGTGCGGGGGAGCGTGCCCCCGGCATCCTCGTCATCCACGAAAATCGCGGGCTCAATCCGCACATCGAGGATATCACGCGACGCCTGGCACTCGACGGCTTTGTCGCCTTCGCCCCCGACGCCCTGTTCCCGCTCGGCGGCTATCCCGGCGACGAGGACAAGGCGCGTGATCTGTTCGGCAAGCTCGATCAGGCGAAGACACGCGAGGACTTTGTCTCGGCCGCGCACTTCCTCGCCAAGCGTCCCGAGTGCACGGGGAAACTCGGCGCGGTCGGATTCTGCTACGGCGGCGGGATGGTGAACTACCTCGCGACCCGACTCGGCGGTGAACTGGCGGCGGGGGTCGCCTTTTATGGCTCGGCACCAGATCTCGCAGACGTCGCGAAGATTCGCGCGCCGCTCCTCATTCAATCAGCAGAGACCGATCCGCGCATCAACGCCAGCTGGCCGGATTTCGAGTCGGCGCTAAAGGCGGCGAACGTCTCGTACGAGCGGCACCTGTATGCAGGGACTCAGCACGGCTTCAACAATAACACGACGCCGCGCTACGACGCCGCGGCATCGAAGCTCGCCTGGGATCGCACGATCGCCTTCTTCAAGTCGCACGTGCGATGAGCGTCGGTTGGGGGCGGCGGCGTCGCCTGCGGTCGATGTGACGCCTGCGCCAGTTCCGACGCGCTGGGGGCAATCGACGATCGCCCCCTTCCCGAGTCCCAGGCCCGGGCCGCAGGTTGGTCGCATGCAAAAAATCTCCTTACTCCGCCTCGCCGCCGCGACCGCGTTCGTGGCCTGCGGAGGCGCCCCCAAAGCGACTGACGATGCGAGCGCCGTCGGCAGCCAGCACAACGCGCCCGCCGTTGGGACGGTCTCTGTTCCCCCCCTCGACGTTGAAAGCGTAGACTCCATCATCAAGCGCGTCGTGGCCGACAAGGGGCTCGTAGGCCTCTCGGTCGGGGTGATGCAGGACGGCAAGGTCGTGCTGGCGCGAGGCTACGGTTATCGCTCTCTCGATCCGAAGCTCCCCGTCACGCCGACGACGATGTTCGGCATAGGCTCCGTGACGAAACAGTTCACCTGCAGCGCGGCGCTCCTGCTCGAGCAGGACGGCAAGCTCTCGATGAACGACAAGGTGGCGAAGTACGTCCCGTCGGCGACGCGCGCCAACGACATCACGTTGCTCGACCTCGGACAGCACGTCTCGGGGTACCGCGATTACTACCCGCTCGACTTCGTGGTACGCGAGATGGCGAAACCCGAGCCGAGCGACACCGTCATCGCCCGCTACGCCACGCGCCCGCTCGACTTCGAGCCCGGATCCCGCTGGTCGTACAGCAACACGAACTTCCTCATCCTCGGCAAGGCGATCGAACAGGCGTCGGGGAAGCCGATCGCGTCGATCTTTCAGGAGCGGATCTTCTCCCCCGTCGGCATGACGCGTACCGCCTTCGATCGCGTCCCCGGCGACACCAACACCGCGATCGGCTACACCTCGTATGCGCTCGCCGATCCAACGCCAGTCGCGCCCGAGGCGCAGGGGTGGATCGGGGCAGCAGGCGCCATCTGGTCGACGCCGACCGACCTGCTGGCGTGGGATCTTGCATTGATCGACGGCAAAGTGCTCGCGCCTTCGTCGTTCGCGAAGCTCACCACACCGAGACTCCTCACCGATGGTCGCGAGACGACGTATGGATGCGGGCTCGGGGTCCAGCGTACCGGGGATGCGCTGATCTACTCCCACGGCGGTGGGATCGCCGGAGTCGTTACACAGAACCTCGTGATTCCGTCGACACGCTCCGCGATCGTCACGCTCGCGAACGCGGACTTCGCGGCGACCGGAGAGATCTTCGCGGCACTCGTCAGCAAGCTGACGCCGCACGTCGACGTCCCCGTGATCGCCGGGCTTCCGGCACTCGAGGCGGCGAAGCAGTACCTCACATCACTCGAGCGCGGGACGGTCGATCGCGCGACGCTGGGCGACGACTTCAATGCGCTCTTGACCGACGCACAGCTGGCGAAAGATCGTGCCTCGCTCGCCGCCCACGGCCGGGTCTCAAACGTCGTGCTGACGAGCACCGCCGAACGCGGCGGCATGGAGGTAGCCCGGGTGCAATACACGGTTGGTACCACTCGCGCCCGCACCTCGATGTATCGCTCCCCCGACGGGAAGATCCAGGAGTTCCTGATCAACCGACAGTAAGGGCGCAGTCGACGGGTGAACTTGCCCTGGCAAGACCAGGCGCGAGGAGCACGTCACGTGCAACAACCGGCCACTGTGGTGACGGGCCCGCAGCCTGACGCAGTTGAAGCTCACTCGTCAGGCTGCCTGTCCCAGCCTTTCACTACCGCGACGGCGCCTCGGGCCTCCGCGGCGGACCCGCCGGACGTACCGGCGCGATCATCTCATAGTTCGCTGGTGGCTCCTCGTTCAACAGGTACTTCACGAAATAATCCCACCGCTTCCGGATGCTGAACGCAGGCAATCCGTGCGGCGAGTCGGGGACGACCAGGAAGTCGAAGTTGGTCTTGTTCGCCTTGATCAACGCGTCGACCATCTTGATCGAGTTCGCGAGGTGCACGTTGTTGTCCATGTCACCGTGCATGAGCAGCAGGTGCCCCTTGAGGTTCTTCGCGAGCGTGTAGTTCGCTGCTGAATCGTACGACGCCTTCTCGTACGGACCCTGGTAGCGACCCGCCCAGTACCAGGCGTAGGTGTTGGGGTTGTGGTTCCCCGATCCACTCACCGCCACCTTGTAGAAGTCGGGGAAGCGCAGGATCGCGTCGGTCGATGCGAGTCCACCCCCCGAATGCCCCCAGATGCCGACCCGCGTGATGTCGATCCACGGGTGCATCGCCGCAAGCTGGCGGATCCCGGCGACGTGATCAGGGATGCCGTTGTCGCCCATGTTGCGATAGTAGAAGTCGTGGAACGCCTTCGAGCGGCGCGGCGTCCCTTGGTGATCGATCTCGACGACGATGAACCCGAGCTCGGCGATGGCCTGCGACTCGCCCGTTCCCGACCATCCCCATCGTCCTACGCTCCCCACCTGCGGCCCCGGATAGATGTGGTCGAGGATCGGATACGTCTTCGTCGAGTCGAAGCGGCTCGGCTTGTACATCAGGCCGTAGATGTCGGTCACGCCATCGCGCGCCTTGAGCTTGATGATCTGGGGCGGACGCCAACCGACAGATTGCAGCAACTCCGAGTCGCCGCGCCCGAGCTCCATCACGATCTTGCCGTCGAGCGCCGAGCGCAGCGTGATCAATGGCGCCTTGTCCACGGGGGCGAAGGTGTCGATGAAGTACGGACCCCTGGGCGCAAAGGTGATCGCGTGGTCACCATCCTCGGGGGTGAGCGCCGTCAAGCCGCTCCCGTCGATGTTCACCCGGTAGAGGTGCGAGTAGTAGAGGAATCCCGGATCCCGCCCCCACGCGCTGAAATAGACCGACTGCGGCGTCGTGCGCGTCGCGCTGTCCACGCGGAACAGTCGGTCCACCACCGACGTCCCCGATTCGATCTGGTTCTTCACCACGCCGTCTGAGCCGATGCGGTACAGATGGCCCCATCCATCCCGCTGCGACCACCACACCAGGTCGTCGCTCCCCTTGGGGACGTCCCAATTCTCCCGTCCGAACTGGTGCGACAGCTCGACCCACGTGGCGGTGGAGTCGCGCACGAGCAACGTCGTCTCGCCCGTCTTTGCGTCCACCAGGTGCGCCGAGATGCGGCTGGGACCACGGTTGGCGTTGAGGGCGAAGTACTTGTCGCCCGTCCGGTTCCAGAACGTCTGGGAGCTGACGGTGGTCTGCGGCGAGGGGGGGAGCTTCGCCTGCACGCTCGTGCGGTCCATGATGTCGACGGCGTAGATCACGTGCGTCGGCAGGATCGAGTCACTCGGCACCGCGTAGTAGTAGCTCCGGTCCACCGGCTGGTCCCCGGTAGATGAGTACATCGGATAGATGCGCGTACCGCGAAGGTCATCGCGCGGAACGGTGAATCGGCGGGAATCCGTCGTCCAGTTGATGTTCACGCGCGCCGGACGCGGCTTGGCCGTGTCGGCCGCGACTTCGCGGTCGGTGTTGCCGTAGGCAGATAGACGCTCGCCGTCGTTAGTGAGCGCAATCGAGCCGCGGGGCAACGGGATCGAGTCCTGCCGCGTCGATCGGGCGCGTCCGCCGCGCGCAGTAGCGCGTTCTGTGCCGCGCTCCGTGCTGCGCTTCTGGGCACTATCGGCGCGCGCCTTTCGCACCGAGTCGGCCGAGGTGACGGCATCGGAATCGGAAAGCGCCGCGGCACGCAGGTACAGGTTGTATCGCCACGCGAAGACGTCCCACTTCTTGTCCGGGGAGCGACTCGCCCACGTCGGGCCATCCTTCAGCGTGTTCTTGAGGGCCCAGTCCACACTGTCCTGTGCCTGACACTTGTAGCTCGACGGATCGCAGCGGAAGGCCTTCGCGTGCAGCAGCAGTTCGATCGCCTTGCCGCTGTCCACGGGGGTGAAGGATGGGAATCGTGCCGGATCGAGGATCGTATCCGCGGCGACCGAGAGGATGGCCGCCATGTGGGCCTGATCGAAGTACACGCGCCGGTTCGCGCGCGCCGGATCGACCAGGTAGATCGTGCCACGATCGTTCTTGCCCAGCGACGTGTACACGAAGCGGACGCTATCGTCGAGCCAGAGTGGCGTGACGCTGGCGCCCAAGACGTAGGCGCCGGCCGTTCGAATCACGTCGGCTCGGGAATAGTCGACGTTCTGCGCCGCGACTTCCAGCGACGACGCCAGAAGCAGGGCGGGTACCGCGAGCCATAGTTTCATGAGACGGGGAGCGGTTGAGAGGAGGGAGTAGCCGCGGAATATGTCACGGAGTCACGCGTGTGCGTGAGGTGTCGCAGGGCTGTGCTGGGGCCGGGCTTCGCCAGGGCGTCCCATTCCGCGTGCATCGTCGCGCCGCTGTGACAAGCGCGCCCTCGGCTCCGAGGGCGCGCGCCGTGATGAAGCGTTTGAGGGGATCCTGTCCCCGGGACACCCTGCTGGCTTCCCGACGGCTGGCGACGGAAGCGGCAACTCGGGCGTCGCGCCGGGACGCCGGAGCGTTCATCCGGATGCGTTAGGCGAGTGGCGCACCGGCGCTCGTCGGAGGATCCGCGAAGCGGCGCCGGCTTCTCTGGCGTCAGGTAACCACGAACGTCTTCATCATGCCGTGGTGGTAGTGCGCCTTGCCGTCCTTCATGTCGGGGATGAAGCAGAGTAGTGCGTATTCGCCCGGCGTGAGGTCAACGGGGAGATACGCGATCGTTCCTTTTGCCATCGCTGACACGCCACCCATCGGCACGGCCGGCGGTGGGCCCGTCGGCGATTCCGACCAGGCGGCGGCATCGAGCGCCGTCTTTCCTTTCTCGAGCTTCGCGATGAACATCTCGTGTGGCTGCGCCGCCGAGTTTTCCAGTCGGATAACGTGCTTGCCGGCGGTGATCTCAGGCGAAATTGCCCAGGCGTAGTCGCTCATCTTGACGGTCACGTCGGCGACGGGCGCGGGAGCGCTGGGAGCCGTGGCCGGAATGACGGTGAGATGTCGCACCATGCCCTTCGCGAAGTGGGGGACATGGTCAGCGCTGGGGATGAAGCAGATAAGCACGTAGCTCCCCGGTGAAAGCTCCTGTGTGAGCGACTGTTCGCCGCCCGGCAGTGGCGCGTTCGGGCCCGGCACGGTCTCCATCCACTCCGGCGGCGCATCCGTCGGCTTCATCGCCTTCATCGCCGAGTCGAAGTCGCCGAAGGTCTTTCCAGCAGCCAGCCGCATCATGGAGACGTGATGAAGCTCCGGTCCCTTGTTGACGAGCCTCAGCGTGACCATACCCGACGAGATTGTGTCCGGCGCTTCGTAGGCGAAGTCGGTCGCGACGATCGTGATCACCGGCGGTTCGGTCGCGGAGATCGCCGCGGCAGGCGCAGCGATGAGGGAGTCAGTCGCGGGCGGCTTGTCGCTCCTGGCGCACGCCATCACGCTGAGCAGCGCTACCAAGGGCGTAAGACGCGAACGGGCTGGTCGAGAGTGCATAGGAATGGCTCCGGGGTGAGACGGGGAACGTGACTCGATCTCGTGCAAGACGGTTAACCAAACGCCTGATGCCGATCCCGTCCAGTGCGTATCGCGACGCGTGCTATGGAACGCTGATTGGCACGAAGTCGGGGAGGGTGGCGCTCCAGTCCTTCAACGTCTGTCGCCTGGGGAAAGCCGTGAAGGTCGGTCCGTCGAACCGAAGCGCCGAGCGCTGCGAGCGGATCGCGGCGGTGACAGGCACATCGAGCGCGATCGCCATTTCGCAGACGAAATGGTGCCCCAGCGCGCCGGCGGCTACGTGACATCCATGCAGCTCCACGCAGGAGTATGGACCGAAGATGCGCTTGAGCTTCAGCCTTCCAACACTCGGCGCGTTCTTTCCGTGAAACTTCGAATTCTGCTCGCCGAATATGTGTGCGATGGGACGCTTTCGGCCTGGGCGATACTCGTACCATCCACCCTTGCCGATGGACACGCCCTGAACGCCGGGACATCCATGTCCGATGAAGCGCAGCAGGAAGATCAGGCGTGCGGAACTGAGCGACTCCGCAGCCTGGAAGAGTCCATTCGACATACCACCGATCATCACGGGGTGTCCCCCGGACTCAACGATCGTTCGCGCCTGCTGTTCATACAGGTGTTCATCAAAGACATCGATACAGTCGACCAGCGGAAGCACATCGAGGTGCATGAGGCGACGCCACTCTTCTCCGGCGACCTCGCCGTCCGGATGTAGACCTCGCGCGCCCTGAAATGCGCGAACAGCCGCCGCCGTCCTTGAACCGAACGCACCGTCCACGACAAGCGGAGCAATCACATGCTTGATCGCTTTCGTGGTGCCGGTCCTTTGCGGGAGCTCGAAAGCGTTCGTCGGCCGCTCCATCGCCCTTGTCGTGCTGCGGGATCGCGTCGACGGAATTGCCGGTCGTGGCGGATTGATCGCCCTCATCGTGGTGGTCAGCCGTTCCGTCTCCACCGACGCGTTTGCACGATTGAGGAGTTTCTGCAGCACCGCGACGGTGGGAAGGGTGTCGCCTTGCCGGAGAAGGCAGTAGCTGCTCATGGACGGGACCAGTCGCAATTGAACGAAGCACGGGCAAGCAGGGGGCACCAAGCCGACGCGGCGTCCTGGGTCTTGCCATCCGATCAATCTGTGCGTCGCTTGCCTCTCCGTCGATACCTGTCCTGGTGTCCTACCAATCTATTGATACTCGTCTGATACTCGTCGCGGCTGCTCGCGATCAGCCTGGCCGCGTAGCCCGCCCTCGGAACTCTCGAACGCAACGTCGATCACCCGTCGCCCGAGCGCGGCTATGGCGAGGTAGTAGCCGAGGATCGGCGATACGCCATACCCGAGAAAGGGGACCGGGAAATTCCCGAGCCAACCGGCGAGAATCGTGCCGCTGACATATGCGGCGAGCACTGCCCCTGAGCGACGATCCGGGGCACGCGTCAGCACGATCGACGGTAGCGTGAGCGCGATGAGGCTCGCCGCAGCCCAGGTCCCACCCTGCCGCCCAGCAAGTCCGACGATTCCTTCGACATAAGGCACGGGTTGAAGCGGGTCCGTCCGAAACACGGTGATCGACGCCAGGAGCAGCGCGAGAGCGATGAGACCCGCCGTACTCCGCCCACGCGCCATCGCCAGGTGGACACTCCACCCCACGGCGAAAGCCGCCGCTTGTGCGGCATCGGGCTGCAGCGCCAGGGTGCAAAGTGCCAGGAGCGCCGCCAGCAGCGAGGGTACTCTGTCGAGCCTACGCAGCAGGACGAGCATCAGGGGTAGCAGGACGGCGCCGGCGTGAAGCTGGACCGGGCCAACCGATAACCATCGATGGACGCCCTCAACCCCCGGTTGAATCAGCGTAGCTCCGAGCAGTGCCAGCGCACCCGCAACGTGCCATCGGGTCACGCCAGGCCGGGTGCGGCCCGACCGGCGCTCAGATGACGCGGCGAACACCAAGAGGACGCCGACCGCCGTCGCCACGACGTTCTGTGCCCAAACCGCCGCCGGAACCCCCGCGCGCGACATGACGACCGCTCCTATCGCCACCGCGGGAAGAGGAGCCACGATGATGCTGAACGCTGTCGAGCGAATTCGGGAAACGCTGGCGAGCAGTCTTGAGGAGACGGTAGGCATGCCGGAGCTGCGACGGCCGAACAGTGAGCGATTCGGGGAGGATCGACAGAAGCGAGCAATCTCCTACTTTGGCGACGACACCGCTCGAAAGCTGAAATAGTCCACGCCTCCTTCCAGGTTGAGCCAGATCCGCCATTCGAGCGTGCCCTTCTCAAACGTGCACTGATAGATGTTCGGACCGGCCGCGCCCACACCCTTGAAGGTCAGCGACTCGAGCGCTCCGAGTGTCGTGATGGTGGCCTGCTGTTGCGTGATCTGCCGCCGCGTCAGCCGTGCCAACGCGGAACCCATGAGATCGTAGTTGGGCGTTCCGAGTTGCAGCTCTCCGATGAGACGACGAACCGCGGCGTCGCTCCCTGGCGATGCCTCCTGCGCTTTCACTCGCCGGTCGATGTCCGCCTGAATCTCGGCGCCTTTTCTCCCGGCGAGCAGGGAGAGCGCGTCGACGGCGAGTCGATCGGGATCCTGCTTGCCTCCGCCGACGTTCCGAAAGACCACCACACCAAGTTGCATCGATCGGTCGTAGTACATCGCGGCCCGATAACCCGCGACGCTTCCGCTATGTCCGAGAAACGAATAGCCGTCGCGACGCATCGCCATGAATCCCAATCCGTACCCCGAGTGAAGGAAGGCGTCCGTCGCGACAACGCCGCCGAACGCTTCATCCAGTATCGACGTGGCGAGCACATCGTTCGGGCCGCGGCCAAGCTCAAACGACACAAAGCGGGCGAGGTCGTCAACCGTCGTGAAGATCGCCCCGTTCGGCACCTTGTAGCCACGCCCGACCCGGGCCTCGAGCGCCGCGGTCTGGTCGTCGAGTGTGCCGTCGCCATTCACCTCATATCCCACCGCCAGGTCGGGCGCGATCGTCGGATCGACTTCGAATCGGGTGCGTTGCATCCCTAGCGGTCGGAACACGCGCTCGGATTCCCACTGGATGTATGGCTGGCCGGCGACGCGCGCGAGCGCGGCGCCGAGGATTGCGTAGCCGATGTTGGAGTAGGAAAACTCGGTGCCGGGAAATGAGGCGTAGCGGGTGTGAGGCAGTGCAGCGAGCAACGTCGTTTCCCAGGCGGAGGCGGGCCCCGTCCAGAATGGCCCGGCATCGTCAGGCTCGCGGGCGAGCCCGGCGGTCATGGTCGCCAGTTGCAAGAAGGTGAACGGGGAAGCCCCCGGCGGCCTGGAGGTGATCTGCTTGACCTCCGGCAGGAATCGTTCGACCGGGTCGGACAACTGTACCTTCCCCGCCGCCGCCAGCTGCATCAACATGACGGCCGTGAATGGCTTCGTGATCGAACCGATTCGGTACACCGTGCTACGGTTCGCCAGGCGCCCCGACTTCATGTCCGCGAAACCGTAGCTGCGCGTCCAGATGAGCTGCGGGCCGGCGACGACACCGATCGTGATACTCCCGAGGCTGTCCTTGGCAAACTCCGCGGCAACGAGCGAATCCACGACCACGAGTCCTTGGACCGCTCGTCCGGGTGCCGGCTGGCAGCTCGCGCTGGGCACCAGAAATGCGCTCGATGCGACGCAGAGCAGCAATGCTGCCGCGAGTGGACGCTGCGACCATCCGGGATCGCTCACGTCGCGTATCTTCCACGCGTCGCCAACGTGTTGAGATCGACCCGTTCGACCGATCAATGGTAGACCTCCGGAATTTGTACGCGCAGTACCAGCAGATTCTGAGCCCCGTGCTTCGCTTCGGCCCCATCCTCGGTGGCGTGGTGCTTCTCGCGTGGCGTGCGCGGGAAACGCGCGTCCCCGTCACGCTTCCGGCGATCATCATCCCACCGGTGGCGATGAGCAGCGCGTTCTTCATGTTTCTCGCCCCGATGACGCGGATCCCCTGGACGTGGGCGATCACGTCGCTGCTGAGCGGATGGCTCCTTCTCTCGTGGCCGCTGGTACGCTCGACGCGCCTCGAGCTGCGGCAGGGCGTGGTGTACATGACGAGATCGCGCGCCTTCATGGCGATCCTGCTCGCCTTGCTTGCGGTCCGTCTGCTGCTGCACGACTACATTGGTCATCTGATCTCTCCGCTGCAGACCGCGTCTGTCTTCTACCTGATGGCCTTCGGCATGATCGTGCGTTGGCGGTCGGTGATGTACCGGCAGTTCCGGTCGATCATGGCGGTACGCCGCGTGTAGCGAGAGCCGTTGGTGACGCGTGGATGCGCGTCACTTTCCAACGCGGGAGTCTCGACGCGACGTCCGCCACCCGATCTTCCAGACCGAAGAGCGCTGCCGCGCGCTACTCCGACTTGAGGCTCTGCACCACATCGACGCCGGTCGCGCGACGTGCAGGGACAAATATCGCCAGCGCTGCCGCCAACGTGAGTACGACAATCGCCAGCGCGAAGCTCGCGGGGGCGAGAGCACCGACCCCGAACAGGAAGGAGCTCACGAAACGCGCCAGCCCGAGCGCGGCCGCCACCCCTGCCAGGAGCCCAGTCCCTGTCACCATCATGCCCTGTCGAAAGACAAGACGAAAGATATTGGCACGCGGGGCGCCGAGCGCCATGCGGATCCCCATCTCGCGCGTGCGCCGCCGCACCGCATGCGCAAGCGAACCGTAGAGCCCAACCGCGGCGAGCAAGAGGGCGACCGAGGCGAAGGTCGCCAGCAGCAACATCTGGAATCGCGGCTCGGTGCGAACGTCGCTGATGCGGGAGGTCATCGTACGAAGGCTACGCAACGGTACGTTCGGACTGAACTTCGCCACCGCCCGTCTCAAATCCGGGGCGAACGTCGTGAGACTCGGCGCGCCACGGATCGCCACGTTCGCCATCGGCCAGTCCGTCTGCGAATAGGGGACGTAGATCGCCGGACGCGCCCCCTCCTGCGCCCGTTCCTGCACCACGTCGCCCACGACGCCGACCACCGTCATGCCGATCAGCGAGTCGCCGTCCACGCGGTAGCGTAGCGTCAAGCCGACCGGCGAAGTTCCGCGGAGGTGCTGGCGCACGAACGCCTCGTTGACGATCGCCACCGGCGCCGCACCTGCGCTGTCGGCAGCTGCAAACGCACGCCCCGCGCGCACCGGAATTCTGGCGACCTCGAAGAAGTTCGGGGTGATCACGTAGCCGGCGACCCCCTCGCGGCGGAAATCCTGCGGTTCACCCGGGAGGAGGATCGGGGGGGCCCAGTTGGGCGACTCGAACGGGAGATTCGACGCGGCCGCAACTTCGCCGCCCCCCGCGACCGTGTGCACCTCGGACAGGAGGCGATCCCACGCCATCCAGCTCTGCTCGTCGACCGGAGCGCCTGGTCGTTTGAGCGGCATGGAGAAGGTAGTCAGACCGTCGGGCGAGAAGCCGGGGTCGACCATGGTGACGCGCAGGAACGAATTGAAGAGCAGGCTCGCGCCGACCACCAGCACCACTGCCACCGCCAGCTGCGCCGCGACGAGCGTCGACCGCAGCCGCCTTCCTGCGGGAGCGGCAGGCCGGCCACCACTGTCGGCGTTCACCATCGACAGGAGATCGTTGCCCGTCACCTTGAGCGCCGGAGCGCAGCGAAAACGAGTGAACAGGCCAGCGCGCTCGCGATCGGGCTCGCACGACCCGCGCCGAACTTCCCGGAGCCCATAGTCGATATCCCTCACTGGTAGATATCGCGATGTTGGGGGACCGCGGAGTGCTTCGCAGTCGGGAAAGGCACACCACCATAGGGAGTTTTCGCCGACGCATCGCCTCGGCGCGCTGGTGTGTGACCGTCGTCTCGACGTGATCGACGTGCGAGGCCCTCTGCGGTGCCTCCATTCCGCGCCCGGACCGGAGCGGCTGCGTCAGGGAGTCGTCGAGCCACGCCGCGTCGCGTCGTTCCCGGCTGCGCAAGGCGCAACCGTCCCCCGACGCACGGAACACCGATGATCCAGCCAGTCGACGAACGCCGCCTGACAACGCACGAGAAGACTGCGACAGCTGCCTATCGTATCGCCTTCAGCACCTCACGGGTGAGGCCCCACTCATCGAAGCCCTGTCGCCCCCAGTCCAGGCCCCGGCGGACGATGACGAGTTTCTTTGAGGGGACCACAATCACGAACTGGCCGCGATTGCCGGCCGTGGTATACGCGTCGGCCGGCACCTCCCCCTTCCGCTTGTCGGGAACCAGCCACCACTGCGCGCCGTAGGCGTTGCCGATCGTGGCCGTCGACGGCGCTGGCGTGCGCTCGAAGTCGATCCACTGCTTGGAGACAATGCGCTCGCCGTTCCAAACTCCGCCTTGCTGGTACAACAGGCCGAGTCTGGCCAGGTCACGGGCGTTGGTATAGACCTGACTGCTGAGGATGAAGTCGCCGAAGCGGTCGGTACTCAGCAGAGTGTTGCGCATCCCGATCTTGTCAAACAGGGCCTTGCGAGGGAATTCCAGGTACGCCTGCGGGTCGCCGATCGCCTGCTTCATCTTGTAGACCGCCAGCAGCGTTTCATAGTTCTCGTAGTCCCACACGGTGCCGGGCGTGCGCACGAGCGCCTTGTGAAGCGCCCCCTGCACGGAGCTGGCGCCGGCCCAGTAGGACATTCCCGAGCCCGTGGCGTACTCCAATCCGCCGTTGTCGATCGGGTACAGGCCGCTCGACATATTGAGCACGTGGCGCAGCGTGATCGCGTTCCGCGGATCGGTCCCGGGCGACAGCGCCTTGGGCTGCCACGCGAATCCCAGGGGCTCGTCCAGTTGCATCTTTCCCTGATCTACAAGGATCCCGATGAGCGTCCCCGCAATGCTCTTTGCCGTGGACCAGGTGCGCGTGCGGGTGTGCATGTCCACGCCGGGGGCGTATCGCTCGTGGATGATCCGGCCGTTCTGGATCACCATGAGGCTCAGCGTCACCTGCTCGGGCGATGGCCGCTGGAACGCCCAGTCCGACGCCGCCTGAAGAGCCGTCGCGTCCACGTTCGTGGGGAGCGGCTCTTCGCGTACGAAGTCACCGTCTGGCCACGGCATGGTAGCCGGATCACCGGCCTGAGACGGCGTTTTTAGAATCGGGAGTTCGTCGATGTCCTCGAAGCCCTGATCCGGCGACATGACGACACATCCGATTCCCTCGCGGAACGCGGCGCGCATGACCGGCGCTCCGCTCCAGGGCGACCCGACGGCAACGGCTTTCCGCGCCCGGTCGATCTCGTAGTCACCGCCGCGCGGCGTCCCGATGGGCTCGGGGAAGAACGCTAGTTCCTGGGCGTAGACCTGCTCGAGGGTGCGGTTGGACGTGAAGAGCCCGTTGCACATGAAGATGGCCTGCTGACCCCTGCGGATCATTTCGCGCTGCGGCGCCCAGTAGTCGAACGTCTCAGTCTGCTGGGCGCGCGAGGGAGCGGGAGACAGCAGGGCCGTCAGGAGTACGGCGGTGAAGAAGCGAGTCATGTGCACAGTCCTGGGTGGGAGCCGCGTTCGGAGCCGGACGACGACCCCGCAAACTATCCTCAAGCCCCGCTACGATGGCGGGCGTGTATGGATGCCGCGCGAGCCGAGTGTTCCTTCTCGCCGCGCCGCCGCGCGCTGAGCGCCACCGTATGTGCCGACCTGAGAATCGTCGGCATCGGCGGTGACCATGACGTGAAGGTCGCGTGGACAGGCAGTGACTCGGCGGCCGGAAAACAGCCACGGGCGCGCGGTGCTATTGTGAAGGCATGCCCCATACACTGACCCCCGCACAACTACAGGAACTCCGGCAGGAGCTCGAGCGTGAGCTTACGCGCCTGCAGCGGACCATGCTCTCGACCGGCGATGCCTCGCAGCCGGTCATCCTCGATCAATCGAGTGTCGGGCGCCTCTCGCGTATGGACGCCCTCGCCAACCAGGAGATGGCGAAGGCGCTCCACGGCCGCGAACAGGCCCTCGAACTCAAGATCCTAAACGCCCTCAAGCGCATGGATGAGGGGCG
>JBDTUA010000097.1:0-14475 GCA_040007995.1 Gemmatimonadota bacterium | reverse complement strand
GACCCTGAGCAGACCCTGAGCAGACCCTGAGCAGACCCTGATCACTCGTCGACGCACACGGGTCACTCATGGACGCCGGCCCGGCAATCGCGGGGCGACCGTTTGCCACCGCCGCCGTCAGGATCCCTACCGACGCGAAGCATTGCCGTGTTCAGGCCAACTCGGCCGCTGCCGCGAGCACCGTCATCGCGCGGACGAGGCCGAGGGTGCCATCTCGGTTCTCGAACCACTCCCGCGGCGTGTGTACGTCGCCCCCACGACCTCCGGCACCGACCGCGATCGCGGGGATGCCGAGATGCAACGGAATGTTGGCGTCGGTCGAGGCGATGGCGCTGTCGGGGGTGCGGCCGACCAGGCGGGTGGCATCGAATGCGGCGTGTGCGAGGAAGGCGTCGCTCGCGATCGCGCCTCCCGGGCGATCGCCGATCACGTCGACGCGCAGCTGCAGGAGCGGGGAGCCCAGCGGGCGCCGCCGGTTGTGCGTGTCCTGCACCTGACGGGCCGCGCCCTGGATCTCGTCGTCGAGCCGGCCGAGCTCCGTGCCGGAGGTGGAACGCACGTCGATCTCCAGCCACGCCTCGCGCGGGATGGCGTTGATCGCCGTGCCGCCTCCGATGCGGCTGACGGTGAGCACGGTCCGAGGGGCGGTCGGGAGCGGCCAGGCCGAGACGCAGGTGGTGAGGTCGGCGGCCGCATGCACCGCATTCACCACGCCGTACGCGGCCCAGCTGTGCCCGCCCGGACCGGCATAGGTGATGCGATAGCGGCGCGTGCCTAACGCGTGCGTGACGATGCGCTCATCGCCGGCGCCGTCGAGCGCGATGGCGGCATGTGCGTCGGCGGCGGCGGTGGCGAACAGGTGGCGTGCGCCGCGCAGGTTCCCGTGTCCCTCTTCCCCCGTCGTCGCCACGAAGAGGATCGGGCGGCGCGTCCGGAGTTCGGCGGCACCCAGCGCCTCGGCGATCGCCAGCATTCCCGCGATGCCGCGAGCATTGTCGCCGATTCCCGGTCCGATGAGCCGGTCCGAGGTGCGGACGACGGCGTGCGAAACGTCGCCGGCGAAGACGGTATCGAGGTGGGCGCACACGACGACAGGTGGCACGTCGGCCGCGCCGCCGCGCTCGGCGAGCACATTCCCCGCCGCATCGATGGTCGCGTCGAGGCCAAGCCGCCGCAGCTGTAGCTGCACGGCGCGTGCGCGCACCTCCTCCTGGCCACTCGGGGCGGCGATCTCGGCCAGCGCGACCTGTCGGTCGATCGTCTGCGGGTCGTGGCTGACGAGGTAGCGCCGGGCGGGAAGGAGGGCGTCGTACACGCGCCGGATGGCGCCGGTGCTGGCGGACATCCGAGGTATTTGCGGCGCAGACCCGGTACCACGCAAGGCCCGGGACGAATGCGCCCGCGTAGATTCCCGGCATGTCACGCCAACGGCTGCCGCGTACCGTCATCGCGCTCTCGCTCGTGTCGCTCCTGACCGACGTGTCGAGCGAGATGATCTACCCGCTCGTCCCGCTCTTTCTCACGACCGTGATCGGCGCTGGAGCGCTGACGCTGGGGGCGATCGAGGGGACGGCGGAGACGGTGGCGTCGCTTCTCAAATTCGCCAGCGGGTGGTGGAGCGATCGGCTTGGACGACGCAAGGCACTCGTGACCGTGGGCTACCTGATCTCCTCCGTGCTGCGACCCCTCACCGGGCTCGCGACGTCCGCGGCTCATGTCTTTGCGATCCGGGTGGGGGACCGGATCGGCAAGGGCATTCGCACCTCGCCGCGAGACGCGATTCTGGCCGACGCGGTGGAGCCAGCCGTGCGAGGGCGGGCCTTCGGTTTTCATCAAAGTGCAGATCATTTGGGAGCGGTGATCGGCCCGTGTATCGCCTTCGCGTTGCTGCAATGGGCGGATGTGGCGTTACGCACCGTATTCCTGCTGGCGGCGATTCCGGCCGCGGGAGCGGTCGCGGTCCTGGTCTTCCTGGTGCGGGAGGAGCCGGCTGGCCGCAGGATGCGGGAGGGGAAGGAGGGCGATGCGCGTGAGTCTTCACCGAAGGCGAGGGGTGGTGTCCCGCCTGGTGCGACACCACCTGCCCCACCCATGGACCAAACGATGCAGTTGGCGCAGGCGAGGCTCGGCGGTCGCTTCTACGCGTACATCGGCGTGGTGCTGCTCTTCACGTTAGGCAACTCCACCGACGCCTTCCTGCTGTTGCGTGCACGCGACCTTGGCGTCAGCGCGGCGCTCATCCCGATCCTATGGGCCGCGTTCCATGTCGTGAAGTCACTGACGGCCACGCCGGCGGGGGCGCTGTCCGATCGCGTGGGTCGCCGCTCCCTCATCGTGGGCGGATGGCTGGTGTACGCGGCGGTCTACCTGGGCTTCGCGCACGCCGACGGTCAGGGCCTGGCCTGGGCGCTCTTCCTCCTCTATGGCGTCTACTTCGGACTCACCGAAGGGGTGCAGAAGGCGCTCGTGGCGGACCTCGTTCCTCCCGTTGCGCGAGGACGGGCCTTCGGCTGGTACAACCTGGCGCTCGGACTCGGTGCGCTTCCGGCCTCCCTGCTCTTCGGAGTCGTATGGGACCGCCGCGGGGCGCCCGCGGCGTTCACGCTCGGATCGGCGATCGCCGGCCTGGCGGCGCTGCTGATGCTGCTGACGGTTCCGCGACGAGTCGTCGCGAAGGTCTAACGAATCGCAACACGGTTCGACCGCAGGCGACGGCGGGATGAAAGCCCTCCGGCCTCTCCGGTCGTGGCGCACATCCGAGCGCGGCGCCCGCGGTCCGGTAACTTCGCCTCAGCAGCAGCGCGCGCCCGGTTTCGAATAGCGATCCTCCAGGCGCTGCTTCACGAACTCATCGCGCGTCAGCGTCGGCGCACCGGGGTGGCGGCGGGTGGCGTGGGCGAGATACGCGTCGTAGTCGGGCGCACCGATGATCCGGTTGAGTGTCCGGGTTGCGCGGGAAAGGCGTGCGAGAAGTTCAGCGGCTCGGGTCATCGTGTTCCTCCCTTCGCTGCCGCTCGTTGCGGCGTGAGGTTGGCCTCGAACAAGTCGAAAATGCGGCGATACTCGTCCGTCCACGAGGTCGGGCGGACGAAGCCGTGGTTTTCCACTGGATACACCGCCAGATCCCATCCGGTCTTTCCCAACTCGATGAAGCGTTCGGTCAGCCGGACGATGTCCTGAAAGTGGACGTTCGTGTCGACCATGCCGTGCGCCATCAGGAGCGGATCCTCCAGGCCTCCGGCGAAGAAGATGGGGGACGAGCGCCGGTAGGCGAGGGTGTCCTGCTGCGGTTCGTTGAGAATGCGGGCGGTGTACCCGTGATTGTAGTGCGCCCAGTCGGTCACCGAACGGAGCGCCGCACCGGCGCCGAACTCCTTCGGCGCATTGAACAGCGCCATCAGCGTCATGAAGCCGCCGTAGCTTCCCCCGTAGATGCCGATGCGTTCCGGGTTGATTCCAAAGGTCTTCTGCAGATACCGCGAGCCGTCGACCTGGTCCTGCAGGTCACGGCCGCCCATCCACCGGTAGATCGCGGTTCGCCAGTCGCGCCCGTATCCTGCACTCGCCCGATAGTCGATGTCGAGCACCACGTAGCCCTTGCTGGCGAGATAGTGGTGGAACATGTACTCGCGCGAGTAGCTGGACCAATACCGGTGGACGTTGTGCAAGTAGCCCGCGCCGTGCACAAAGATGACGGCCGCGCCATTCGGCGCCGCCTGCATGTCCTGTGGACGGTAGATGCGCGCGGGAACGTCGACGCCGTCGGAGGCGGGGACGTTCACGATCTCGGGAACTCGCCACGGATACGCGAGCCACTCCGCGGTTGGCGACGTGGTGAGTTGGGCGAGCGTGGTGCCGGCACGGTTAGGGCCGACGAAGAGTTCGGGGGGACGGTTGGCAGTCGAGAAGACGTCGGCGATCGTCCGGCCGTCGGGAGAGACGACCACGGTGTGCCCGCCGACGGTGGTCGTGATGCGCGTTGCGGCGCCGCCCGAGACGGGGAGGCGGTAGAAGTGACGCTCGAACGGCGACACCTCACTGGTATGCAATTCGAAGGCGGTGCGATCCTGACTGAGCTGTGCGTCGAGGACCTCGAACTTCCCCTTCGTCAGCTGCCGCTTGTCGCCACCGTCGGCATTCATCGTATAGAGATGGGCGTAGCCGTCGGCCTCGCTCACGAACCATGCGCCGCGCTCTCCGGGGAGCCATCCCCCGCACGGGTAACACGGGCCACCGACCCACGCCGAATCGCGCAGGACATCGACGGTCGTGAGTCTCGCCGAGTCGGCGTCGACGCGCTGGATGTAGCGTGCCTTGAAGTCGCGCTGCTCCGCAAACAGGAGCGCCTGGGTCCCCGCGTCATTCCAGCCGAGCAAGGCGGTGATCGACGGGATCGCCGTGGTGTCGCCGGGAATCGGATGCAGCCACCGTACCTGGCCACCCGGGAGCTGCATCACTCCGGCACGCCCCCCGCCGAGCGTGTCACCGACCTTGGTGCGCACGAGCAGGTCCTCGGTGTATCCGCTCAGGGTGACGAACTTCGGGACGACGGTCTGCTTGGCGCTGTTGGTCGAGATCGTAGTAGTGAAGAGTAGCGTGCGCCCGTTGGGGCTGACGGACAGTTGCGTGAGCCGCTCGTTGGCGTTGAGGTAGAGGATCTTGGGGTAGCGGGCGAGCTCCGCGTCACGCTCGGCCTTGTTGATCGAGTCACGGACCACCTCATCGCGGACGACCTCGAAGAGCTCCTTCTGCTGCAGCTCGAGTTGTGTGCGCTGCGCATCGAGCTTGGGGGGCGCGGGGGGTGCCGGGGCCGGGCGGATGTCGGTGAGCTGTTCGATGCGGGGAGCGTCGAGGTCCATCGCCATGATGTTGCTGCCGTCCCGCACGAAGAAGACGCGGCGCGCATCGGCGGAGAAGGCCGGGGCGCGTTCGATGGTCGGCGTCTGCGTCAGGCGACGTGCGACGGCGGTGCGCAGGTTCACCAAGTACAGGTCGCCCTCGTACGAGACGACGCGCTGCGTGCGATCGCGCGAGAGGTCGCCTTCCTCGAGCAACGGTCCGACGGAATCCATCTGGGTCGTCGGCACGCGCTCCGGCTTGGCTCCCTCGGCGGCGCGCACCCGATATGGTTGCGGCGTGGTGCGCCAGTCGGTGCCGGGGGGGAGCCACTCGAAATAGATCCAGGCACCGTCTGGGGTGAAGCGCACGCGTTGCGGCTCCCGCCCGTACAGCTCGGGCCCGCGCATCATCCAGGGGATCGTGAGTGCCGGCGGGCGCTGGGCTGAGAGCCCTCCGGGCGTGAGCGAGACGGCGGCGGCGAGGGCCGCCGCGAGCGCGCCTCGATGGGACCTCGGCTGCAGCTGTCGCGTGGTTGGCATGGTCAGTCTCCCATGACGATGGTGCGCGGCTGGAACGGCACTTCCGTGCTGCGCGCCGGCTTGCGCCCACTGATGACGGCCAGCCACTCACTCATCGAGGCCGCGATGACGATCACCACCGAGATCATGAAGAAAGCGGCGACTGCAGCGTCGACGCGGTCATTGACGAGGAGGCGTCCGGCGTCGGCCATCGACTTCACGTTGGCCGGGAGGATGCCCGCCGAGATCTGCTCCTGCACCACGCGAGCGTGCGAGAGGAAGCCGAGCTTCGGATCGTCCGAGAAGATCTTCATGTATCCGGCCGTCATGGTGACGATGCACAACCACGCCAGCGGGATGAGGGTGACGAACGCATACTTGGATTTCCCCATCTTGATGATCACCGTCGTTCCCACGCAGAGCGCCACCACCGCGAGCAACTGGTTGGCGATCCCGAAGAGCGGCCAGAGCGAATTGATGCCGCCTAACGGGTCGACCACCCCCTGGTACAGGAAGTAGCCCCACGCGCTGACAAACATCGCACTCGACACGAGCACGGCCGGGTACCACCCCACCCGGCCGAGTGGTTCGTACGCGTGTCGCAGGAGGTCCTGCAACATGAAGCGCCCCACGCGGGTCCCCGCGTCGAGGGTCGTCAGGATGAAGAGCGCCTCGAACATGATGGCGAAGTGGTACCACAGCGCCATCGCCGTCGTCCCGCCGAGCACGTTCGAGAAGAGGTGTGCCATGCCGACGGCGAGCGACGGGGCGCCGCCCGTGCGCGAGAGGAGGTTCGCCTCGCCGACGCTGGCCGTGAGCGCGGTGAACTGCTGCGGGTCGAGGGTGAAGCCCCAGTTCGCGACCGCGGCCGCAGCACTCTCGACCGTCGTCCCGATGGCCGACGGCGGCGCGTTGATCGCGAAGAAGGTCCCTGGCGTGAGGACGCAGGCGGCGATGAGGGCGAGCGTGGCCACCATCGACTCCGTGAGCATGGCCCCGTAGCCGATGAAGCGCGCGTCTGGCTCCCGCATCAGGAGCTTGGGTGTCGTCCCGGACGAGATGAGGGCGTGGAAGCCCGAGATCGCGCCGCAGGCAATCGTGATGAAGCAGAAGGGGAAGACCTTGCCGGCGAAGACCGGACCGGTGCCGTCGATGAAGCGGGTCAGCGCCGGCATCTCCAGCGGCGGGAGGACGATCAGGATGCCTATCGCGAGCGCCGCCACGACGCCGATCTTCACGAACGCCGAGAGGTAGTCGCGCGGGGCCAGCAGCAGCCAGACCGGGAGCACGCTGGCGAGGAAGCCGTAGATCATGATGCACCACGCCAGCGTCACGCGGCTAAGCGTGAACAGCGGGGCAAGGTTGGGATTCTCGGCCACCGAGCGCCCCACGTAGAGCGCCACGATCAGCAGGATCAACCCCATCAACGTCGCTTCGAGCACCTTGTGCGGGCGGATCCATCGCATGTACGCCCCCATCATCAGGGCGATCGGGATGGTCAGTCCGACCGTCACCACGCCCCACGGGCTATCGCCGAGGGCATTGACGACGATCAGCGCCAGCACGGCGATCAGCACGATCATGATGCCGAGGATGGCCACCAACGCGACCATGCCGGCGACCGGACCGATTTCCTCCTTGGCCATCTGGCCGAGCGACTTCCCGTCGCGCCGGACGCTGGAGGCGAGGATCACGAAGTCCTGCACCGCGCCACCGAGGACGACGCCGACGACGATCCAGATCGCGCCCGGGAGAAAGCCGAACTGTGCCGCGAGTGTCGGTCCGACGAGCGGCCCGGGACCGGCGATGGCGGCGAAATGGTGGCCGAAGACGACCCACCGATTCGTGGGGACGAAGTCCCGTCCGTCGTTCAATCGCTCGGCCGGTGTGGCCCGATTGGCGTCGAGAGCGAAGATGTTTGACGCGATCAGCTTCGAATAGAAGCGATACGCCACCGAGTAGAAGCAGACGGCGGCGATGATCAGCCACGCGGCATTGACCTTCTCTCCCCGGTTGAGGGCGATCCAGCCGAAGATACCGGCGCCGAGGAAGGCGACGAGGACCCAGGTGACGAGGGACAGGATTCGACGCATAACGAGATCGGACTCGAGACGGAGGGAGAAAGGGATGGGGGGAGGCGCGACGAAATTGGCGCGGGGGGCAGGTGGGGTCAACGCGCCTTGGCGTCGTACCATGCCGGTCGCGAGGTTCGGCCCCTGTCCCCGTGGTCGAGTCTCGCTGCAAGGGCGTGATGGCCCGATTAGCTTTCGCCACATCCATGACACGCGAGCCGACGTCCATTTCAACGTGCATCCGGGCCGCGCTGCTGCTCTCGCTCGCCGCCTGCGGCGGCGGACAGGCGGCACCGCCGGCGACTGCGGCGGCACCGGCGGGCATGCCGGCGGCGTCGTCGGGACAGCTGGCCCGCTTCGCGGGGCTCAAGGTCATGGTCCTGCCCACGCAGGGGGTCGTCGCGACCGACTCGCTCGGCTGGCGACGGTCGGCGGGTGGCGACAAATCGGTGCTCGCGGCGCTCGACAGCGCACTGGCCG
This sequence comes from Gemmatimonadota bacterium, assembly GCA_040007995.1. GTDB lineage: Bacteria > Gemmatimonadota > Gemmatimonadetes > Gemmatimonadales > Gemmatimonadaceae > SCN-70-22. Next base: position 6,566 of record JBDTUA010000097.1, on the reverse strand, counting down.
ATTCGCTGTCGGGGCGAGGGCTCGGCGCCCTCTGGATCTTTCCGCCAGCGCTACGCCGGTCCGTGGGTCGCAATCCGACGTATCTCTCTGACTTGTCTGCCATGCGGGCGCTGGATGCTGTTAGGGTGGCACTGCGCAAGCGCGACGACCCGCTCACCGAGCCGTTCGCGTCGCAGCTGCGGGCACTCGCGGGCGTGAGCGATGCGCGCTACGCGTTCATCCCGCTCGAGATTCGATTCGAGCCGATACTTCCGGGGACGTCGGGGCGCGCCGCGCTCCGGTCCGCCCTCGTCGACGCCCGGTTGGCGCAACTCGTCTGGGTGGGTGATGTGATGGGAGATCCGAGTCCGGCGTTCGGACCAGGCGTCATCGCCTCGCTGGCCCAACGCGTCGCCGACCTGGTCGTCTCCCGCTAACGCTTTCCCCCTCATGACAATTCCCTGCACGCTCATCCCCGGCGACGGCATCGGCCCGGACATCACCGATGCCACCCTGCGCATTCTCGAAGCTGCCGGGGCGCCGTTCGCCTGGGATAGTCAGCTGGCCGGGATGGCAGCGGTGCACGCGCACGGCAATCCGATGCCCGACGCCACGCTCGAGTCCATCAAGCGCACGCGACTCGCGCTGAAGGGGCCGCTCGAAACGCCGGTCGGAGATGGCTTCCGCTCGGTAAACGTGGCGCTGCGCAAGACGTTCGACCTGTACGCGAACGTGCGCCCCGCGCAGATCATCATCCCCGGGGGACGCTTCGATAAGGTGGACATCGTGCTGGTGCGCGAGAACACCGAGGGGCTGTATGCCGGGTTGGAGCACTACATCAAGATCGGCGAGGACGAAAAGGCAGCCGCCGAATCGATCGCGCTCATCACGCGCCTCGGGTCGGAGCGCGTGATCCGCTACGCCTTCGAATACGCGCTGGCGCACGGACGGCGGAAGATCACGCTCGTGCACAAGGCGAACATCCTCAAGTTCTCGCAGGGGTTGTTCCGCTCGATCGGGCAACAGGTCGCACGCGAATACGAGGGGCGGATCGTGTACGACGAGCGCATCGTCGATGCCTGCGCGATGCAACTGGTGATCAAGCCCGAACAGTTCGACATGATCGTGACGACGAACCTGTTCGGCGACATCCTGTCGGACCTGGTCTCGGGACTGGTGGGCGGGTTGGGGCTTGCACCCGGCGCCAACATCGGCACGCACGCGGCGATTTTCGAGGCGGTGCACGGCACCGCTCCCGACATCGCGGGGCAGGGGATCGCCAACCCGAGCGCGCTGACGTTCGCCGCCTGCCTGATGCTCGAGTACGTCGGCGAGCGTGCGCTGGGGGCGCGGATCCAGCACGCCGTGGAGGCGACGCTGCGCGATGGGACGTCCCTCACGCGCGATCTGGGGGGCAATGCCTCCACCGGACAGTTCGCCGACGCGGTCATCGCCAAGCTGCGGGCCTAACGACGCTTGGCGACCACACGCATCCTCCACGTCTCCGACCTGCACTTCGGCCGTCCGGCCGTGCTCGAGCAGATCGACGCGATCGAGGCGATGATCCAGCGGGAGCGCTTCGACGTGGTGGCGATCTCGGGCGACGTCTCGCAGCGCGCACGCATCGGCGAGTTCCAGCGCGCCGCGGCCTTCATTCGCGACACCCGGCGGGTGAGCCGGGTCATCTGCGTTCCCGGCAACCACGACGTGAAGTGGTGGGAGTCGCCGTTGCACCTGCTGGGCGCGGACCGGATGTACGAGACGTATCGCACCTACATCGATCGTGACCTCGAGCCGGTGCTTCGGGTGGAGGGATGCACGCTGGTGGGGCTCAACACCGCGCAGGGCGTGCACTTGCGCACCCTCACGAAACGGCCTCGCGACCTGTCGATCATCGGCGCGTTGCGCCCCGAGCAGCTACAAACGGCCCGGCGCGAATTCGAGGCGGCGCCGGCCACCGACGCGCGCGTCGTCGTGATGCACCACAATCCGCTGCGAGGCGAGCTGTCGCAGCGCCTGGGGCTGACCCGCGCCAGCGAGATCATGGACACCTTCGCCGGCATGGGAGTCGACCTGATCCTCTGCGGCCACGACCACCAGGAGGCGGTGCACCGCGTCGAGCAGTTCGGTCGTGGGACGGTCGTGGCCATCGCCGGGACGCTATCCGATCGTTCGCGCGGGAAGCGTCCCTCCAGCGTGCATGCCATCTCGCTCGGCGACGAGATCCGCATCGTCACCCACCTCTGGGCATCGGCAGAACAAACCTTCGTTTCAGGGCCAACGTCGTGCTTCGCGCGCTCCTCGCCCGACTCGGTCTAGTCGACGCACCCTTCCGCCAACTCGAGCTCGCGCTGGGAAGCGAGACCGGGGATGGCGGAGCCGCGCCCGAGCGCGCGCAGCGTCGGGAGGAGCACAGCGGGACGCGCCGGCCACGCGAAAATAAGACGAGCGAGGCATCATTGGCGGCGACCCTCTCGTCGAGCGCGCCACAGTCCGCGATCGAGGGCGATCCACTCCTTCAGCGCCTGGCGGCCTTTGGTATGCGCGATATCGCCGCGATTCGCCTGACCCGCAATCGCAGCACGCTGGTCTCGTTTCGCGCCGGTACCCTTCGCCTGCATGCCGGCTTCGAGCATGCCCCAGACGACGTTCTGCGCGCCGTGGCGCTCTTCGTCTCCGGTCGCGGGGCCGCGCGCACGGCCGCGCGACGCGTCATTGTCGCCTATCCGATCCCGAGGGATACGACGCCCAGGCCCCCTCGGCCTGCCCGCGTACACCCCGACGATCACGCCCTCGCCGAGCGATTGCGCGAGGCACACCTTCGGCTCAACCAGGAGCGGTTCGACGGCGCCTTGCAGCACATTCACGTGACCGTGTCCCGGCGCATGAAGACGCGGCTCGGGCACTACGCGCCGGCCCGGAGCCATCCCGGTGGTGCCGAGATCGCGATCAGCGGCCGCCACATTCGGCGGCATGGATGGCGCGAGGCCTTCGATACGCTCCTGCATGAGATGGTGCACCAGTGGCAGGAAGAGAACGGCCATCCCATCGACCACGGTCCGATATTCAGGCGGAAGGCGCGCGACGTGGGGACCACACCGCGCGCGCGTCGCATCCTGCGGTAAGCGCGCTCGTGCGCTAACTTCGCGGCCATGCGTTTCCGACCCGTCGCTGTCCTCGGTGCAATCGTCCTGCTGGGAGGCGCGTGGTACGTGGGGCGATTCGGCGCCGGCCCGCTTCCTCCACTCGGCCCCTTTCTCGACCCGGTACGTGGGGCGTGGGGATCGGTGGCCTATGCCAGCCTCCCCGACAGCGCGAGCCTCCACCTCGCTGGTCTCCAGGGGACGGTGGAGGTGCGATACGATCAGCGCGGGGTGCCACACATCTTCGCGGCCAGTGAAGCGGATGCCGCGCGCGCGTTAGGCTTCGTGGTGGCGCGCGATCGTCTGTTCCAGATGGAGTTGCAGGCGCGGGCAGGGGCGGGGACGCTCACTGAACTGGTCGGCCAGCCGGCCGTGCGCGCAGACAGTGAGGCGCGCCACCTCGGACTTCCGCGCGGAGCGGAGCAGAAGCTCGCGGCGCTCGGTCGCGACGCACGCAGCCGGCAATTGCTCGACGCGTACGCGCAGGGCGTCAACGCGTTCATCGACCAGGCGTCGCCGGCCGAGTGGCCGGTGGAGTACAAGCTGCTCGGGCGTCGCCCGGCACGATGGCTCCCGCTCAACTCCCTTTACCTTTACGCGCGCATGGGGTGGACGCTCGCGTACCTCAACGGCGAGCGCGATCGCGTGGCAGCGCGAGCGCTCGTGGGTGAGGTGGCGGCGCGCGCCCTGTTCCCGGTGCACTCGCCGATTCAGGAGCCCATCCAACCCAATGGGAGCGGCGCCCCTCGCGTCGACAGCGTACACTTCCCTCCGGCCGGCGCGCAGGATTCGACCGCCTTGGCGCTGCTCCCGCTCTTGCCGAGGGGCGAAGATCCGGGCGACGACGTCGAGGTCTCGCGCCTGTTCGCGTCGAACAACTGGGCGGTGGCGCCCGCGCGCAGCCGGAGCGGGCACGCCCTGCTGGCGGGCGACCCGCACCTGGGTCTGACCCTGCCGAGCATCTGGTATGAGGTCCACCTCGTCGTCCCGGGCACACTCGACGTGTATGGTGTCACCATTCCCGGGTCGCCCGGCGTGGTCATCGGCTTCACGCGCGACGTGGCCTGGTCGCTCACGAACACCGGAGCCGACGTCCTCGACTACTATCGGGAGACGGTGGATGACCAGGTGCATCCACGGCGCTACCTGCTCGACGAGGTGTGGAAGGATCTTGAGCGCCGCGAGGAGATCTACCGGGGGAAAGCGGGACAGGTGCTGCGGGTCGACACTGTCCTCTATTCGCATCGGGGCCCGCTGCAGCGGATGAACAAGGAGTGGGTGTCGATGCGCTGGACGGTGAACGAACCGTCCGACCTCGTGTCCGCCTTCTTCGACGCGCCGCGCGCCACCACCGCCGCCGAATTCCTCGACGTCTTCGCGCGCGACTATTTCGCGCCGGCCCAGAACGTCATCGTCGCAGATCGCGGGGGCAACATCGCGATCCGGTCGACCGGTCACTACCCGTTGCGCCCGGCGGGACACGACGGGCTCAGCGTACTCGACGGATCGTCGTCGGCGAACGACTGGACCGGCTACTGGCCCGTCTCGCAGTATCCGCAGGCCCAGAATCCTTCGCAGGGATTTCTCGCCTCTGCCAACCAGGAGCCGATCGATCCGCGGCAGGCGCCCGCCTACTTCGGCTATGATGCGGCTTTCGAGCCGTGGCGGGCGCTGCAGATCAACCGCCTCCTGCGCGCGAACGCCCACGTGACGCTTGACGACATGCGGAAGTTCCAGACCGACCCCGGCAGCGTGCGCGCCGACTGGTTCGTGGCCTACATGCGGAGAGCGGCGGCGGCGGTGCGGGTGCGTGGTGGCGCCCCCGCGTCGCTTGCGGTGGCCGATTCGCTCCTCGGAGCATGGGACCGTCGCTACACGATCGGGAACACCGGCGCCATCCTCTTCGAGACCACCCTGAGCGAAGTGATACGCCGGACATGGGACGAGTTCATTCCGGCCGGCGATTCGGTCCGCGCGGCGACGCCGAGTAGTGGGATCCTCTATGTGTTGATGGCCGACTCCGCGAGCAGCTGGTGGGACGATCGCCGCACGCGTGACGTGCTCGAGGACCGCGATGCCATCATCGCCGCATCGTTGGCGGCGGCCTACGATGCGCTCGTGGCGCGTCACGGGGCGCCGTCGGCCGGCCAGTGGGCGTGGGGGACGGTGGCGACGGCGCAGGTCAACCACCTGCTCGGATTGGCCGGATTTTCCGCGCGAGACATCCCGGTGCAGGGGGGACGCGGCACGCTCAACCCGTCGGTGCAGAACGGCGGCTTCGGCTCGAGCTGGCGCATGGTCGTGGAACTCGGACCGGTCATCAGGGCGCTCGGGACGTACCCCGGGGGACAGAGCGGGAATCCCGCCTCGGCCCGCTATGCCGATCGCCTGCGGTTCTGGAAGGACGGAGATCTGGAACTGCTGACCGTTCCCGCGGCGCTGGATTCGCTCAGCCCCTCGCAGGTGCGCTCGCGACTGACCCTCACGCCCGGGGGACGGTGACCATGGTAGTGCTGCGCACGATCATGCTCGCGATCGCCATCGCGTTAGGCACCATCCTTGCGGGGTGGTGGAGCGTGCCGCTCGTGGCGGTCGTCTACGGAGTGCTCCTGCGCGGCACGCGCCACCCCGGACTGACCGCGGCCGCCGGGGGGGCGATGGCGTGGGGGGGGTACCTCGGGCTCGCCGTGGTCGGCGGGGCGCCGGTGGGGGGCTTCGCCTCCTCACTGGCGGCCGCCATGCAGCTCCCCGGATGGGCCCCGCTGACCGTCACCCTCGCCTATCCCGCTGTGCTCGCCGGACTCGCGGCCTATCTGGGAGCGCGGGTGGGCGGACGCTATCTTTCGCCCGCATGAATCCCGACTACTTCAATATCGACAGCGCCCTCTCCGAAGAGGAGCGCGCCGTCCGTGACAGCGTCCGCCGGTTCGTGGATGAGCGCGTCCTTCCCATCATCGGCTCCTGCTACGTCGACGGACGCTTTCCGCGAGAACTCATCCCCGAGATGGCGTCGCTCGGCGTGCTCGGGGCGAACCTGCCGGAACAGTACGGCTGCGCCGGGCTGAACAACGTGGCGTACGGGCTCATCATGCAGGAGCTCGAGCGCGGCGACTCTGGCATTCGTTCGTTTGCCTCCGTCCAGGGCGCCCTCGTGATGTACCCGATCTATGCCTTCGGAAGTGAGGAGCACAAGCAGGAGTGGCTCCCGCGCATGGCGCGTGGAGAGGCGATCGGCTGCTTCGGGCTCACCGAACCCGACTTCGGCTCCAATCCGTCGGGGATGATCACGATGGCCGTCGAGCAGTCCGACGGGACGTGGCTGCTCAACGGCGGAAAGATGTGGATCACCAACGGATCGCAGGCGCACGTGTCGGTCGTGTGGGCGAAGACCAATGGCGACAAGGACGCGTCGTCCATCCGCGGCTTCGTCGTTCCGACGACGAC
>JBDTUA010000096.1:0-14502 GCA_040007995.1 Gemmatimonadota bacterium | reverse complement strand
CATCGACCGGAACATCAACTACACGAACGTGTGTGTCGCTGATTGCGGGTTTTGCGCCTTCTACCGGAGGCCGAAGCACGGGGAAGGGTATACGCTCTCGTTCGAGCAGATCGGCGCGAAGATCGACGAGGCGAAGGCCCTCGGAGCCGTGCAGATCCTGATTCAGGGCGGGCACAATCCGTATATCCCGTTTCAGTGGTATCTCGACCTGATGCAGTACATCAAGCGCAACCATCCGATTCACATCCACGGCTTCAGCCCGAGCGAAGTGGATTTTTTCGCGAAGCTGTTCCGGATGGACGCTCTCGAAGTGATTCGTGCGCTTCGCTCGGCCGGACTCGATTCAATTCCGGGCGGCGGAGGCGAGATTCTCGTTCAGCGCGTTCGCGATCTTGTCGCTAAGAAGAAGGCAGGCGCAGACCGGTGGCTGGAGATCATGGAGCTCGCGCACGGCGAGGGGATGAAGACTTCTGTCACCATGATGTACGGGATCGGCGAGACGCTGGCCGAGCGCATCGAGCATCTCGAGCGCGTCCGCGAGGTGCAAAGCCGCACCGGCGGCTTCACGGCCTTCATCACCTGGCCGCTGCAGCCCGAGAACACGCCGTCAATGTCGCACATGCCCAAGACCGACGCCGTCGAGTATCTCCGCACTGTGGCGATCGCGCGCATCGTGCTCGACAACGTCCCCAACCTGCAATCGAGCTGGGTGACGATGGGGATGAAGGTGGGTCAGCTGGCCCTCACGTTCGGGTGCAACGACTTCGGCTCGCTGATGATCGAGGAGAACGTCGTCTCGGCCGCGAACACGACGTTCCGCACCACGACCGGGGAGCTCGAGCGGTTGATCCGGGACGCTGGCTTTACTCCCGCTCGTCGACGACAGGACTACTCGATCATCCCGATCGAGACGTCGGTCGCGGCCTGACGTGACGTCGCGAGCTGGCATCGGCTACGACTCCCATCGATTTGCCCCTGGCGGGCCGATGCGCCTCGGAGGGATCGACATACCATCCGACGTCGTGCTCGTCGGTCACTCGGATGGCGACGCCGTATGCCATGCGCTGACCGACGCAATTCTTGGCGCCGCCGGCGCCGGGGATATCGGAGAGCTGTTTGCAGACACGGATCCCGCCAACCGCGGGAAGGACTCCATCGACATGTTGGTCGCCGCGTGCGACCTTGTGCGCGCCATGGGCTGGCGCGTTGCCAACGTCGACGTGACCGTGGTGACCGAGCAACCGAAGATCGGCCTGCACCGTCCTCGCATGCGCGCTCGGCTCGCCGAGGCGCTCGCCGTCCAGACCGACGCCGTGAGTGTAAAAGGGAAGACCAACGAGGGAATGGGATGGATCGGTCGCGGCGAGGGACTCGCCTGCTTGGCTGTAGCGACGCTGGTTCCCGGCGCGCGCTGACGCCCCCTTGCCCCTGCAGTCTCTGCTCGACTGGCTCGCCTCACTGCCGCCCACGGCGCTCCTTCCGGTCATGGCGGCGCTCGCGGCGGTGGAGAATATCTTTCCCCCGATTCCGGCCGACATGCTCGTGGCCTTTGGCGGCTTCATCGCCGCGCGGAATCACGGCTCGCCGATCCCCGCCTTCCTGGCCGTCTGGCTCGGCAACGTGACCGGGGCGATGCTGATGTTTGTTGTCGGGCGGCGGCTCGGACGGGACTGGATTGCGCGCCGCTTCCATCTCGACCCTGGAGGCGCCAACGAGAAGCGCCTACTCGACGCATACGCGCGCTTTGGCACCGCCGGCCTGTTCATCAGCCGATTCCTTCCTGCCTTTCGAGCGCTTGTTCCTCCCATGGCCGGGGCGCTGCGGCTCCCGCTTCCTCGCGTGATCATCGCGATCGCGCTCGCTTCGGCGGCGTGGTACGGCTTCATCACGTGGCTGGCCTTTTCGGCCGGGAGTAACTGGGAATCGCTCGCATCGACGCTCACCCGCGCCGGCAGCTGGACCGGAGCGATTGCCGCCGGCGTCGTCGCAGTCGCCGTCGCGGCTTGGTGGGTCAGGCGGCGGCGCTCCGTCGGGTAAGCACGCCAGATGTCGACCGATCTCCTGCCAGACGATCTCGCTCGCGCCTTCCTGCTCGAGCGCTTCGACGACTTCCTGTCGCTGGAACAGGGGTCGGCGGAGCGGACGCGCGAGGCATACGGGCGCGACCTCGCACGGCTCGCGGTCTTTGCAGCCACGAAAGGAGTCCGGAGCCCGAACGCGCTCGAACCGCGGCTGCTTCGGGATTTCGTCTATCACCTGAAGGATCTGGGGCTGGCCGGCAGCTCGATACGACGCAACGTCTCCGCGGTCCGCACCTACTTTCGATTCCTCGTGGGCGAGGGATTGGTGAGTCGAGATCCAAGCGACCGACTCGAAATGCCGAAGCGGTGGCAGGAACTCCCCGACGTGCTGACGGTCGAGGAAGTAGCGTCGCTGCTTGGCGCCCCAAGCGTGGACGATCCCATGCGATTCCGGGACCGCGCCATGCTCGAACTGGCCTACGGCGCAGGACTTCGTGTGGGCGAGTGGACGACCATGCAGGTCAAGGACGCGATGCTCGACCAAGGGCTGGTTCGTGTATTCGGCAAGGGTAGCAAGGAGCGCCTAGTTCCGATCGGACGCTCGGCGCTCTCGGCGGTGGCCATCTACCTCCGGGAGCTGCGGCCGCGGCTGGAACGCGGGGAGGGGAAGGGCATCCTCTTCCTGAACGCCCGCGGCACCGGACTGTCGCGCATGGGGGCGTGGAAGATTGTGCGGAAGCACGTCGAGGGTGCCGGGATCACGAAGCACGTGTCACCCCACACGCTGCGCCATTCCTTCGCCACGCATCTCCTTGAGGGGGGCGCCGACCTGCGCGCTGTCCAGGAAATGCTCGGGCACGCCGACATCTCCACCACCCAAATCTACACGCACGTCAATCGCGATTACCTTCGCAGCGTACACAAGCAGTACCACCCGCGGGGCTAGTCGGTACCGCCCGCCCGTCGATTTCTCTCGCTCACCGCGGTCTCGTGCTCCTCGTCCTCGACAACTACGACAGCTTCACCTACAACCTCGTGCAGTATCTCGGCGAGCTGGGTGAGGACCCGGTCGTCTATCGCAACGACGCCCTGAGCGTGTCGCAAGTGCGCGAGCTCCGGCCTCGCGCCATCGTGATCTCTCCCGGGCCGTGCACCCCGGGCGAGGCCGGGATCAGCGTCCCACTCATCCGGGCACTCGGCGAATCCACTCCGCTATTAGGTGTTTGTCTCGGCCACCAGGCCATCGGCGAGGCATACGGAGGACGCGTCGTTCGGGCGTCGCGCGTCATGCACGGCAAGACGTCGCAGGTCGTACATGCAGGCGACGGACTCTTTTCCGGCCTGCCGTCTCCACTCGACGTGATGCGATATCACTCGCTGGTCGTGGAGCGAAATTCGCTCCCCAGCGTCCTCGAGGTCCTCGCCGAAGCCAGTGACCTTCCCGACGAGATCCACGCGTTGCGGCATCGACAGCACCCGGTGTGGGGGGTGCAGTTTCACCCGGAGTCGATCCTCACGCACGGAGGAATGACGATCCTCCGGAACTTCCTGGCGATGGCGGAGAGGCATCACCGCCAGGCGAACGCCGCCTGAGCGCGACCACCCGACGATCGGGAATTTCCCACGTGCTCCGACGACTGCTGCTGGCCCTCCTGATGTTCGCGGCGATCGCAGCCGTCGTCGTGCTTTCCATCGGTGCCGACGTCGCCGACCGATCAATGAACCACGTGACGTCGCCGCCGCCGTATACGGCGTCTCCCGCCGCCGAATCGCTTCTTCGGCGGCTGAGCGTGGTCGACCTGCACTCGGACGCCCTGCTGTGGCCGCGCGACCCGCTCGTCCGGCACAGTCAGGGACACGTCGACCTGCCAAGGCTCGCCGACGGTCACTATGCGTTGCAGGTCTTCTCGGTCGTGACCAAGACTCCGCGTGGCATCAACTACGATCGCAACTCGGACGAAACGGACAACATCACGCTACTGGGAATCGCCGAGCATTATCCGCTGCGTGCCTGGTTCTCCCTGCGCGAGCGCGCGCGCTGGCAGGCCAAGCGCCTTGACGACGCCGCGGCGCGGTCGCCGGATCCTCAGGGACACACACTTCGTGTGATCCGGTCGCGAACGGAGCTCGCCACGCTGCTCGCGGACCGTGCGTCGGGACGCGCGGTCATCGGCGCGATTCTGGCCACGGAAGGACTGCATCCGATCGAAGGACAACTCGCCAATCTGGATTCGCTGGTGGCTTCCGGCTTTCGGATGTTCGGCTTCACGCATTTCTTCGACAATGAGGTCGGAGGATCTGCGCACGGGGTGACGAAGGGCGGCTTGACACCGCTCGGGCGCGCCGTGGTCGCACACCTCGATTCGTTAGGTCTGCTCATCGACCTGGCGCACGCTTCACCCGCGTTGGTGGACGACATCCTCGCGCTCACCCGTCGTCCCGTGGTCGTATCGCACGGTGGGGTGCGCGGCACCTGTCCGGGCCCACGCAACCTCACGGACGACCAGCTGCGTCGCATTGCGGCCGGCGGTGGGCTCGTGGGGATCGGGTACTGGGACGGTGCCATCTGTGAGGTTACGGCGGCGGCCTTCGCCCGCGCCGTCGTGTACACGATCGGCGTCGCCGGCGAGGATCACATCGCACTCGGCTCCGATTTTGACGGGAGCACCACGACCCCCTTCGATGCCTCGGGCATGGGCCTGGTTGCACAGGCGCTGCTCGAGGGTGGGCTCACGGACGATCAGGTCGCGAAGGTCATGGGCGGGAACGCGCTCCACTTCTTCGCGCGGGCGCTCCCCGAGCGCTAGGCGCAAAGGCACCCTACTTCCCGAGGAACGGGATTGTCAGCCACGGCTGCGTCCGCCCGATGTGCGCTTCGGCGGCTGAACGGGCGTCCTCCCTCGGCGTATACGGCCGGATGGAGCTAGTCCAGCGCGACCGAAGGACGGGTGATAGCGTAAACTGAGTTGCCTTCACCAAAGATCGCAGTTGGAAAAGCCGTACCAGCCGGGTTAACTTGGGTGGCGTGCCTTTTGCTAACACGGCCGCCTCCGCGCCCTCCATTCTCGCCGTCATTCCGGCCCGCTTGGGCGCGACTCGACTCCCGCAGAAACCCCTCCGCCTGCTCGGCGGACGTCCCCTCATCGTCCGCGTCTGGGAGCGCGTGTGTGCGATGGGTGTGGTGCATGACACGGTGGTCGCCACGGACAGCGCAGAGGTGGTAGAGGTCGTCGAGGCGGCCGGTGGTCGCGCCGTCCTGACGCTCGCGTCGCATCTCTCGGGCACCGACCGCATCGCCGAGGTGGCGGCGCTCCCTGCGTTTCGGCATCATCAGGTGCTGCTCAACGTCCAGGGGGACGAACCCTTCATCTCCGCGTCGTTGGTGCGAGGCGCGCTGTCGATGGTCGTCGCGAGCGGCTTCGCGCTCGGAACGGCCGCTGTCCCGGCAGACGCGAGCATCCTCACGACACCAGACGCCGTGAAGGTGGTGGCAGCGGACGATGGACGCGCCCTGTACTTTTCGCGCGCTGCGATCCCTTGGCTGCGCGATCCGTCCGACGCGTCGGTCCGCGACAGCCTCGTGCGACAGCACGTGGGGGTGTATGCCTACACGCGCGAGGCGCTCACCGCGTGGGTCGCGCTGCCGGAACATCCGCTCGAGCGGGTGGAACGACTGGAGCAGTTGCGTCCCCTCGCCGCTGGGATGGCGATGGGCGTGGCCGTGATCGATGAGCCGCCCCCGGGCGGTGTGGATACCGAGGATGACCTTGCCCGCGCCAACACGCGATGGGATGACCTTTACGCCAGACGGAGCTGATGCCCACTCCCGTGAATCCCACTCAGACCACCCGCTACATCTTCGTCACCGGCGGCGTGGTCTCGTCGCTTGGCAAGGGGATCGCCGCCGCCTCGTTAGGTCGGCTCCTCGTCGAGCGCGGATTGCGCGTGTCGATCATGAAGTTCGACCCGTACCTCAACGTCGACCCCGGGACGATGTCCCCGTTCCAGCACGGCGAGGTCTTCGTCACCGATGACGGGGCCGAGACCGACCTCGACCTCGGGCACTACGAGCGCTTCATCGATCGCTCGCTGTCTCAGCTCAACAACGTCACCACGGGGCGCATTTACCTGAACGTGATCACCAAGGAGCGTCGCGGCGAATACCTCGGCTCGACGGTGCAGGTGATCCCCCATATCTCGGACGAGATCAAGTCGCACATCAAGCGGCTGGCGCCTGGCAACGATGTAGTGATCGTCGAGATCGGAGGGACGGTCGGCGACATCGAGTCGCAGCCGTTCCTCGAGGCGATCCGGCAGTTCCGGCAGGAAGTGGGCAAGCAGAACGCGATGTTCATCCACCTGACGTTGATTCCCTACATTGCGGCAGCCGGCGAGGTGAAGACCAAGCCGACGCAGCACTCGGTGCGCGAGCTCATGGAGATCGGGATCCAGCCCGACGTACTCATCTGCCGCACCGAGCGCCCGTTGTCCGAGGACGTCAAGCGGAAGATCGCCCTCTTCTGCAACGTGGAATTCGGCAACGTGATCGAAAGCCCCGACGTGCCGTCGATCTACCAGATTCCGCTCGAGTTCGAGGAACAGGGACTCGATGAGCGCGTCATGCAGCGTCTCGACCTCGTGGGGCGCGAACCTGACCTCAGCGCGTGGCGCGCCATGGTGCAGCGCGTCGTGCAGCCGAGGGATCGCGTGCGGATCGCCGTTGTCGGGAAGTACACCCAGTTCATCGACAGCTACAAGAGCGTGCAGGAGTCGCTGATCCATGGCGGGATTGCCAATGACGTGGGGGTCGACATCGCCTGGATTTCCAGCGACCTGTTCACCAGTGCCGAGCGGGCACACGCGCTGCTCGACGGCTACCACGGCCTGCTCGTCCCCGGGGGCTTCGGGGTGCGCGGGGTGGATGGCATGGTCGAGGCGATTCGCGCCGCCCGCGAGCAACAGATCCCGTTCTTCGGTATCTGCCTCGGCATGCAGGTCGCCATTGTCGAGTTTGCGCGGAACGTCCTCGCCCTCGACGATGCCCACTCCAGCGAGTTCGCCCCCGAGTGCGAGCACCCGGTGATCGCGATGATGGAAGAGCAGAAGCACGTGACGGACATGGGCGGCACAATGCGGTTGGGGGCCTACCCGTGCCGGCTCACGCGTGGGACGAAGGCCGCCGACATCTACGGCGTCCCCGAAGTGAGCGAGCGCCATCGGCATCGGTACGAGGTCTCCAACGCGTATCGCGATCGCTTCGTGGACAACGGCATGCGCCTCAGCGGACTGTCGCCCGACGGCTCGCTGGTCGAGATCATCGAGTTGGCGAATCATCCGTGGTTCGTCGGCTGCCAGTTCCATCCCGAGCTGCAGTCGCGTCCCACGCGCCCGCATCCGTTGTTTGCGGCGTTCGTGGCGGCGTCGGTCACACGGCGGCGCGAGACGCTGCGTGCACCGTCGACCGAGACGCTGGTCGAGGCCGCGGACTGATCATGCTCGCCGGTTTCCCGACCGACCGACTGTTCCTGATCGCCGGCCCGTGTGTGCTCGAGGACGACGCGCTCAACCTGCGTGTCGCCGAGACGCTCGCGAGGCTCGCTCCGCTGGTACCCGGGGGCATTATCTACAAGGCGTCCTTCGATAAGGCCAACCGCTCCAATCCCGGTGCCGCGCGCGGCCCGGGCGTGGATGAGGGGCTGGCCAAGCTCGCCCGCGTGCGGGAGGCGAGCGGGCTCCCCGTCCTTACCGATGTCCACCTGCCGGATCAGTGTGCGGCGGTCGGTGCCGTCGTTGATGTGTTGCAGATCCCGGCCTTTCTCTGTCGGCAGACCGACCTGCTCGTCGCCGCGGGCGCAACCGGACGTCCGGTCAACATCAAGAAGGGGCAGTGGATGCATCCAGAAGGGATGGCCGGCGCCGTGCGAAAGGTCGACGGCAGCCGTCCACCTGACGTGGCGGTGAGGGACGCGACGACCGCCCGGACCGTCACGACGGAACGGGGCAGCTTCTTCGGGTACGGCGACCTCGTCGTCGACATGCGCAGCTTCGCGCGTCTCCGCGAGGCGACCGGTGCTCCGGTCATCTTCGACGGGACGCACAGCGTGCAACAGCCCGGGCGCGGGGAGGGAGGAGCAAGCGGAGGATTGAGGGAGTTCATTCCGCCGCTCACACTGGCCGCGATCGCCGCCGGGGCCGATGGGCTCTTTCTCGAGACGCATCCTGATCCGGAGCATGCACCCAGCGACGGTCCGAACATGATCCCGTTAGGCGAGCTGGAATCGCTGATTCGTCGCGCGGTGGCGGTGTGGGAGGCGCGCCGATGATCGGCTTCGGTGCCCGCGAGGGAGGGCGGTCCGTTGGGGGTACACTCCCCTACATCGCGGCCGATGCTGCCAAGCGCGTCCGCTTTGTCGGGCTCGACGTCGATGGTGTGCTCACGGACGGTGGCATCTATCTCGGCGATGTCGGCGGGACGCGTCACGAAGTCAAGCGCTACGACATCCAGGACGGTCTCGGCATCAAGATGATGCAGCGCGCCGGGATCGTGGTCGCGATCCTCACCGGTCGGGTCTCGGAGAGCGTGGCGCTGCGGGCCGCCGAGTTGGGAGTCGATGACCTCGTGCAGGACGTGCACGCCCGAAAGCTCCCAGCGCTGCGCCGGATGCTGGCGACGCGCGGCATCAGCGTCGAGGAGGCCGCCTTCGTCGGCGACGACTTGCCGGACCTCGGCGTCATGCGGGTCGTTGGACTCCCCGTGTCAGTGGGAAACTGCACCGAGGAGGTCTTCGACGTTTCGCAGGTGCGTCTCACGCGCAACGGCGGGCAGGGGGCCGTGCGCGAATTCGCCGAGCTCCTGCTCAAGGCGCGCGGGGAGTGGGACGCGTTGGTGGAGTGGTACGTGGCCTCGCGCGACACCGAGCGACCGGCATGAAGGCGGCCGAGGCGATCGCGCTCGGTCGTCGCGTGGTGGAGTTGGAAGTCGCGGCGCTCGAGGAGGTCGCGCGCCGACTCGACGACGGTTTCGCGCGCGCCGTCGACCTGATTGCCACGTCGAGTGGCCGCGTGATCGTCGCCGGCGTCGGCAAGTCTGGGCTCATCGGCCGGAAGATCGCCGCGACCCTGACCTCGACGGGAACGCCGGCCACCTTCCTCCATCCTACCGAAGGCGTGCATGGCGATCTTGGCATGGTGGGCCCGCACGACGTCGCCCTCCTGCTGTCCAAGAGCGGCGAGAGCGAGGAGGTAGTGACGCTGTTGGACCACCTCAAGCGCTTCGGCGTCAGGACCATCGCGCTGACCGGCAACGCCGACTCCACGCTGGCGCGCGCATGCGATGCGGTGCTCGACGCCTGGGTGCGGGAGGAGGCATGTCCGCACAACCTCGCCCCGACGACCAGCACGACGGCGGCGCTCGCGTTAGGCGACGCCCTCGCCGTCGTCATCCTCGAACGCAAGGGCTTCCGGCGGGAAGACTTCGCTCGACTCCATCCGGGCGGCTCGCTCGGGCGGAAGCTCCTGACGCGGGTTCGCGACCTGATGGAGGTTGACCAGCTGCCTGTGCTCGCCCCGTCAGCGCTCATGCGCGAGGTGATCGTGCTGCTCGCCGAGCGTCGCGGGATCGTCGTCGCAGCCGACGCCGAGGGAAGGCTCGAGGGCGTGTTCACCGCCGGCGACTTCACGCGCCTGATGGAGCGCGAGGACGACCCATTCACCGTCCCGCTGGACCGCGTCATGACGCGCACGCCCCGCGCCGCCGCACCCGAGGAACTTGGGAGCGCCGTGGTGTACCGCATGGAGCATTTCGGCATCATGGCGATGCCGGTCACCGATGACCAGGGATTTGTCGTGGGCGTGGTTCACCTGCACGACCTGATGCGCGCGGGGGTTGCATGATGCGCCGCGCGCTTCTTCTGCTGCTCACTAGTGCCGTGCTGGCGGCTTGCCAGCCGGCGAGCACGCCGCCGGTGGTGAAGGGGCGCGTCGTCCCCGACTCCGCCGACCAGGTCCTCTTCGGCGTCAAGTTCTTCCTCACGGATGGCGGCCTGCGTCGCGCCGAGCTGGTCGCAGATACGGCGTACATGTACGACGAGAACACCCGGACCGAGCTGCGCGTGGTGAATACCACCTTCTTCAAGAACAGCGGCGAAAAGGATGCCGTGCTGACCTCGAAGACCGGGACGTACAACGTCCGCCTCGGCAACATGGAGGCGCGAGGGAACGTCGTCGTCGTGAGCACCGATGGCCGCAAGCTCGAGACCGAACACCTGCGCTACGATCCCGGCCGAAACGAGATCGCCAGCGACTCCGCCTTCGTCATCCACCAGTCGGGCGGACGTGTCACCGAGGGGATCGGCTTCATCGGCGATCCAGACCTGAACAACGTGCGGGTGCTGCGCTCCACCAAGTCGCGCGGCAATCAGCTCACCATCCCCAAGTCGTGACCGGTCGGCGATTCGCGTTAGGCGCACTGGCGCTGCTGTCGACCGCCGGATGCTTCCACGTCGGGCGCCGGACGTCCACGCCGCCGCGCACGCGCGCCACGGGGATCTCGATTCCGCCCGACTCGATCCCGCCCATCGTCGTGGACTCGATCACCTCGCGACCCGCCGGTACTCCCGCCGAGTCGGTCTTCGTGGCCAACACGGCACCGCCCCAAGCCGCCGAAAAGGCCGCCGAGCGCTGCCTGCTCGACGTCGATGGCGATCGGTCGCAGTTCATCAAGGACCCGATTTCGGAGAAATACACCTCGTATTTCGGCGGTGGCGTCGTCGGTCACTGTCGGGAGCAGGACATCACGATCACCGCCGACTCCGCCGAGTTCTACGACCAGAATCAGCTCTATTACCTGCTCGGCAACGTGAAGTACCGCGAGAAACGCGTGAACCTCGATGCCGACAAGCTGACGTATTTTCGCGCAGAGGAACGCCTGCTCGCCGAGGGAAATGTCGTCGTGGTGATGAGCGACTCGTCGACGATGACCGGGCCGCGCGCCGAGTACTTCCGCGCCGTGCGCGGAGTAAGGCCGCGGCAGCGGATAGTTGCCACCATGCGTCCCACCCTCAAGCTCTACGAGGCCGACTCGATCGGCACGCGGCGCGGAGAACCGGTCATCTTGGTCGCGGACCAGATCAACGGCGAGGGCGACTCGCTCTTCGTCGCCTGGGGGAAGGTCGAACTCGACCGCACCGACATCCTCGCCCGCGGTGACTCGGCCATCCTCGACAACGCCCGGCAGTTCTCGCGGCTCATGAAGCAGCCGTACGTCGAAAGCAAGGGGAACGACAAGTTCACGCTGCGCGGCCGCGAGATCGACATGTTCGCGCGCAACAAGCAGGTGGAGCGCGTCCTCTCCAAGGATTCCGCCGTCGCCGTCAACCAGGACCTGACCCTGGCCTCCGATACGATCGACCTCCGGGTCAAGGGCAATCAGCTGCAGCGCGCCTATGCCTTCGGCCCGGGTGCAGCGTCGGCGGTATCGAAGGAGCGCACCATCATCGCAGACTCCCTGGACGTCCGCATGCCGGGCCAGAAGCTCCGGGAGATGTACGCGGTCCGGAACGCCTATGCCGAGACCGATCCCGACTCCACGAAGATCAAGTCCACGGAGCGCGACTGGTTGCGAGGCGACACGATCGTCGCACGCTTCGACTCCATCCCGGCCGCCGACACCTCCACGCGCCCGCGGATTCGCGACCTGCTCGCCTCGGGTTCCGCCAGCTCATTCTACCAGGTCGCCAACAACAAGGGCGAGGACCGGCCGGGGATGAACTACGTGCGCGGCCGCGAGATTGTCGTCGACTTCTCGTCGCAGGTGGTGCAGACAGTGACTGTCGTCGATTCGGCCGCCGGGATCTTCCTCGAGGCCGTCCCCGATTCGGTCGCCAACCTGCCAACGAAGCCGCCGCGCGGCAAACCTGGAAAAGCCTCCACGAAAAAGCGCCCCTCCACCGCGGTAAAACGCCCGCCTAACGCTCCCCGACGCCCATGAGCGGCAACACCCACTCCGAGCGCGTTCAGGCGCTGATCGAACAGCGCGCCGGCGGCGACCGCTCGGTCGCCTTCGGGCTGCATGCGGTCATCAGTGAGGCCGACGCCGAGGGTCTCGCCCCCTTCAACGACGTCGCCATCCGATTTCGGGACGACTGGATTGCCGCAATCCGCGCGCAGGGAGGAGACGCGGAGCGCGAAGCCGGACGCCTCTCGCTCGACGAAGTTCGCGCCTTTCTCCAGCGCTCGGTCCTCCCCCGGCTCGCCGGCCAGAATCTCATCCAGTTTCCAGCCACGGGGAGCACGGACGCTGATGCCCAGATCCGGGTTGCCCCGTCGCTCTGGGATGAGATCGCTCCACAGCGCGCCGACGTCGCCGAGTCGTTGCGCCTCACCGGCGAACACGCCACCATTGCCGCGTTCCCGGCCAGCGCCACGCGCCGCTCCGGCGACGTTCCGCAGGTCCTGTCCGGCAGCGTCCTCGAGGCCAAAGGGCTGGTGAAGGTCTATCGCAAGCGACGGGTGGTCAACGACGTGGCGATCCGGCTCCAGCAGGGGGAGATCGTCGGGTTGCTCGGGCCAAACGGGGCAGGGAAGACGACGACGTTCTACATGATCGTCGGCCTCATCCAGCCGGAGTCAGGGAAGATCCTGCTCGACCGCGAGGATATCACCCGAACGCCGATGTACAAGCGCGCTCGGCGAGGCATCGGCTATCTTTCGCAGGAACCGTCGATCTTTCGTAAGTTGAGCGTGGAGGACAACATTCTCGCCATCCTCGAGACGTTGCCAATCACGAAGGATGAGCGTCGAGCACGGTTAGAAGGGTTGCTCGACGAATTGAGCATCAAGCACCTTCGGCACAGCAAGGCCTACGCCTTGTCGGGAGGCGAGCGGCGGCGTCTCGAGATAACCCGGGCGTTGGTCTCCCAGCCGAAGTTCATGATGCTCGATGAGCCGTTCGCCGGCGTTGACCCGATCGCGGTCCACGACATCCAAACGATCGTGGCCGGCTTGCGCCATCGCGGTATAGGTGTGCTCATCAGCGACCACAACGTGGAACAGACGCTCGATATCGTCGACCGTGCCTACATCATGTTTGACGGCCAGGTGAAGGTCTCCGGGACGGTCCGCGACCTCGTGTTCGACGACGAGGTCTCGCAGATCTATCTCGGCCCCACCCTGACCGCCCGCCTGCGTTCACGCTTCGCCGCCGAGAACGAGGGAGTGACTCGATGAGGGCGGGCCTCAGCCAGCACACTTCCCTCCGCCAGGAGCTGAAGATCAATCCGCGCCTGTATCAGGCGATGGATCTGCTCTACATGCCCCTGCTCGACCTGCAGCAGCACCTCAAGCAGGAACTCCTTACCAATCCGTTCCTCGAGATGACCGAGCCGGACGAGGAAGATTCCGAGGAAGAGGACGAGCGCGAAGGCGAAGAGGGACCGGTCGACCTGGAAGAGGCGGAAACGTCCCCGCCCGACGAACGCGAGGCAGTCAAGAACGATACGATCGACTGGGAAGAGATCCTCCTCGACGGCTTCGAGACCGGTGGGACGCGCGAGGAGCACGAGGAACGCGAGTACTACGAGCCCGTCTCGGTGGATCGCCGCGACCTCGATGACCACCTCAAGGACCAGATCTCGCTGCTGGAGCTCACGCCACGCCAGTTGCTCCTGGCGGACGAGTTCGCGGGCAACATCAACGAGGACGGATACCTCACCTGCTCCATCGAGGAAATTCTCGAGGGGATCAACGAGGTGGTCGCACGCGCCGCAGAGCGCGAGGGGTTCGAGGGCGAATTGCCGCTGTACCAGCTCGTCGAGTTGGAGGAGATGCTGCGCATCGTCCAGACGCTCGACCCGTCCGGCGTTGGCGCGCGCGACCTGCGCGAGTGCCTCCTCTTGCAGCTGCGCGACCAAAAGCTCGAGGAGACGCTGGCGTATCGCCTGGTACGCGATGCCTTCGACGAGCTCATTGCGCACCGCTGGAGCGAGATTTCCAAGCGCTTCGGGATCAGCGCGCAGGACGTGCAGGCGGCCGCCGACGACATCGCCAAGCTCGACCCCAAGCCCGGGCTGCGCTATAGCAACGCCAGCGACGGCTACATCGTCCCCGACCTCGTCGTCGAGAAGATCGATGGCGTCTACCGCGTCTTCGTGAACGACGGCAACCTGCCGCGCCTCAAGCTCAGCAAGGCGTACCAGGATATTGCCCGCGACAAGAAGAAGTTCGACGGCGAGAGCAAGGAGTTCATCTCCTCGAAGCTCAATTCGGCGAACTGGATGATCCAGGCGATCGAGCAACGCCGCCAGACGATGCTCAAGGTCATGAACTACATCGTCGAACGGCAGCGCGACTTCTTCGAGAAGGGCGTGCAGTATCTCAAGCCGCTCACGTTGCGCGAGGTGGCCGAGGTCATCGCGATGCATGAAAGCACCGTGAGCCGGGTGACCAACGAGAAGTTCGTCCAGACGCCGCGCGGCGTCCTCCC
>JBDTUA010000095.1:0-14573 GCA_040007995.1 Gemmatimonadota bacterium | reverse complement strand
CGACGCAGTTCTCCGAGCGCGTCCGTACCGCGGTGGTGAGCGCGGGAATCTTTGACGTGCTGGGGATCGTGCCCGCCATCGGCCGAGTGCTCACGCCCGAGGACAACCTCCAGCGCATTCCCGGCAGCGTCGTGCTCGGGTATGACCTCTGGATGCGCCGGTTCGGCGGCGACCGGACGATCGTCGGGCGGACGATCGACGTCGAGGGGATTCAGCTGCCGGTGGTTGGTGTCGCCCCCCCCAGCGCCCAGCTCCCGGAAGGTCGGGTCGAGCTCTGGCTCCCGGACTATGTGGATCCGGCATCGGCGGCGCAGAACAATCATGTGCGGAATGCGGTCGCGGTGCTGCGACCGGGATACACGGCAGCGTCGGCCGAGGCCGATCTCGCCCCGCTCGTGGCACGCATGGAGGAGGTCTTCCCCTCGGCGTATCCGAACCACTGGATCCGCGAGTCCGGTTTCCGCACGGCGGTGGAGCCGCTGCGTGATGCGGTGGTCGGACCCACCGTGGTCCAGGCGCTCTGGATCCTGCTGGCCGGGGTGTTGATCGTGCTCGTGGTCGCCCTCGCGAATGTCGCGAACCTCCTGCTCGTGCGCGCCGACAGGCGGCGACGCGAGGTGCTGGTGCGCTCGGCACTCGGTGCACGACGCGGCGACCTGCTGGCGTTGCACGTGACGGACGCCATCATGGTAGCGGCGGCGGCGGCCGTGCTGGCGTTTGCGCTGGTGCGCGCGGCGCTCGGGGCACTCGTCTGGGCGTCACCACGCGGCGTTCCGCGGCTCGCCGAGCTGCACGTAGGAATGGGAACAGCGGCGCTGCTGCTCGCGATGGCGCTGGCCATTGGCGTGGTGCTCGGCCTGTTGACAGCGCACGGCGCTTACGGCGAGGGGGACCACGCCGCGCTGCGGGATGCCTCGCGCGGGCTCACGCTCTCGCGACGCCAAGTGGCGGTGCGCGGGACGCTGGTGGTGGCCCAGGTCGCGCTGGCGGTCGTCCTGCTGTCTGGCGCCGGATTGATGGTGCGCAGCTTTCAGAAGCTGCGCACCATCAACCCAGGCTTTGCGCCCGACGGCGTCACGACGATGGACGTGGCGCTGCCGTCGGCGCGCTATGACAACGTGCAGCGCGTGAGCGATTTCTACGAGCAGCTGTTGGCGGCCGTGCGCGCCATACCGGGAGTGCGAGAGGCGAGCCTGGTCGAGCAGCTTCCCCTGACCGGGCGATCCGGATGCACGAGCGTGGTCACCAACCAGCCGGGCACGACGGGTCGCCGTGAGCAGTGCGTGACGACCGTGCAGGTAGCGCCCGGCTACTTCGCCGCGATGAGGATCCCGGTACGCGGGAGCGCGTCGAGCTGGGACGACGTGCATCGCGCCGCAGCCGGGGTAGTGGTGACGCGCGCACTCGCCGAGGTCCTCTGGCCGGGCGAGACTCCGGTGGGACGCACCCTCCGCTGCTGTACCGACGGAGACGGTTGGTTCCGGGTCTCCGGTGTGGTGGACCAACTGTATGATGCAGGAGTGGACGCGCCGCAAATGCAGGCGGCCTTCTTCCCGCTGGTGCCGGTGGCGGGGGCCGAGCTGCAGTGGCTCGCGCGCGACGTGAGCCTCGTGGTGCGTGCGCCCGACCGTACTCCGGCCGAACTCTTTCCGCTCGTCCAGCGCGAGGTCGGACGGCTCGACCCGCAAGTACCGGTGACCGGCGCGCGCGCCATGTCTGACATCGTCGCCGCGTCGATGGCGAACCGCACCTTCACGCTCTACCTGCTCGCGGCGGCGGCCGCGATCGCCGTCCTGCTCAGCGCCGTGGGGCTGTACGCCGTCGTGTCGTACGTGGTGAGCCATCGCCTCGGGGAGATCGGCATCCGGATGGCGCTCGGCGCCCGGTCGACGCAGGTGGCGCGCCTCGTGGTGGGACAGTCGCTTGCGCTGGCGTTCGCCGGTGTCGTGCTCGGCGTGGTCGTCGCGCTCGCGAGCACTCGCGTTCTGGGTGCCCTCCTCTATCAGGTGCAACCGGGGGACCCGCTCGTCCTTGCCGCCGTCTCGGCGATGCTCGTGGTCATCGCCCTGGTCGCCAGCTTCGGACCCACCTGGCGGGCCGTGCACGTCGACCCGTCGCTCGCGTTGCGCGGGGAGTAGCGGAGCGGAAGGAAGGCCAGGGAGCCTCGCCCTCCCGCCTAGACGCTGGCGCTGGAAGACACCAGTTTGGAGAGACCACGCCACTCGGTGGCCCCGTCGTCTCGTCTTCCGCCCTTCCGCATGTCCCTCGTCGCCTTCGCCGCCCCCCTGCTCAGCGACAACGCCCTCGCGATGGTACGCGCCGCAGCCACCCTCCCCGGCGTACAGCTAGCCGTCATCACACACGACGCCGCCGATTGCCTGCGGGAGCTGCAAGGGACGGTGCGGCACTGGCGGGTCGACAACATCCTCGACGTCGAGCAGCTCTTGTGGGCAGCCAATGCGCTTAGCGAGCGCTTCGGCCCGTTGACGCGCCTTTTCGGCGCATACGAGCAGTTGCAGGGTCCGTTGGCCGAAGCGCGACAGCGACTGGGAATCCCGGGGATGAGCGTTGAGACTGCGAACAACTTCCGCGACAAGGCGCGGATGAAGACACTCCTGCGCGAGAGTGGGCTCCCGTGCGCGCGGCACAGCCTCGCCACGAGCGTCGCGGAGGCCGTCGCCTTCGCCGAGTCGAACGGATTTCCCATCGTGGTCAAGCCTCCGGCCGGAGCCGGGGCGATCGCCACCTTCCGCGTGGACGACATGTCGGCGCTGCGCCGTGCGCTGCAGCTGACGGTGCCCTCCGCCGAGCAGCCCGCCCTGCTCGAGGAGTTCGTGCAAGGGGAGGAACACTCGTTCGAGACGGTGACCATAGGTGGCGTGCATGTCTGGCACTCGCTGACGCACTACTTTCCCACGCCGCTCACGGTGATCGACAACCCGTGGATCCAGTGGTCGGTGGTCCTGCCGCGGGAGGTGGATGCGGCGCCGTACGACGACATCCGCCAGGCCGCGCGGCGGGCGCTGGACGTGCTCGGTATGCAAACCGGCATCTCCCACATGGAATGGTTCCGGCGCCCCGACGGGACGATTGCGATCAGCGAAGTCGCGGCCCGACCCCCTGGTGCACAGATCACGCAGCTGATGTCGTACGCGCACGACTTCGACGTCGTCCAGGAGTGGACGCGGGCGATGATCTTTGGTGAGTTCCGGGTGCCGGAGCGGAAGTACGCAGCCGGTGCCGCCTTTCTCCGCGGGCAGGGTGACGGGCGGATCACCGCCGTGCATGGTGTCGAGGAGATCAACCGCGAACTTGGCTCCCTGATCGTGGCCGCCAAGTCGCCTCAGGTCGGTGCGACGCCGTCCACATCGTATGAAGGCGATGGGTGGGTCATCGTCCGGCATCGCAACACCGACGTGGTGGAGAAGGCGATCCTTCGGATCGTGAGGACGATCCGGGTGGAGCTCGGACGCCCCGCCATCCTCGACTCGCTCGCCACTCCACCCCGCTAACCCCCTCCGTCGCACCTCTCTCGTCTTCTCGTCTTCTCAAATCCCATGAACATCCTGATGCTGGCCCCCGGTTACCCGGGTGAGATGCCGTACTTCTGCCGAGCGCTCGCGGCGCACGGTGGCAAGGTGTACGGGTTGAGCGATGTGGCGGAGCACGACCTGCCCGCGCTCACGCGTGAGCACCTGTCCGGGTACCTGAAGGTCGCGAACTTCACCGACGAGGAAGCGGTTGTGCGACAGGTGGTGGAGGCGGCGGGCGGGCACCAGATCGACCGGGTGGTCTGCATGTGGGAACCGGGAGTCGTGCTGGCCGCCAAGCTGCGGCAGGCGTTGGGCACCCCGGGCCAGGGCGTGGCCCAGGCCACGACCTTCCGCAACAAGGACGTGATGAAGCAGGTGGTGACGAAGGCGGGGATCCGCACCGCGCGTCACGCCTCGGCGACGACGATCGCGCAGGTGAAGGACGCGGCGAGGTCGATCGGTTTCCCGGTGATCGTGAAGCCGATCGACGGGGCAGGGTCGATGGACACCTTCCGGACGGGATCAATGGAGGAGCTGGATCGGGAGCTCGCGAAGATGACGAGCTACGACGAGGTGAACGTCGAGGAGTTCATCGAGGGCGAGGAGTACACGTACGACACGATCTGTGTGAACGGCGAGGTGAAGTACGAAAACGTCTGCTTCTACCGTCCCAATCCACTGATCGCGCGAAGCACGGAGTGGATCTCGCCGCAGACGCTGGCCCTGCGCGACCTGTCGCCGACGCCGGTCGCGGCGGGGATCGAGATGGGGCACCAGGTGCTGCAGGCCATGGGGTTCCAGACCGGCTTCACCCACATGGAGTTCTTCTGGACGCCGAAAGGCGAAGCGATCTTCGGCGAAATCGCCGCGCGTCCCGCCGGCGCGCACACGGTCGACCTCATGAACTATGTCGGCGACGTCGACCTCTTCATGGGCTACGCCGAAGCCGAGCTCAAGGGGACGTTTTCGCAATCGACAGCTAGGAAGTACAACGTCTGCAACGTCTTCAAGCGGGCCGAGGGGCAGGGAAGAATCCAGCGCATCGAGGGACTACAGCACCTGCTGCAACGCTTCGGCGAGCACATCGTGCACATGGACCTGCTCCCGGTTGGTGCGGAGCGTCGCAACTGGATCCTGACGTTGGTGTCGGACGGGTACGTCACGGTGCGTCATCCCGACCTGCAGGCGTGCATGGACATCTCCGACGCGGTGGGGACGGATCTTAGACTGTTTGCTTCTTAAGAAGACGAGAAGACGAGAAGACGAGAAGACGAGACGGAGGCTCGATGCAAGCGACGCAGTTTGATGCCATTGTGGTGGGGTCGGGTATCTCTGGCGGTTGGGCCGCCAAGGAGCTCACGGAGCGCGGGCTGCGTGTCCTCCTGCTTGAGCGTGGCAAGAACATCGAGCACATCAAGGACTATCCCAACGCCACGAGGGCGCCGTGGGAGTATCCGCACCGCGGTGGTCGCACGCAGGAAATGATCCGCCGCTATCCGGTGCTCAAGCGCGACTTCCCGCTGAACGAGAAGAACCTCGACTGGTGGGCCTCCGACGAGGACTCGCCGTACACCGAGACGCGGCGCTTCGATTGGTATCGCGGCTACCATGTCGGTGGCCGTTCGCTGATGTGGGGACGTTGCAGCTTCCGGTTGAGCGACATCGACTTCGAGGCCAATGCGCGCCAGGGGATCGGCACCGACTGGCCGATTCGCTACGCCGAGATCGCGCCGTGGTACTCGCACGCGGAGAAGTTCGCCGGGATCGCCGGATCGCTCGAGGGGCTCCCTCAACTCCCGGACGGCGAGTTTCAGCCGGCGATGCCGCTCAACTGCGCCGAAGTGCTCGTGGCCGACAAGCTGAAAGGGCTTTACGACGGCAAGCGTCGCCTGATCTCCAGTCGCACCGCCAACCTCACGCAGCCACTTCTGGGACGCGGCAGCTGCCAGTATCGCGATGCCTGCTGGCTCGGCTGCCCCTATGGGGCGTACTTCAGCACGCAGTCGTCGACGTTGCCGGCGGCGATGGCTACGGGTCGCCTATCGCTGAAGCCGTTTGCGATCGCCACCGAGGTCCTCTTCGACAAGGAGCGCAGTCGGGCGACGGGAGTCCGCGTGATGGACGCCGTGACGATGGCCACAACCGACTACTCGGCGCGTGTCGTCTTTCTCTGTGCCTCGACGCTCAACTCCACGTGGCTTCTGCTGCGCTCGGCCACCGACATCTGGCCGGGGGGATTGGGGAGCAGTTCGGGCGAACTCGGCCACAACCTCATGGATCATCACTTTCGTGTCGGGGCGTGGGGCAAGGTCGATGGGTTGGAGGACAAGTACGTCTACGGCCGGCGCCCGAATCCGTCGTACATCCCCCGCTATCGAAACCTGTCGGGCGAGAAGCGCCCGTACCTGCGTGGCTTCGGCTACGAAGGCGGGGCAGGGCGCGGCGGTTGGGAGCGGGCCATCGCCGAGCTGGGGGTCGGGGGATCGTTCAAGGACCGGAGCGCCGAGCCTGGGCAGTGGACCATGGGAGGGACTGCCTTCGGGGAGATGCTGCCGAATCATGCGAACCAGGTCACGCTCGATCTCGAGAAGCAGGACAAGTGGGGGCTCCCTGTGCTCCGGATCGACTGCGCCATCGGCGAGAACGAGCGGATGATGCGGAAGGACATGGCCGCCGACATGGCGGAGATGCTGGACGCCTGCGGTGTGCGCGACGTGAAGCCGTATGACGATGAGTATTTCCCCGGGATGGGGATCCACGAGATGGGGACGGCGCGTATGGGGACGAGCCCCAAAAACTCGGTCCTCAACAAGCACAACCAGGTCTGGGATGCCCCGAACGTCTTCGTCACCGATGGGTCGTGCATGGCCTCGACCGCGTGCCAGAACCCATCGTTGACCTACATGGCGCTCTCGGCGCGCGCGGCGGAATTCGCGGTCGACGAACTGAACAAGCGCACGCTGTAAGTCGCGCGAGACCGGGACACTGGTACCGACGTCACCAGACGAATCGGAGGCGTTGGGGCTCAGGCTGACCGGGCATGTCGGGGATAGACATGTTGCGAGCGCGGATCTTCTCGGGCCGAGCGATCAGGTACCGGAGTCGGGACCGTGGAAGGAGGCCGGGACCCGCGAATTCCGCGTCGCCAATCCTTGGTTCGCGCCACATATTAGCGGCCCACGCCCGACCCTTGAGGTCCGGGCGTCCGCTCACGTCGTCGGGTGTGGCACCGTTTCCACCGCAAGGAGGACGTAGTGCAAGAGACGCAGTACGATGCGATTGTCGTTGGCTCCGGTATCTCGGGAGGCTGGGCCGCCAAAGAGTTGACCGAGAAGGGGCTGCGTGTCCTCATGCTTGAGCGCGGACGGAATATCGAGCATATCAAGGACTACGTGAATGCGCGGAAGGGGCCGTGGGAGTACCCGCACCGTGGGCGCCGCACCCAGGAGATGATCGCGCACTATCCCGTGCTCAAGCGCGACTATCCGCTGAATGAGACCAACCTCGACTACTGGGTGAAGGACGAGGAATCGCCCTACACCGAGGTGAAGCGATTCGACTGGTTCCGTGGCTACCACGTCGGGGGGCGATCGCTGATGTGGGGTCGTCAGAGCTATCGCTTGAGCGACATCGACTTCTCCGCGAACGTGAAGGACGGGATCGCGACCGACTGGCCGATCCGCTACGCGGAGATCGCCCCCTGGTACGACAAGGCTGAGAAGTTCGCCGGGATCTCCGGATCGTTGGAGGGTCTCGAGGTGCTTCCCGACGGGCAGTTCCAGCCGGCGATGCCGCTCAACTGCGGCGAGCAGATGGTGTCCACAAAGCTCAAGTCGCAGTTCGGCGGGACGCGTCACCTGATCCCGGGACGGGTCGCGAACCTCACGCAACCGCTCCCGGGACGCAACCAGTGCCAGAGCCGCAACGCCTGCTGGCTGGGCTGCCCATACGGCGCCTACTTCAGCACGCAGTCGTCCACGCTTCCGGCGGCGATGGCGACGGGGAAGCTGACGCTTAAGCCGTGGTCGATCGTCACCGAGGTCGTCTACGACAAGGATGCCAAGCGCGCCAAGGGCGTCCGGGTGATGGACGCGCTGACAAACCAGATGACGGACTACGAGGCGAAAGTCATCTTCCTCTGCGCCTCGACGCTCAACAGCACCTGGCTGCTGATGCGCTCTGCGAATGACGTGTGGGAGGGAGGGCTCGGAAGCAGCAGCGGTCAGTTAGGACACAACCTCATGGACCACCACTTCCGGCTGGGGGCCAATGGCAACCTCACCGGGCTGGAGGACCAGTACTACTATGGCCGCCGCCCCACCGGCTTCTACATCCCCCGCTACCGCAACGTGGGGAAGGACAAGCGCCAATACCTGCGCGGATTCGGCTATCAGGGGAGCGCGAGCCGCGAAGGGTGGGACCGGGCCGTGGCCGAGTTGGGAGTGGGCGCCGCGTTCAAGGACCAGATGGCGCAGCCGGGCGACTGGACGATCGGCGCCACCGCCTTTGGTGAGATGCTCCCGGACCACAACAACAAGGTCTCGATCGATCCCGAGAAGAAGGACAAATGGGGATTGCCGGTGCTCAAGATCGATTGCGCGATCGGCGAGAACGAGCACAAGATGCGG
This sequence comes from Gemmatimonadota bacterium, assembly GCA_040007995.1. Lineage (GTDB taxonomy): Bacteria > Gemmatimonadota > Gemmatimonadetes > Gemmatimonadales > Gemmatimonadaceae > SCN-70-22. Next base: position 6,412 of record JBDTUA010000095.1, on the reverse strand, counting down.
AAGGACATGATGGCCGACATGGCCGAGATGCTCGATGCGTGTGGCGTGAAGGACGTGACCACGTACGACGGCGGATACTTCCCGGGAATGGGCATTCACGAGATGGGGACGGCGCGCATGGGAACGGCACCGACCAACTCCGTCCTGAACAAGCACAACCAGGTCTGGGATGCCCCCAACGTCTTCGTGACCGACGGGAGCTGCATGGTATCGACCTCCGCTGTGAACCCGTCGTTGACGTATATGGCGCTGACCGCGCGCGCGGCCGAATTCGCCGTTGATGCGCTCAACAAGCGCGACCTCTAGACCGCCGACCCGGAGAGCCAATCATGCCTGACGATATCGAACTCAAGCCGACGTTCTCGTCGCACATCGATCGCCGGGAGGCGATCCGGCGGGTGAGCGCCATGCTCGGCGGGGCCGCATTCATCGGCGGCTCGTCGTTGCTGGCGGCGTGTAGCAAGGAACCCGCGGCGAAGGTCGCCGACAGCACGGTCGCGACCGCCATGGTCGAGCCGACGCAGACGATGTTTTCCGCGGAAGAAGTCGCCCTCTTGGACGAAGTCGCCGAGACCATCCTCCCCGAGACGTCGACCCCGGGGGCAAAGGCCGCGAAGTGCGGACCGTTCATCGCCGTGATGGTGCAGGACTGCTATACCCCCGAGGATCAGGCGATCTTTCGGAAGGGACTGACGCAGCTGAACGAGGCGAGCCAGACGGCGAGCAACGCTGCGTTCATGCAGGCGACTCCTGAGCAGCGACTGGCGTTGCTCACACAGCTCGACAAGGACGCCAAGGCCTATCAGGACAAGAAGAAGGGCGACCAACCCAATCACTACTTCCGCATGCTCAAGGAGCTGACGCTGCTCGGCTTCTTCACGTCGGAAGTCGGGATGACGAAGGCGCTCGTATACGCCGAGACGCCGGGGCGTTTCGATCCATGCGTCCCCTACAAGAAAGGCGATCCGATCTTCGCGAACCACGCCTAGGTAGGGCGCATCGTCACGGCCTGGGCATCAGGCGATGCACTGGGGGAGTCTCCATCGTGGGGCTCCCCCCGTGTCGTTCGCCACGCTTTCGACCTTCTGAGCGTACATACGAGCGGTAGCGTACGCGACGCATCCCCCCCTCTGCACCCCACAGGTCCCTCATGTTCAACCGGCGCGAATTCATCGGCAGCGGACTCACGGCGCTGGGGGTCGCGGCAGCGATAGACCCGCGCGCCCTCCTCGTCAGGCGGACTGCGCCCAAGAAGATCCTGATCCTCGGCGGCACCGGCTTCGTGGGGCCACACGACGTGCATCGCGCGCTCGAGCGCGGCCATCAGGTGACGATCTTCAACCGCGGCAAGAGTGCGCCAGGAATGTTCGGGAAGGACGTGGAGGAGCTGGCCGGCGATCGCGCGAGCAACCTCGACGCGCTCAAGGGACGCAAGTGGGATGCGGTCATCGATGAATCGGCATCGCTGAGCAGCGCCCCGGAATGGGTGAAGCTCTCGGCGAACCTGCTGAAGGACTCCACCGACCAATACCTGTTCATCTCGACCCGCTCGGTCTACTTCGACACGAGTCGCGTTCCGATGTCGGCCGACGCCCCCGTTCTGACGCTCGAGAACACGCCGATTCCCGACGGGCGTCCGCTGAGCTACGGGCACGCGAAGGCGTACGCGGAGAAGGAGGCCCACGCGGCGATGCCGGGTCGCGTCACCGTCGTTCGCCCCGGCCTGATCGTCGGCCCCGGCGATGACACCGATCGATTCACCTACTGGCCGGTGCGTGTGGCCCGCGGTGGCGAGATGCTGGCACCGGGCGACGGGACCGATCACGTGCAGATCATCGACGTGCGCGACCTGGTCGACTTCTGTGTGAAGCTCGTCGAGGATCGCACCTATGGCGTCTTCAACGGTGTGGGTCCGGACGGGGGGCAACCGTTCCGGCAGTTCCTCGCGCGCGTGCAAAAGGGCGTGGGCGCCAACCCGACGTACATCTGGGTCGATGCCGACTTCCTGCGCGCGAACGGTGCCAACCCGTACGGAAAGGAGCTCCCCGTCTTCCAGGTCATGAGCGGACGCACCGCCGGCTTCGCACGTTTTGACCTCACCCCCGAACTCAAGGCCGGCCTCAAGATCCGTCCGACAGAAGACACGGCGCGCGACACGCTGGAGTGGTTCCGCACGCAGCCGGCGGAACGCCAGGCAGGGCTCAAGACCGGTTTCACGCCCGAGCGCGAACGCGATCTGCTGACGAAGTGGAAGGCGCGGAAGGGTTGAGCGCCCGGCGCGGCGGCGCGATCTCGCCGCGCCGTACGCTCACGCTAGTTCGGCGAGCGTGTCTCCCAACGTTCGAACGAGGAGCGCGGCATCCTCGAGGGTGATCGTCAGCGGCGGGCGGATCTTGAGGATGTTGTCGGCAGGACCCTCGGTCCCGATGAGGATGCGCTGCTCGCGCATCCGATTCACGACCTGGCGTGCCGCGGCGGTCGCGGGGGTGCGCGCGTCGCGGTCCCGCACCAGGTCAACGCCGAGGAAGAGTCCCATCCCGCGGACATCGCCGATGAGCGGGTGCCGGCTTTGCAGCTCACGGAGGCCGGCGAGCAGCGCGTCACCGACGATCCGGGCATTGGCCGCCAGTGCCTCGTCCTCGACGATCTGCAGCACCTCGGTGCCCACGCGGCAGGAGAGCGTGCTCCCGCCGAACGTGGAGAAAAACTCGATGCCGTTGTCGAAGGTCCGCGCCACCGCCGTGGTCGTGACGAGGGCGCCGATGGGATGGCCATTGCCGAGCGGCTTGCCTAACACGACGATGTCGGGGAGCACCTGCTGCTGCTCGAAGCCCCAGAAGTACTCCCCGAGTCGACCTAGGCCGGTCTGGACCTCGTCGGCGATGCAGACACCGCCGGACGCGCGAATGCGCGCGTAGACCCCTTGCAGGTAGCCGACCGGCGGGATGACCTGCCCACCGACGCTCGGAAAGGTCTCGGCGATGAAGCCGGCGAGCCGGCCGCCCCGAGCGGCGATCCGAGCGATCGCGTCGTCCACATAGGTGGCGTACTGCTCGCCGGCTCGCTCTCCCCGGTGTGGACCGCGATAGCTGTCGGCCACGGGAACGAGTTGCACCCAGTCGGGGCGTCCGCCCCCTCCCGGTTTGTCGAACTTGTACGCGGAGATGTCGTACGCGCCGGTGGTGTGGCCGTGGTAGCCGTGCTCGGGGGTGACCATGTCGCGCCCCCCGGACGAAGCTCTCGCCAGCCGCAACGCCAGCTCGTTCGCCTCGCTTCCGCTGTTGACGAGGAAAACGTGCGTGAGGTGCGGAGGCATCCGCCGCAAAAGCGCCTCGGCGAACTGCAGTTGTGCCGGATGGAGGTAGCGGGTGTTGGTGTTGAGCCGTGCGAGCTGGTCGTGCGCAACCCGTCGCAGGCGCGGGTGGGCGTGACCGACGTGGGGTACGTTGTTGTACGCATCGAGGAAGACACGTCCCCACTCATCGAACAGGTAGTGCTTCCACCCGCGCACGAACAGACACGGGTCGCGATAGCTCAGTCGAAGATTCGTGGCAAAATGTGCGCGCCGTCCGGCGAGCAGCGCCTCATGATCGATCGGCTGGTACGCGACGACGGCATCCGGCAGGTTGAGAAGCGCCGCCGGATTCGGACAGATCGCGCGCCAGAGCGGGAGGTCGTCGGGAGCGGCGACCCCGGGCCAGTCGTGACCCATGCCATCGGTCGTCGTCGCCAGCTGCATGTGGAGGTGCGGATCCCATCCACCGTTCTCCTCCGCGGTGCCGAGCGTCGCGAACGTATTCCCCGCCGTCATCGCGTCACCCACCGCGAGCTTCTCGACTTGGGCGCGCGCGAGATGGCCGTAGAGCGTCCAGAACGGATCGCCGTCCGGCGTTTCATGTCGCAGGACCACCATTCCCCCGTAGTCCAGCGGTGCATCGCGGTACTCCACCGTATCGATCACCCCGTCGAACGGTGCGTGGACCGGCGTGCCGGCTGGAAGGAAGATGTCGACGCCGATGTGGACGCTGCGCCGATCCGACGTCGCGTCCGCCCCGAGCCGAAAGGCAGGTGCCGTGTAGACCGCGCGCGGTTCCCCGTAGCTGCCCACCCATGCGGGCCCGACACCGGCCGCCGCGCCGACGGTGCGCGCCTCCTCGACGCTCATTCGCATCGGGTCCTGCGGCACGGTGGACGTGGTGATCGAGAGGGAACCGATCGGGAGGGTGTCGAGCGCCACTCCCATGACACGGGAGAAGCTCCCTCGCTCCCGGTCGAGCCACGCGATGACGCGCCCGGCCGCGTCGCTCGCGGGGAGCGCGCACGCCGCACGCAGTCGCGCGCGCATCACCGCCTCCGGAAATCGCGCGAAACGCTCGAGGAAACGCCAGGCCGGCGCTTGCGACACGACGACGTATGGATCACCCGGGCGCTCACGTGCCATCTGCGCGGAGTTGATCACGCTGACTGCGAGCCGCATCAGGAGCAGCGACCAGAGCAAGTCGAGCTGTGCGCCGGTCAGCGGGGTCACCTGATGATACGCGCCCACGAAAGCGGCGAGTGCGCGTTCGGGTGTCGGATGATCCAGGACGAGGTACGCGCCAGCGATCGCAATTTCGGCGACGAGCGGTCCGTGCACGATGTCGCCGAAGTCCAGGATGCCGCTGATGCGAGGCACTCCCGACGTGTCCGGCGCGACGAGGATGTTCCAGTCGTTCAGGTCGTTATGCACGACGGCGCACGGTTCGGCGAGCAGTGCGGGCTGCAGCGCGAGGTACCGCGACAGGATGTCGCCGATCAGTCCGCGACGATCGTGGTCGAGAGTCCCGAGGTGGGCGCCAATCCACTCCGCGTGCCGCAGGTCCCACTTGAAGTCCCGCCGCAGCCCCGGATGCGCGAGGTCAGCCATCGCCGTGTCCAACCGGGCGACCGTCGTACCCAGTTCGGCCACCAGCGGGATCGGGTGCGCGCGAAGACGGGCGTATTCGACGCCGTCGAGCATCGTCAGCAGCCAGACGATCCGCTCGCCGAGCTCTTCGTCCCGGTGCAACCACCAGCGCGCCGCGTCGCGCGTGGGAACGAGCTCGGCGACCGGGAGTCGTGCATCGCTCGTGTCGGCGACGTCTTCGGTTCCTTGTTCGCGAGTCCGGAGGCGTACGTGCTCGTGGGCCGCACACAGCAGGTCGACAAACGCCGGGTCGCAGCCGGTACGCATGACCTTGAGAACGTAGTTCCGCCCGTCCGAGGCGGAGGCGCGGAAGTTCAGGTCATACTCTCCCGCGAGCTGCTCAAGCGTGGCGTCTATCCCCCACGCGTCGGACAGGATGGTGGACCACTTCGTCGTGTCGGACATGACCGGTGGAGGGCGAGTGAGAACGATCGCGTGAGGGTTGGTGACCGCCAAGCAGGAGGACGTCGCGTCTCGCGGTGACACTGCCGCGTGGCGCCGCGCTAGGGGCGATATGCGATGCAGTCGATCTCGACGCGCAGCCCTTCGCGGGGCAAGGCGGAAACCTGGACCGTGGTCCGCGCCGGGCGATGCTCGCCGAATGCGCGCTCGTACTCCGCGTTCATCGCCTGAAAGTCGTTCATGTCGAGGAGAAAGACGCCGCATCGCAGGACATGCTGCAGGTCGGATCCCCCCGCGTGGAGGATCGCCCGGAGGTTCTGCAGGCACTGTTCCGTCTGCGCCGTGGCGTCGGGGCCCGCGAGTGCGCCGGTCGCCGGATCGACGGCACCCTGTCCTGAGACGAAAATCAGTCGCTCAAAGCCCATCCCTGGCGAGTAGGGTCCGACGGGGAGCGGAAGATTCTCGGCGCGGATCGGAAAGTGACTCATGCGTCGTCGCGGGTGCAGGATTTGGGCGTTCGAGAGGGCTCGACAGCGGAAGAAAGACCGCCGACAACTTTCGCGTGCGCTCACACGGAGACAAGATACGGCGACAGCGTCCGGAAGCACCGTCCTTGCCCGAACCCCGCACCGCCATGCCGATCGATCGCCGGGAAGCCGCGCGGCAGTACAAGGAGTCGCCGCGTACCTATGGCGTCGCCATCGTACGCAACCACGTCAACGGGAAGCATTTCGTCTTCGCCGGCATCGATATCCCTGCCTTGGTCAACCGGCACCGAGCGCAGCTGAAGTTCAGCGCGCATCCCAACAAGCTATTGCAGCAGGAGTGGAACGCCCTGGGTGCCGATCAGTTCACCTTCGAGATCGTCGACACGCTTGCACCGCCGGAACAGGATCCGCTGGCCGACCTGCGCGAGGAGGTGCAGGCGCTGGAGGCGATGTGGATGGAAAAGCTCGCGCCGTATGACCCGAACGGCTATCACCGCGCGCCGACGGCGCGCGGGTGACACGGGCGCCGCTACGCGGACGGCGCCGCTGCGCGGACGAACCTCTCACCGCCTTCCAC
>JBDTUA010000094.1:0-14584 GCA_040007995.1 Gemmatimonadota bacterium | reverse complement strand
CGGCCATCATGTTCAGCGCACACATGATCACGACGCCGGACGGAAACCGCCCGTCGTGGGTCGGCCTCGCGCACGAACTGATTCATGCCTACTACATGAGGCGCACCGGCTGGGGTAACGCAGGTGAACGTCAGTGGGCCGGTGGAGAAAGAGAAGATGCTCACCGTGGGCCTCGGTCTGGGGCCGCATCGCTCCATCACCGAGAACAAATTTTGCGGAGAGGCCGGTCTTCCACTTCGCGTCACGTACGGTGGGATGTGACGCGCGGCGCGCGCGTGACGCGGCGCACGCGCCACAGGAACAGACGCTGCGGTCGCTGACGAACGACCGTAAACCGTGCGCAGATGGCAGTCGGCCCGCGAAGCGAGCGTCTGTCGACGGGCCACGATCCTGTGGCCAGGTCCAGCGGCCTGGTACGCGCGCCGTGCCACCGGCAGCGCCGGATTATGGATTGTCAGGCTTTACCCGAACTGTGCATTCCTCAGCACGTGGCTCGGGATCACACACAGCGCAAGGATTCGGCGCCAGCGTTCGACGTTGCAGCGGAGTTGTGGATGGATCACCTTCGGCAGCATGAGATCGTCGTCATGCAGGACGACGACCGCCGCCTAGCTGTGCTCGACTCCGTTCATCGCCCGCGGAAGCGTCAGCACAAACGTACTGCCGTCGCCGACCTCGCTCGCGACGGTCAGGTCGCCATGCATGGCACGCGCCAAGCCGCGGCTGATCGCCAAGCCCAATCCGACGCCGTCCGGTGCAGGGGTCGTATACCCACGGTCGAGCTGGACGAACGGCTCAAAAATGTGATCGAATTGCAGCGCAGGAATCCCCGGTCCTGTGTCTGTCACCTCGATGCGAATCGCGTCGGGTGCCACCACGCTGGAGACGTTGATGCTTCCCGAGGGTGGCGTGAACTTGATCGCGTTCGTCAGCAGGTTGACGAGGATCTGGTGGAGTCGTTCGGGATCGGCACGCACCGTTCCATCGAGCGTCCCGCGCTCGACGTGCAGCGACCTGGCGGCCAGTTGTGGATCGACGAGATCCAGGACTGCACTGACCAGCAGGTCGACGCGCACATCTGCAAGCGCGAACGTGACACTCACCGCCTCGACCTTCGCGAAGTTCAGGATGTCGTTGATCAGCGCGAGGAGGTGCCGCGAACTTCGCTTGATGCGCGAGAGGTCGAGCAGCTGTGCTTCCGTCACGGGCCCGCGAAGCCCCAGCTCCATGAGCTCCGTGTAGCCGTCGATGGCGTTGAGCGGGGTGCGCAGGTCGTGGCTCATGTTCGCCAGAAAGTCGGCCTTCGCGCGATTAGCCTTCTCGGCCACGACTTGTGCCGCCTGGGCGACGATGGTTGCCGCCTCGGCGATTCGCCGAGCCTCCTCGGACGTGCCGAGCAGGTGCTTGCGCTCCTCGATGAACTCGTCGGCGCGCTCCGCATGGCGCTTGCTGGTGTCGATATCGGCGAAGACCAGCACCGCACCGTCCACGCGACGGTCGACGGTCTGGTACGGACGAATGGTGAGCCCCCACCACCGGCCATCGTCGTCGCGCACATCGACTTCATCGACCGATAGCGTGTCGACCGCATGCGCAATCCTGCGCTCGAGATCGGGGAGCTGGAAGCGAAGCCGGACGTCGGTCAGCGGTCGCCCGGCATCCGATGGGATCACCTTCATCAGGCGACTGAGCGCCGGTGTGAAGCGACGAAGGAGGAGGTCGCGATCGACAATCGCGATGGGGACCTTCGTGTTGACGAGAATATTGGCGAGGTCGGCAGAAGTCGCCGACAGCTCCGTGTTGCGTTGCTGCAATTCCTCGTTGACGGTGCTGACCTCTTCGTTGGTCGACTGCACCTCCTCCTTCGTGGTCTCGAGCTCCTCGTTGGTGCTTTGCAGCTCCTCGTTGCTCGCTTGCAGCTCCTCACCGGTCGCGCGCAGCTCCTCCACGGTCACTTCGTGCTGCTCGACGATTTCCTGCAGGTAGCGTCGTGTCGCGGCGAGTTCGTCGCGTGAGACGGCCAACGCCGCGGGATCTTCGCTCGACTTTGTACGCCCGCGACGCGGCTTCCGCCCGCCCGTCGCCGGAGATGATTGCGGGGTAGAGTCCTCGAGAAAGAGGACGAGGTAGTTCCATTCCGCCGTCGACGAACCGGAGAGCGGAAGGACCTCGATGGAGATCGGCGTGGTGGCGGTGCCCTCCTTCAGCGCAATTGGCGACTCGCGCGCCAGCGCATGATCTGTCGACGCTCGTCCAACCGCCGACCGCAACGGGGGAACCAGCTCAGCGTGCGCCAGGCGCAACAGGTCGAGATTCGCCGATCCGGCCGGATGCGCCAGGAATCGCGAGGTATCACCGTGGAAATGCAATACATGCATCGACTCGTTGATCACGACGCCGGGCGGCGTGAAGCGTGACAGGAGCACCCGGTCCGCCGCGCTCGCGACGTCAGTGGGCGACACGGGTAGTACCCCTGGTGGGGGTGGGCGAATCGGCGAGGCTCGCCAGTCTCCCGCTCCCATCTCATCCGGCAACCCCGAAGGGGTGAAGTCTCCCGCGAGCGGCTGCGTGTCAGTCATTCGCCGATGAAAGACGCGGCTTCGCTTCAACGACGGTTCGAACAGCGTCGAGGCGACGCCCGCCGACTCCGCGCTCCCGAGAATCAGGACGCCATGCGGCTCGAGCGCGAAATGGAAGACAGAGAAGACGCGCCGCTGCAGCGGCGCCTCGAGGTAGATGAGCAGATTGCGGCAACTGATGATGTCGAGGTGCGAGAATGGCGGATCGCGCACCACGTTCTGCCGCGAGAACACGCACAGATCCCGCACGCGCTTGGCGATGCGGTAGACACCGTCTTCCTGCGTGAAATACTTGCTGAGACGCTCCGCGGAGACCTGGCTGGCGATGCTCGCCGGATAGCGCGCGGCGCGCGCACGCGCGATCGACGCTTCGCTCAGGTCGCTCGCGAAGATCTGGATCGGAGTCGCCTTTCGCTCATCGCCGAGGAACTCAAGCAGCGCGATCGCGAACGAATACGCTTCCTCACCACTCGCACAACCGACGATCCATGCGCGGATGGCGGCGTTAGGCGCGCGTCGACTCATGAGTTCCGGGAAGACCTTTTCCTTCAGGTCGGCGAACACTTCCGGATCACGGAAAAAGCTCGTCACGCCGATCAGGAGATCCTCGTAGAGCAGGTCGAGCTCCGCCGGATTCACGCGCAGGTGCGCGAGGTACTCGCCGCGACTCTCCTGGCGGTGCACGAGCATACGTCGCAGGATGCGGCGGTGCATCGTGCCTCGCCGGTACTGGAGGAAGTCGACTCCGGTGCGCCGATAGAGGAGCGTCAGGATCTTGTGCAGGTCGCGCTCATCCACCGCGCCCGACGACGGCGTGACGTCTCCGTCCTTGGGCGTGGCGGCACCGCGAGCGCCAAGATGTCTCCCGAGCCGCCCCAGATGCTCCGCGACGTCCTCCGGCGTCAGAATGAAGTCGACGCACCCCGTAGCGATGGAGGCTTCGGGCATCTCGCTAAACTCCGCCGACTCCGCGTCCTGCGCGATTGTGATGCCCCCCGCCTCCTTGATCGCCTCGATGCCCCTCGCGCCGTCGGAGCCCGTTCCGGAGAGAATCACCGCAACCGATTCGCTCCCATGCACTTCGGCCAGCGAGCGAAAGAACGCATCGATGGAATAATGGGGAGCGCGCCCTTTCTGCCGGTCCACCAAACGCAGGTGACCATCGGTCACCGTCATGGTTGTGTTCGGCGGAATGACGTAGCCGCAGTTCGCCTCCAGCAGCATCCCGTCCTGCGCTTCGACGACCGGGACGGTGGAGGCATTGTCGAGGATCGTGGGAAGCAGGCTCACGTGCTCAGGCGCGAGATGCTGTACCAGGACGTAGGCGAGTCCAGCGTCGGGCGGCAAGAGGCGAACGATCCGGAGGAAGGCGTTCAGCCCGCCCGCCGAGGCACCGAGTCCAACGATTTGCGGATGTCCGCTCGTCTTCTCGGTGCTCAACACGTCCGTCGTCCGGCCAAGGTCGCGCGGGAGCGCATCTTGCGCAGTTTGCGCGGGCAAAAGCGCGGGGTTTGCTCTTCCCGCGACGTCCGCCGACTCGCCCGCGCTACCGTTCTTCGACTCCATGCTACCCTACCTTCCGTAGGCTCGTTCGCCACGCGAGGCTTAGCGTTCGCGCGACGATGGCGCTTCGAGCACTACCTGAATGTGCAGGTCGGCACGCGGGGGCGATAGTGCGCAGCGACCGGAAGAGAGAGTTTCAGTACATCGGCGCAGTTAGGGAGCCTCACATCGCCACGCTGACGCCACGCTCTCGCGCCTTGGAGGTAGGTCGTACGGCAAGGTTGGATTGGTGCAGCATCTTGTGTCCGGCAGAATAGGGAGTCGTTCTCGCCACTACGCGAGCGCCGTGCGCCTAACATCTGGCGGCGCTGTGCTGCTCGGTGTGATGTGATTTGTGTACCGCGCAGGTCGCAGGGAGGACGCGGGACTGAGGGCTGAGGTCGTCCGTGGCCGCGGAGCGGCGAGGGTAATGAGAGGCTAACGCTTTGGCACTGCACGCTTGCCGCGTGAGGGGATGACGCGCCTTCATGAACGCCGCAGCGATGAGAGTGCATGCGGTTTCGACCCGGTTCACAGTCTCACCGTCACCCTGTCGAACCCTTCCCATGCAGCGACGGGATTTCCTCCTCACCACCGCCCTTCTCTGGCCGGTCCATCGTCCTCTCCGCGACACGACGCGCTCCAATCCCCTCATCGCACTCGCGCAGAACGCCGACGTTGTGGTCCACGAGGTGATGATTCCTTCCGCGGTGGACCGACTGATCGCCAATGTCCCGAACGCGCCCGATCTCAAGCGCAGCACCCTGTCACACCACATCAGCGCCGGGGATGCCGGTCGGGTCGCACCGGCGGCCGGAGTGAAAACCCTGGTGCTGTCGCACCTGATCCCCGCCGAGGACCCGGCGGTGCCGGAGTCGGCGAGGATCGAGGCGGCGCGACAGCATTTCGGTGGAACGATCGTCGTGGGACGGGACCTGATGGAGATTCAAGCGTTAGGCGCGACGCCGCCACGACACGCTCGCTCCGCCTACCGCCGGCGGTGCCCGCCCCCGCGGCGATTGATGATGATCGGGCGGGAGATGACGGTCGAGTAGTAGGGGCGGTACCCGAACGGAGAGCCGTAGTACCCGTAGGCGCCCAGGTACCAGGGGTCATAGAACGGATACGTGGAGCCATAGCGCGCGTACGAACGATCCGACGCGGTGGTGTTGACCTCGAGCGGATTCACGGACACGCTCGCATTCCCCTGGACATCCTTGCACGACCGTTTCTCCTTCGAGGCACGGGCGATCATCTTGCCGTCCATCCAGAGTTCGACGTCATGCTTCGACGTGGACTGCAGTTCCACCGACTCGCGCGCGTTGAGCGCGAGCTTGGTGTGCTCGGTCCCCTTCTCCACCCCGTATGCGAGGTCAATCGCTCGGGTACCGTCGTTGCGCACGACGAAGCGGTCGCCGCACAGGTACCCGAAGGTGATCTGCGCCGCGTCAGCGATCGGCGTGCGCGCGACCTCCGTGATCTGCGCGTCAGCGCGCACGCCACCTGCGGCGCTGGCGAGCGTAGCGCCGAGCAGTGACGCGGTGATAGCCGTTAGGCGTTTCATGGATGCACTCTCGATCTGCGTGGCTCCTGCCCTCGCCGACATTCGTCGGTCCTTGCATTCGCCGCCTGCAACTAAGACACAGTACACAGTGCCGACCCGTACACTTCACCGAAGCCTCGCCCATCCATGCGACCGACCTTCACACGCGTCGCCGCGCGCGCGGTCGGACGCTGCCGCGCACTCCGCGTCGACACGCGTGGGGCGGCAAGCTCAGTCGACCTCCCGTCGTCTCGCCACGAGGACAGCATGTGTCATCCGTCGCGGACACTGCAGCCACGAGAGAGGAGACGTCCGCCAGCGTCATACGGCAGCGCTCACGAACGCACGACTGAGCAATGCATTTCCGGTGCCGCCCGCTCACGCGGTGCGCGGTGCGGCGCGACGCGACGCGGCGCGACGCGACGCGACGCGCGATGTCGCGTCCCTGCGCCCCTGTCAGCGAACGATGCTCCGTTTCGTCGTCACTAGCGCCGCTGTGTCACGTTAGGTTGTATCGTGTCGAGTCAAATGGAACGCCTGCGCGCGCGTTGCGCGGCCACCGAACGGAACGCCCCCGCGCGGCACGGATCGCGCTGCCCTCGCGCGTCATGGCGCCTCCTGCGAACCTCGCTCGCCCGTCAGCACCCGCTCCAGCAACCGGATCTGGTCGTGTTGCATGCGCACCAGCTCGGTCCACTGTGCTTCGCGCAGCGCATCGAGCTTGTCGTGCAGCTCCCGGATCTCAAGTTCGGCCTTCAGGTTCACCTGATAGTCGTTCTTCGCCTCGATCCGATCCCGCTTCGCCGCGCGATTCTGCGACATCATGATCACCGGCGCCTGCAGCGCGGCAACCATCGACAGGAGCAGGTTGAGGAAAATGAACGGGTAGGGGTCGAACGCGTCGTGGCGCGGTCCGAGGATCTCGGTATTCAACAGCGTCCAGAAGGCGAGGAAGCCGAGGAAGAGCAGAATGAAGGTCCAGGATCCACCGAAGTTTGCGATCTGGTCGGACCAGCGTTCGCCGAGCGTGCGCGACTCCCGGAGCTCCTTATTGATGTCGCGGGCCACGACCTTCCCGGAGGTGACGCGGGTGAGGACCGCCTCGATGATGGCGCGCTCATCCGTCGAGAGCGCTCCCCACTCCGCGCGCAGCATGCGCTTCGCCAGCGAGCCTGGCGTGGTCTCGTGCGCCCGTTCAGCAGCCGCGGGCTTCGCGTTCCCTTCGTCGAGTGGTATCGACGGATCGTCTTTCCTCATCGATCGTTTCCCCTCTGATGCCGTGAGTGAAGCACTGGCGAATGGGCAGGACCGCGCGCCTTTGCAGGAATTGACGTTGGCTGGGCAGTGCCCGTGATTCATACATGCAGGGTGGCGTTCCTTCCGCGACGCGGAACGACCACACGCTGGTGCGGCACGCTCGTCCCGCCCGCGTCGTCACAGGCCGTATCGTCGCACCCGGTCTCCCGTGATACTCACGCGTGTTACTCACGCCGATCAACCCCTCGACACCATGAATCTACAAGGCAAGGTCGCCATCGTCACCGGCGGCAATAGCGGCATCGGGATGGCCATCGTTCTGGAATTCGCCCGGCAGGGTGCGAACCTCGTCATCGATTACGTATCGCATCCCGAGGCAACAGATGCGTTGAAGAAAGAGGTCAAGGCACTCGGAGATCGTGTGATCGGCGTGAAGGCGGATGTCAGCCAGCTCGCGGAGCTGCGACGCGTGTTCGCGGCCGCGGTGCAGGAGTTCGGGCGCGTGGACATCATGGTGAACAACGCCGGCATCGAGACGCGCACGTCCATCCTCGACACCACGGAGGAGCAATACGACCGGGTGCTCGCGATCAACCTCAAGAGTGCGTTCTTCGGCACCCAACTCGCCGCGCAGCAGATGATCGCCCAGGGCGGCGGCGGGCGCATCATCAACATCTCGTCGGTGCATGAAGATTGGCCGATGCCCGGCAACACCCCCTACTGCCTGTCCAAAGGCGGGATGCGCATGCTCACACGCACCGCCGGCGTCGAACTCGCGCCGCACAACATCCTGGTCGTCGGCGTCGGTCCCGGCGCCGTGGCGACGCCGATCAATGCCGGCACCATGAACGATCCCGCGCTCTTGAAGCAACTCGACGATTCCATTCCCCTTGGGCGCCTGGCGAAGCCGGAGGAGATCGCCAGCCTCGTCGCATTCCTCGCGAGCGATGGTGCCAGCTATATCACCGCCACGACCATTTTCGCCGATGGCGGCATCATGCAGGGCAGCCCTGGACTTTGACCACCCATACCCTAACTCAGGCGAGCGTTCCTGCTCAACCAGATCACTCCTCCAGATTCGTCTACGTTGCAGCGGCGATCTCGGCGCTCGGCGGTCTGCTCTTCGGCTATGATACGGGCGTCATTTCCGGGGCGATTCTGTTTATTCGGACTGACTTTCCCCTGTCGTCGACGGCAGTGGAGTTCGTGGTCAGCTGCGTGCTCGCGGGAGCGCTCCTTGGTGCGCTCGGCGGCGGAACGCTCGCCGACCGCTTCGGACGTCGGCGAGTCATCATTGGAACCGCGATGCTCTTTGCCACGGGAGCGATTGCCACGGCGCTGGCGCCAACGCTGCCGTGGCTCATCGCCGGGCGGTTCGTGGTCGGTGCGGCGATTGGCGTGGCGTCGTTCACCACCCCGCTCTACATCTCGGAGGTTGCACCAGTACACATTCGCGGACGGCTCGTCTCGCTCAACCAACTGGCGCTCACGAGCGGCATCGTCCTCTCGTATCTGGTCGACTACGGTTTGTCCGGCGCGGCCGACGGATGGCGCTGGATGTTCGGCCTGGCCGCCGTTCCTGCGATGCTCCTCGCCGTGGGGATGGTCTTTCTCCCTGACAGCCCGCGCTGGCTCGTCGCCCGCGGCCGGATAGATGATGCGCGCGACTTATGACGGTGGTGGCGCTCTTCGTGGTCGACCGGGTGGGGAGGCGACCGTTGTTGCTGGGAGGCCTCGCAGGGATGATCGCAGGCCTCGTCGCGCTCGGAATTGCGTTTCAATTGCCTCCCCATTCCCAGGCGATCGGCGGGTTGGCCGCCGGGAGCCTGGTGATCTTCGTCGGCGCGTTTGCCATCGGGCTTGGGCCGGTGTTCTGGCTGTTGATCTCGGAGATCTACCCGCTGAAGTTCCGTGGACGGGCGATGGGAGTGGCGACGGCGGCGACCTGGAGCGCGAATCTTCTCGTGGCCCTGACCTTCCTGACACTCATCGCGATGGCCGGGCGATCGGTGACCTTCTGGCTCTACGCCGGCCTCTCGGTTGGCGCGTGGCTGTTTGTCTGGTTTTTCGTGCCGGAAACCAAGGGACAGAGCCTGGAGCAGATCGAAGCCCATTGGCGCGCGGGCAAGCCACTGCGGGCGCTGGGGACGCACAACATTGACCAGGTGACAACACTCCATGAATGACACCACGTCCAACCCACCAGGGTGGCCGGGCATTACGCCGCACTGGACCACGAGCGCCAAGGATGGCATCGGCACCGCCGCCAATCGCGAGAGCCGCGTCTGGTTCTCCGTCTCGCACGGCATCCTCGATGAGGTGTACCATCCCTTCATCGACCACGCGACGACACGCGATTTCGGGCTGATGGTCGCCGACGGGGCGGACTTCTTCTCGGAAGAGAAGCGCGATACGCAGCACGCCATCGCCCCCCTGGAACAAGGCGTCGCCGGTTACCGGATCACCAACACGTGCCTGCAGGGTCGCTATCGGATCACGAAGACCATCCTCACCGATCCGAAGCGCGACGTGCTCCTGCAGAAGGTCAAGTTCGAGGCGCTCCGGGGCCAGCTATCGGACTACACGCTCTATGCATTGCTCGCGCCGCACATTGGCAATCAGGGCATGGGCAACAACGGCTGGGCCGGGGAGTTCCGGGGGATACCGATGCTCATGGCCCAGCGCAACGACGTTGTGCTCGCGCTGGCCTGCTCCGCGCCCTGGAGTGCGCGCTCGTGCGGATACGTCGGCACGAGCGACGGCTGGCAGGACGTTTCCGCACACAAGAAGATGACGTGGACTCACCCGAGGGCCGACGACGGCAACATCGCGCTCACCGGCGCCATCGATCTCGCGGCGTGCGGCGGTGAATGCGTCCTCGCGCTTGGATTCGGCCGCACCGAGTCCGAGGCCGGCCAACTCGCACGCGCCTCGCTGCTCTCGGACTTCGAGAACGTCGCGAAGCACTACGTCGCCGGGTGGCGCGCCTATCAGAAGCAGTGCCGCGCGCTGTCCGCGAAGACGAAGGATGGATTCGACTTGTATCGCGTCAGCACGGCCGTCCTGAAAACGAGCGAGAGCAAGCGTTTCCCCGGCGGCACGATCGCGAGTCTGTCGATCCCGTGGGGGATGGCGCACGGGGACGGTGACCTCGGCGGCTACCACGTGGTCTGGCCGCGCGATCAGGTGGAAACCGCTGGCGCAATGCTGGCGACCGACAACTCGGAAGCTGCCCGCCGGACGCTCTTCTTCCTGATGTGCACACAGGATGCAGACGGTCATTGGCCACAGAACATGTGGCTCGATGGCGCGCCGTATTGGAGCGGCGTGCAGGCAGACGAGACGGCGTTTCCGATTCTGCTCGCCGACGCCTTGCGCCGGCGCGACGCGCTGGGAGGCCTCGTCGTCTGGCCGATGATCCGGCTCGCCGCGCAGTTCCTCGTGAGCACCGGCCCCGTCTCGCCGCAGGATCGGTGGGAGGAGAACAGCGGCTACTCCGTCTTCACCCTCGCGGCGGAGATCGCCGCCCTGCTCGCCGCTGCGGATTTTGCCGACGGCGCAGGTGAGACGGGCGTCGCGACCTTCCTGCGGGAGACCGCGGATTGCTGGAACTCGCAGATCGAGGACTGGACCTACGTGCGCGACACGGAGCTCGCGCGGCGCGTTGGCGTCGAAGGCTACTACATTCGCATTGCGCCCGCCGACCTGCTCGCGCACGACGGTCCGGCGGATTGCACGGTGGACATCAAGAATCTTGACGGTGGCGCGCAGACGTTTCCCGCCGCGGAGATCGTGAGCGTGGATGCCCTGGCGCTGGTGCGTTTCGGGCTGCGCGCGGCCGATGATCCGCGGATGCTCGACACCATCAAGGTCATCGATGCCACCCTGAAGACCGAAACCGCTACCGGACCGGTCTGGCATCGCTACACGCACGATGGCTATGGCGAGTCGGCGGACGGCGGACCCTTCACCGGCACGGGCATCGGGCGCGGCTGGCCGCTGCTCGGCGGCGAACGCGCGCACTACGAACTCGCCGCCGGCCATCGCGCCGAAGCCGAGCGGTTGCTCGAGGTGATGGGCGCGCAGACGAGCCCCGGGGGAATGCTGCCGGAGCAGGTGTGGGACGGCCCCGACATCCCCGAGCGCGAACTGTTCAACGGCCACCCCTCCGGCTCCGGCATGCCGCTGGTCTGGGCGCATTCTGAATATCTCAAGCTTGTCCGCTCGCTCGCCGACGACGCGGTGTTCGACCTCCCGCCGCAGCCCGTACAACGCTATCTCCACGACAAGACGGACTCGCCACTGCGGGTCTGGCGATTCGATCACCGCCTGCGCGCGCTGCCAGCGGGGAAAAGCTTGCGCATCGAAGCGCTCGCCCCCGCCAGCATCCGCTGGAGCGCTGACGGATGGGCGACGACACACAACACAGATACCCGTGACACCGGCCTCGGCGTGCACGTCGCCGAGCTACCCACCGGCACGCTCGCGGCCAAAACCAACGTGAACTTTACTTTCTACTGGCCACAGGGGGGACGGTGGGAAGAGGGCGATTTTTCGATTCAGGTCGTTACCCCACCCTGACGATTTTCCGATAACGCGCGCTTCCCGTTCCCTCTCGATTCCTCGCGGCCAGCTGCTGATCTGCGAAGCGACGCTTCCCTCGGCGATCGGAGTGGCCCCGCGATGCCCCCCTGACCATGCTTCGGGTGTCACGGCGTCACCCCGACATACCCACACGCACACCGGAGGTCTTGATGTCTTCGCTCGATCGCGAACTGGATGGTGCGACCATGGTCTTCGACCTGGCCGCCGAGAGGAAGGAGATGGGAGAGATCGAACAAGGCCATCACACCGCCCGCACGCTGCACAAGCGCGGGCCGTTGCGCCTGACGCTGCTGACGCTCGCCCCGGGTGGTATGCTCACCGAGCACGCCTCGGCGGGACCGATCGCCGTGCAGCCGCTGGCGGGGATGGTGCAGTTCCAGGTCGATGGCAGCGTTCATGACCTCGGGCCGGGACAGCTCCTGACTCTCGGGGCGGGCGTCCGTCATTCCGCCTCCTCACGCGACGGGGCGACCTTTCTCCTCACCGTGGCGATGCCCGATACCGCGGTCGCGATGCCTTGACACGGCGGGCGCACACCCGCCCGTCCCGCCCGCCGCCGCTCAGCGCCGCTCAGCGTCGCAGCAGATCGCGTAGCGCGCCGGTCAGCGCCGTGGGTAGCCGCTCGACGCGGGATATCACGGCGAAGTCTCTGCCAAAGATGCGCGTGGCGTAGCGCGGCGCCTCGCGGTCGACGGTCAGGCAGTAGCAGTGCAGCCCCTGCAGGCGCGCCTCGGCCACCGCGGCGCGCGTGTCCTCCACTCCGTACTTCCCCTCGTACTGGTCCACGTCGTTCGGTCGGCCGTCGGAGAGGAGGAGCAGCAGTCGGTGCCTCGCGGCATGACGCAGGAGGCCTGCGGTTGCGTGCCGGATCGCTGCGCCCGCGCGCGTATACCCGCCCGGCTCCAACCCTGCGATCCGGCGACGGACCGCCTCCGCGGACTCCCGCCCACCCAGCGACTTGATGCGGGTGATCTCCACCGACTCCGGACCCTCGCCGGCGAAGGCGAGGATCGCGTGCGGATCGCCTAACGCGGCCAGTGCCTCTGCGACGATCAGCAGCGCCTCCTTCTCGACGTCGATGATGCGCCGATCACCGGCGACCCAGCCGTCGGTCGAGGCGCTCGTATCGACCAGCAGGGCGATGGCGACGTCCCGACGAAGGGGACGCGTATCCACGTGGAGGCGGTCATCGCTTACCCCACCGCCCAGGCGGTCGGCGTACGCCTCCACCACGGCGTCGATGTCCACCTCCGACCCATCGCGCTGGTGCTTGAGCGCGGTCCGCCGTGGGCGCACTCGCTCGAAGTCGCGCCGCACGCCGCGGAGTGTCGTGGCGTGGCGCCGCAGCATCGTGTCGACCCATCCCTGGGCGCCATCTTCGCCGTCCCGTTCCCGCACGATCGCCCCCAGGGCGCGATAGCCTCGCGTGGTGCAATCCCATTCCGGATAGACGATGCCCGACGTCGATCGCCTTGCCGCGGCCCGTGTCACGCGACGAATCGCATCTTCGCTCACGAGCACCTCGTGCACGGCATCGGGCGAACGCACCAGGCGCGCCTCGGGCAGCTCCGACAAGGCATCGGCGAGTTCACCGGGATCCGCGTGTTCATCGCGGTCGGCGGGGCGCTGAAGTCCGGCAGGATCCTCGGCCTTTTCCTGCACGTCATCGGCCCGCACGATCCACGTGCCGGGCTGCGCGTCGTCCTCGTCCGCCGCGGCCTCGCGAATCCTTGGCCGCCGGGAGAGCCGGTGACTTCGAGTGGTGCGCGGCGACGCATGGTCGGCGTCTTCTCCCGACGAAGCGGTCGGCTCGAGGTCGGTGACGACACCCCAGAGCGATATGGGTGGGAGGCCACGATGCGGCCCCTCGAGTCGCCGCAGCTGCTCGTGCTGCCCCATCGCCCAACTGAGCGATGCATCCGGCGTCCCTCCGACGGTGAAGGGCGGTGGTGGGGTCGCGGGATCAGCCGCGAGCAGCGCGTGCAGCAGCGCTTCCATCGCGCGCTCCTGCGGGGAGGGGCGCGGGATGGGAACACACTCCCGGCCCGCTTCGCGTCGCGCCTCCGAGAGCGCGGCGCCAAGGCGCGGCAGCAGCCCTGCGAGCATCGCGTCGACGGCCGCGGCCTCTGCCAGCAGGTACAGGTCGCGCAGCAGTGGCGTCGCCGATGCTGGAACGCGCGTGATCGTCCCCCGAGTGGCCCGCGCGCCCTGCTCGAGCGCGAGCAGGCGGTAGCGCTCTACGATCGCGTCGGCCTCGAGACCTTCAATCCTCGCGGGAAGCCGGATACGGCTGCCGTCGGTCGACGCGAGGGCGTTCGCATGGAAGAGGTGGGCGGTGCGGCGACGTGCAAATCGCGCGAGCAGGTTGAGCTGCGCAGGAGGATCGGCGACGCTGATCTCGGGGGCATCGGGGAAGCAGGCGGCGACGAACAGTTCCACGCGCCGATGCACATCGCTCAGCGTCGGGAGCGCGGCGGGCCGATCGCCGGGGCGCCGCATCCAGAGTTCGCGCACCGCGCGTGTCGCGAGCAACGCGCCCTCGGCGACGACGTCCTCGGGTTCGGCCATCGTCCGCCTAGATGCTGGCGGTGATCAAGTCACGGATTGCCGCCAGCAGGTCCGGGTCGTCGGTCAGCGGTCCCATGAGGGCGACTTCACATGCGCGCGCGGGTGGGATACCGCTGCTGATCAGTCGGGCGGTCGCGACGAGGAGCCGGGTGCTCGGCACTTCCGGGAGCCCGCGATCGCGCAGGCGGCGTACGCGCACCGCCAGCTGCACCAACGCGGCGGCGGTCGCATCGTCCACCCCGCCCTCGTGACCGACCACGCGTCGTTCGAGCTCGGGCGGGGGAAAGGTGAATTCGAGCGAGACGAAGCGCTGGCGCGTGCTCGGTTTGAGCTCCTTGAGGATGTGCTGGTATCCCGGATTGTACGAGACGACCAGCTGAAAGCCGGGCGCCGCCTCGATCAGTTCCCCGGTCTTCTCGACGGGGAGCATGCGACGGTCGTCGGTGAGGGGATGAAGGACGACGACCACGTCCTGCCGCGCCTCCACCAC
>JBDTUA010000093.1:0-14626 GCA_040007995.1 Gemmatimonadota bacterium | reverse complement strand
CGATCACCGCCAGCAGCACCTGCGCCGTGCAGATGTTGCTCGTCGCCTTCTCCCGTCTGATGTGCTGCTCCCGCGTCCCCAGCGCCATGCGCAGCGCCGGCTTGCCAGTCGCATCGCGCGATACGCCGATGATGCGTCCCGGCATCAGGCGCTTGTACTCGTCGCGCGTGCTGAAGAAGGCGGCGTGCGGGCCGCCGAAGCCCATCGGCACGCCGAAGCGCTGCGTGTTGCCGACGCAGACGTCCGCCCCCCATTCGCCGGGGGGCACGAGCAAGGTCAACGCCAGCAGGTCCGACGCCGCAATCACCATCGCCCCCGCTGCGTGCGCACGTTCCGCTGTCGCGCGGTAGTCGAGCACCGCCCCGTCGGTCGCGGGATACTGCAGCAGTACCGCGAAGACGCCAGGAGCGAACGTCGCGTCGAGCGCCTCGCCCACGGTCACCGTCCAGCCGCGCGCCTTCGCGCGCGTGTGCACGACGTCGATTGTCTGCGGATGGCAGCGCGCATCGACGAACACCGTATCCTTGTCGGCTTCCGCAGCGCCATGTGCCATCCCCACCGCTTCCGCCGCCGCCGTCCCCTCGTCGAGCAAGGACGCATTCGCGATCGGGAGTCCGGTCAGGTCGATGACCATCGTCTGGTAGTTCAGGAGCGCCTCGAGACGTCCTTGGGCAATCTCGGCCTGATAAGGCGTGTAGGCCGTGTACCAGCCCGGATTCTCGAGGATGTTGCGCTGGATCACCGGCGGGACCAACGTGTCGTGATAGCCGAGTCCGAGATAGGAGCGATAGACCCGGTTGCGATCGGCCATCCCGCGCAGCTCGGCGAGCACGTCGTGCTCGGTGCGCCCGGGGCCGATGTTCAGCGGCTGCCGCAGGCGGATCTGGTCGGGGACGGTGGCATCGACGAAGGCGTCGAGCGAATCGTACCCAAGCGCCTCGAGCATCGCATCGATGTCTTGTCCCGACGGGCCAATGTGTCTGCGGATAAAGGAGTCCGCATCGAACGTGAACGCGGGCGAGCTGATCGTGGTCATGGACACCCCAAGGGCATGGTCAGGGGCGGCGCAAAGTGAACGAAGCGCCGGGGAGTCGTCGGCTTCGCAACGGAGGAGACCGCCGCGGCGCCGACGCTGACGGAAACCTAGTCGGCGGGGGAGGCGGTCGCGAACCGGGCCACATCCCCCCGCAGCCTCGACACTAGATTCGTCGCCATGCGCTGGCACCTGCTCCTCACGCCCCCCCTCGACGGGGCCGACAACATGGCGATCGACGCGGCGCTCATGGCCCGCGCCCGGCGCGTCGGAGACGGTGTTGTGCGGGTCTATTCATGGGCGGAGCCCACGCTGTCGCTCGGGCGGAACCAGTACGCGCGCGAGCTCTACTCGGCCGAGCGCGTGCGCGCACGCGCGCTGCGCGTCGTGCGACGGGCGACCGGCGGACGGGCGCTGCTGCATCATCGGGAGATCACCTACTCCGTGACGGCCCCGGCCCATCCGCAGGAATCGCTCGCACGGTCATACTCTGCGATTAATGCGCTTCTGCTCGCGACGCTCCGAACCCTTGGCGTCGACGCCCAGCTAGCGCCGCGTGGCGAGCGCCTTCCACCGCCGGGAAGCGCGCCCTGCTTCGAGCGACCGGCGCCGGGTGAGCTAATGCTCGCCGGACGCAAGCTCGTGGGGAGCGCACAATACCGCGAGCAGGGGGCGATGCTGCAGCACGGCTCCATTCTCGTCCACGACGACCAGGCCATCGTGGCGCAGCTGGCCGGCCTCGAAGAGGAGACGGTACCGGCGGCCGCGACGCTGTTCGGGGCACTCGGGCGGGAGCCGGGACCGGTGGAATTTGCCGAAGCACTCTTCGCCGAGGTCCGCCGGAGCTGGGACGCCGACGCGTACGCCCTTCCGCTCGATCCCTCGGTCGATCCCTCGCTCGATGCCGCACGCCGCGACGCGCGGACACGATTCCTCGATGACGGCTGGACGTGGCGACGATGATGCAATGGCTCGCTCGTCGGAGATCGGCAGCGTACACTTGGGCGTGACTGCCTTCCTGCTCCGCCGGTTGCTGCAAGGTGTCGCGATCATCTTCACGGTCGCGACGATCACCTTCGTCCTCGTGCACGCCGCGCCCGGCGGTCCGTTCGCCGGCCAGCTCGACGACGCGCGCTTCACCCCGGCGATGCGAGAAGCGCTCATCCGGCGGTACGGCCTCGACCAGCCGCTCCCCACGCAATATGTACGCTACATGGGCCGACTGGCGCGCGGGGACCTCGACGTCTCCCTGGCGCAGCAGCGCCCGGTCCGCACCATCCTTGCCGAGACGATCCCGCGCAGCCTCCTGCTGATGTCGGTCGCCCTCCTCCTCGGCTTCGCGTTAGGCATCGTGGCCGGCGCGCTGCAGGCGGCACGACGCGATTCGTGGCTCGATCGGCAGGTGGGACGGATCAGCGTCGCCCTCGCAGCGCTGCCGGATTTCTGGCTCGCCCTCACGCTCCTCCTCGTGTTCGCCGTGCGCCTGCGCTGGTTCCCCGTTTCGGGCATGGTCGACGACGCGCTCCACGAATACCTCTCGCCGGTCGGGCGCCTGCGCGACATCGCGTGGCATCTCACGCTCCCGGCGGCAACGATGGCGCTGATCATCGCCGCGGTGGTGGCCCGCTTCCAGCGTCAGGCGTTGCTCGACGTGATGCCCGACGACTTCATCCGCTCGGCGCGCGCGAAAGGGGCGACCGAACGCAGCATCGTACTGCATCACGCGCTGCGCAACGCGCTCCTGCCGACGATCACACTCTTCGGCATGGCGCTCCCCGCCCTGGTCGGCGGTTCCGTCTTCATCGAGTACATCTTCGCCTGGCCCGGGATGGGGCGCGCTGCCGTGGAGGCGCTGGGCGCACGCGACTACCCGGTCGTCCTCGGAACGACGCTGGTCAGCAGCGTGCTCGTCGTGATCGGGAGCCTCGTCGCCGACCTCCTGGCCGCCGCCGTCGATCCGCGCCTGCGTCATGGCTGATACGCCGGCGGTCGCCTCGATCGCAATTCCCGTTGCGCCGGCCGCTGTGCCGTCGGCGCCGAGGCGGCCGTTCCCACGGGTGTTGCAGCTGATGTGGCGCGAGCGAACGGCGCGGTTGGCGCTGCTCTTTCTCGCCGTACTGCTCGTCGCAGCCATTGCGGCGCCATGGCTCGCGCCCTTCGATCCGGCGCGCCTGCTCGACACGAGCGCGGGGGCCGAAGCCCCGAGCGTCGCGCACTGGTTCGGCACCGACGTCTCCAGTCGCGACGTCCTGAGCCGCATGCTCTTCGGATCGCGCATCTCCCTGGCGATCGCGACCTTTTCGGCGGTCCTGGCATCGGGACTGGGGCTCCTTTACGGTGGGGCCGCCGGCTTTGTGGGTGGTCGGGTGGACGGGGTGATGATGCGCCTCGTTGACGCGCTCCTCGCCATCCCGCGCCTCCTCCTCCTGCTCACCGTTCTCGCGCTCTGGGGGTCGGTCGGTGTGCGTTCGCTCGTCATGATCCTCGCGCTCACCGGGTGGTTCGGAGTCGCCAGACTAGCGCGCGTCGAGGCATCGTCGCTGCGTCGCCGGGACTTCGTCGTCGCCGCGCGGGCGCTCGGCGCCACCCCGTGGCGCGTCTTCGTTAGGCACGTCCTGCCGCACGCCTCGGCGCCCGTGCTGGTGGCCACGACCATCGCCATCGGTCAGGTGATCGTCCTCGAGGCCGGGCTCTCGTACCTCGGCTACGGCGTCCCGCAACCCACGCCGACGTGGGGCAACATCATCCGCGACGGACGCGATTCAATTGCGACGGCGTGGTGGCTCACCTTGTTCCCGGGTCTCGCCCTCGTGGGGACCGCGCTGGCCGTGAATACCATCGCCGACCGCTTGCGCGCGGTGTTGAATCCGCGACAGCTTCCCGCGCCATGACCGATCCCCTGCTCCGCGTCGAGCACCTGCGCACGTACTTTCACACCGCTTCGGGGATCGCCCGCGCGGTGGACGACGTCTCATTCAGCATTGCGCGGGGTGAGACGCTGGGTGTTGTGGGCGAGTCGGGATGCGGCAAGTCGGTGACGGCGCTCTCGCTGCTGCGCCTCATCCAGGCGCCGGGCCGCATTGAGGAAGGAAGCCACATCTGGTTCGAGGGGCGCGACCTGCTCACCCTCGGCGCGGAGGAGATCCGGCAGGTGCGGGGGAATCGCATCGCGATGATCTTCCAGGAACCGATGACCGCGCTCAACCCGGTCTTCACGGTCGGCGACCAGATTGCCGAGGTGGCGCGCGTGCACACCGACATCTCGCGGAAGGGCGCCCGCGAGCGAGCCGTCGAGATGCTGTCTCTCGTTGGAATTCCAGCCCCGCGCGAGCGGGCCGGCCAGTATCCGCACCAGATGTCGGGAGGAATGCGTCAGCGCGTGCTCATCGCCATGGCGCTCATCCTCAATCCTGCGCTCCTGATCGCCGACGAGCCGACGACCGCGCTCGACGTGACGATCCAGGCGCAGATCCTCGAGCTCCTCGCGCGGGTGCAGCAGGAATTCGGGACGGCGATCCTCCTGATCACGCACGACCTCGGGGTGGTCGCCGAGGCCGCCTCGCGCGTCGTCGTCATGTACGGCGGACAGGTGGTCGAGGAAGCGCCGGTTCGCACCCTCTTCGCCGAGCCGGCCCATCCGTACACCAAAGGTTTGATGCAGGCCATGCCACGCGTCGGGATGCAGCGCGAGCGCCTGGCGACGATTCCGGGGAGCGTCCCACCGCCGACGGCGTGGCCCACCGGGTGCCGTTTTCGCGATCGCTGCAGCTACGCGTGGCCCCGGTGCGAAGCGGAGGCGCCGCTGCTCGTCCCGCTCGGTCCCGTGCATGCGGCGCGCTGCCATCTCGCTGAGGGTGACCACCCGCCCCCGCGGGATACCACGCGCGAGGTGTCGCCGCTGTGAGCGACTCCCCGCCGCGCCCCCTTCTCGAGGTTCGCGACCTCAAGACGCACTTCGCGCAGTCGTCGGGACTCTTCGGGCGGCGCGGCGACGTGGTGCGCGCCGTCGACGGCGTGAGCTTCGACGTCTTTCCGGGTGAAACGCTCGGCATCGTGGGCGAGTCGGGGTGCGGCAAGACCACGCTCGGGCGAACGATTCTCCGCCTGGTCGAGCCGACGAGCGGCACCATCCGCTTCGACGGCACCGACCTGCTCGCGCTCGAGGGCAAGGCGCTGCGCGCCATGCGACGCCACCTTCAGATCATCTTCCAGGATCCGTTCTCCTCGCTCAACCCGCGCCTGACGATCGGCGCGACGATCAAGGAAGGGATCACCGTCCATCGGCTCGCCGAAGGGAGCGCGGCCGACACACGCGTGCGCCGGCTGCTGGAGGAGGTAGGACTGCGCCCGGAGTACGCCACGCGTTACCCGCACGAGTTTTCCGGGGGACAGCGCCAGCGCGTGGGGATCGCGCGTGCGCTCGCGGTCGAGCCGCGCCTGATCGTCTGCGACGAGCCGGTCTCGGCGCTCGACGTATCGGTGCAGGCGCAGGTGATCAACTTGTTGCAGGACCTCCAGCGCGACCGCGGGCTCACCTACCTCTTCATTGCGCACGACTTGTCCGTCGTGGAGCACATGGCCACGCGCGTCGCGGTGATGTACCTCGGCCACATCGTGGAACTCGCGACGGCGGGCGCGCTCTATCGCGAGCCGGTCATGCCGTACACCCAGGCGTTGCTCTCCGCCGTTCCCGTCCCCGACCCCACCCGCGCGCGCGAGCGCATCGTGCTGGTCGGCGACGTCCCATCGCCCGCCCATCCTCCGTCGGGGTGCGTCTTCCACCCGCGCTGCCACCATCCGGCACGCGACCTGGCCTGCGAACGGCTCGTCCCCCCGCTCGAATCCAAGGCGGGCGATGAAGCGTCACGGACGTCGATCGAGGCCGGGACCGTGCATCTCGCGGCGTGTATCAAGCAGCTGCCGACGTCGGTGGATGCCGCGACACAGCAAGCGGCTGGCGCCACACATCCCGCCACCCGGTACCTCCCGATGGCCGCCATCGGGACCCGCACCGACTCCTGAACCTTTCCCTCACAACCACGCTCATGCCTCCCGCCGCCGCCGCCACGCCACCTCCAGGCTCGTCCGCCGACGAGGCGGCCCGGCGTCCGTTCATTACCGATCGCAGCTTCTTCGGGCAACCCGGCGGGCTCGCCACGCTGTTCGCCACCGAGATGTGGGAGCGCTTCTCGTACTACGGGATTCGACCGCTCCTCGTCCTCTTCATGACCGCGGCGCTGACCAGCGGTGGCTTCGGTTTCGAGCGACCGCAGGCGTCGGCGATCGTCGGTATCTATGCCGCCAGCGTCTACCTGGCGTCGCTCCCGGGCGGCTGGGTCGCCGACCGATGGCTCGGGCTGCAACGCTCGATTTGGTACGGGGGACTCTTCATCTCGGCGGGGCACGTCTGCATCGCGCTGTCGGCCATCTTCGCGCAATCGACGTTCTTCCTCGGCCTCGTCTTCATCGTCGTCGGGACCGGGCTGCTCAAGCCGAACGTGTCGGCGCTCGTCGGCGACTTGTATCCCGAAGGCGGCGCACGCCGCGACGCCGGCTTCTCGATTTTCTACATGGGGATCAACACCGGCGCTTTCCTCGCGCCGCTCTTCACGGGATACCTCGGTGAACGTGTGGGATGGCACTGGGGATTCGGCGTCGCCGGCGTCGGCATGTTGATCGGCGTCCTCACCTATCGCGCCCGCGTGGCCCCCACGCTCGGCCCGCTGGGGCTCCTCCCTTCGTCGGGCCCCGAGGAGCAGCACAAGGTGAAGCGATGGGCGCTTAGCGGGCTGGCCGTGGCTTTCATCGTCGTGTTGCTCGCCATGTCTGGGCTCATCCACGTCGATCCCATCTTCATCGCCGAGCGCTTGAGCGTCACGATGGCGACCATGGGACTGCTGTACTTCGGCTATCTCTTCCTGTTTGCCGGACTCACGGGCGACGAGAAGAAGCGCATGGCCGTCATCTTCGCCCTCTGTCTGTTCTCGATCGTATTCTGGGCCGCCTTCGAGCAGGCGCCCACATCGCTCAACCTCTTCGCCCGCGACTTCACCGATCGCACGATCTTCGGATGGGAGATGCCGACGCTCTGGCTGCAGTCGGCCAACTCGTTCTTCGTGATCACCCTCGCCCCGGTCTTCGGCGCCATCTGGATCTGGCTGGCCAAGCGCGACCTTGAGGTGTCGGCTCCCGCCAAGTTCGCCTTCGCCCTGGCGATCACCGGTGTCGCCTTCCTCATGATGGTGTGGGCGTCGAAGCGGGTCATCACGGGCGGCGGGCTGTTGAAAGTCTCGGCGTTATGGCTGATCGGCAGCTACCTGCTGCAGACCATTGGCGAACTCTCGCTGAGCCCCGTCGGCCTGAGCTCGATGACCAAGCTCGCCCCACGCAAGTTCGTCGGCCAGATGATGGGGCTCTGGTTCCTCGCCACCGCGATGGGCAACCTGATCGCCGGCCTGGTGGGCGGCCGAGTCGACCCCGAAAAGCTCGATCAGATGCCCCAGCTCTTCATGCGCACCGCGATGTCCCTCTTCATCGCCGCTGCGATCCTCACGGTGCTCATCATCCCCATCCGAAAAATGCTCGCCACAACCAAGGACTAGCCCGTCTTCCGGTTTTCTCGTCTTCTCGTCTTCTCCCTCAAGGCCAACTAAAAATAGACTGCGGCAGCACCCGCTCCCGGACCCGGCGCACGTCGCCCGGCGTCGCATGAAACGTCCGGGTGCGGTCTACGTTGGTCAGCCGCATCCCCCACCGCGCTCCGTCGCGCGCATCGAGCGGAAAGGCGACGTCGAGGCGCCACATGCGCTGCGATCGTGGAGGGACGGCGGCCATCAGGGAAAATCCGAGTGACGGGCGCAACCCGCTGTTGACGCCGAGCGGCACGTCGCCCGCCCAGATCTGCCCGACGTCGGCAAAGGCTCCGACGCCAGCGTCGGCCGATCCCCTGAAGCTGCCGATGTGCCATCGTTCCTCCAGCCGACCGATCATCCGCGTTGCCCCGCCGATATCGGCGTCGTCATAGCCGCGCAGCCCCCCATTTCGCGCTCCGAGCGCCAGCTGATACGGGACGCGGGCGCTCCATCCCCCTCCCCACGTCACATCCGCCAGGATGAGATGCCGCGGATGCGGCTTGAGGTACCAGGCGAACCGCCCGTTCGTGAGCACATCGTCCCACCCGCTGGTCGCCGACGAGCGGCGTCCCTCGACGTCGCCCTGGATGGCTGCATACGACGTGCGTCCGCCGACCCCGAGGAAGACATTCGCCCCGATGTACTTCTCGTTGCGCGCGATGCCGCGTGACGCGGGAAGGCTGTGGCCTAACGTGAGACTCAGCTGCGTGCCGATGCGCAGGTCCTGCGGACCGCTGAGGGCGTCGAAACCGTTCACGCGCACGAAACGTACTCGGCGCAGTCCGAGCAACGTGTTGATGCGCGTGCTCCGCGTCGTGCGGTAGCGTCCTGCCAGCACCGAGGTGGTGTCGGCGACCACGCCCGAATCGGTCACAAGGACCGGGACCGCTGCGGGGGCGTTGTCCTCATACGAAAGCTGCGCCCCGACCAACCCGAGCAGCCCGGTGCTCCCCACCCGCAGCATCGCCCCGACGTCCCCGAAGCGGCGCTGCACCTCCAGCGACGACGGCATGCCATTGGGTCGCAGGAAACGCGCGAACTCGTCGACCTGCCCGCCGCTCACGCGCCAGGCGGCGCGCTGAACGTCGGTGAGGAATGGATAGCTCACTTCCGTGAGCCAGTCGCTCCCCAGCTCCCGCCGGGCAGCCACCAGCTGCAACTGATACGGATGTCCGTAGAGCTGGTAGTTGGTGTAACGCACCGCAAACCGGTCGCGATAGGCGTCCCCTTCGCGCCAGCTGGCCGACGCCAGGACCGCCTCCCCCATGAGGTTCTGCGTTCCGAGCGCCAGCCCACTGACGTACGGGGCGTCGTTGACGATCCCGATCGAGCCGATCAGCGAGGGCTCATCGATCGTGACGACCTCGATCTTCACTCCCTGCGTGCCATCCGGATACGCCGTGACCGAGGCATCGGAGAGGAACGGCATCGCCCGCAGGATGCGCTCACTCTCTGAGCGCAGCACCGGGTCGCACGGTGCCCCCTTCTGCAGCAGGACGAAGTTGCGGATGACGGACGGCGCCGTGGTGACGTGCAGGTTCGTGACGAGGTGCCCGAGGAAGGGCGAGCGCTCGAAGATTCCGCCAAAGCCCGGCGCCTCGGCGCGGATCACGACTTCCGTGATCGTCTGCCCCGCGCACCGCACCTGCGTGCGCTCCCTGACCTGCCCCGGGAGCCGGGAGCGGGGCACCAGCAGGGCAACCACGGCGGCGGCGGCCGCAAGCAGCGAACGGTTTGTCAGACGCAGCTACAACCCCATGCGCTTCTTGAGCTCCGCCAGACGCGACTCCGCGTCCGCTTCGCTCGTCTCCCGTCGACGCTGGCGATCCATCGCGCCCAGCTCCTGTGCCAACCCCGCCCCGCGGTCGTCGAGCCCCAGCTCGCGATCGCTCGGCGACGCGCTGCCCGGGCCACCGTCGCGCAGCCCCGACCCCACCCCGGCACTCGCCGCCTTGTATTGCACCTTCATGTCGTCGACTTCCCGCTCGACCAGCGCCAGCTCCAGCTCCAGCGCCTCGAGCTTTTTCTCGAGCACCGAGACGCGCTCCCCCTGATGGGACTCGAAGCGTGCCGCCACGGACACCGTTTCGGCATCACCGATCCCCTCCGCCAGCGTCCTCCGGCGTGCGATGGTCGCCAGTTCCTCCCGTTCCGCCGCAAGCCGCTGCTGCGTCGCCGCGATGGTCATGCGCAGGTCGTCCACCGCGAGCCGTGCCCGCACCAGCGTGTCGCGCATCTCCGACAACATCCCACGGCGCTCCGACGCCGGGACCTCGCCGTTCAACAGTGATTCAAAGGCCTGCCGGATATCCTCGAACACGGGCTCCTCGTGGGTGGGCGGCGCTGGCGGTGCAGAAGGTTACCCCGCGACCGCCGCCCCCGGCAACTCACGACACCCAGCGTGCCTCGTCGCGCACCTGGCGCATCAGCTTCGACGCGGAATGGTGACGTGGAAAGAAGACACCGTCGCTCACGCGGTTGAGGGCAACGCGCAACCGGCTAAATCGTTCCGCGGCACAGGTGAACAACGGCTGGACCCCGTGCTCCGAGGCGAGCCGATGGTTCGCCGCGAGCTGGTACCCCCGGCGCCCCATGTCGTCGTAGTAGTCCAGCCCCGGTCCGCCGCGCCGATGTTGCCGCGATTCGATGAAATCCGGAAAGATTCCCGCCAGCCAGAGCGCATAGTTGCCCAGGTGCGCGCGCGCGAGGAAGGCGCGCGTCGGATCGGTGCAGTCGGCATCGGCGAGCAACGCCGCCAGCGTGTCGTAAATCTGGTCGTCGTACTCACGGATGCGCTGCGCCCGGTCGCGGTGGCCGAAGTGCAGGAGTACCGAGGAGACGAAGTCGGCCATCACCCGGTCGCCCTCGCCGACCTCGCGAAGGGCATGTCGCACCACGACGTACGTGAACAGCTGCGGTGATGCGTGGGCAGCCTGTGACTGCTCGAGTAACGCGACGCGAAGCCGCGGATCGTCGAGGATGGCATCCACCCCCCCCTCGCGCAGTCGCTGCTCGATGGTGTCCATTTCGCCCGACGAGCCACGGGCAATGAGGCGCATGGCCAACTGCGCATCGCTTCTCGTCAGGCACTGGCGAACATTCGCGAGAATCATTCGGCAATCCTCCGACCTCACGGTGATCGTACACCTCTCCTACCAGTAGGTATCGACACCTCGGCGCGCCACCACACTCCGGAGAGTGGCGGCGCGTTGCCTTCCCCCGCGCTTCCGGGACACCTTTCCGGGGCATGTCTCTCCGGATTCTCCACGTCGACAGCGGCCGGGAATGGCGCGGCGGCCAACGTCAGGTCTTCCTGCTCGCGCGCGGACAGCGCGAGCAGGGGCACGAGCCGTTGGTGGTTGCGGCTGCCGATGCACCGCTCCTGCACCGCCTGCGCAACGTCGGACTCGCCGCGAGCGCGGTGCGCATGCGAGCGGACTGGGACCTCGCCGCCGCGAGACGCCTGCGAAACCTCATTCGCACCTGGCGCCCCGACGTCGTACACGCGCACGATGCCCGGGCACACGCGCTCGCCCTCGGCGCGCTCGTCGGCCGTCGCGAGCTCCCGCTCGTCGTGACCCGACGCGTCGCCTTCATTCCTCGCGGTCGTCTCAAGTACGGCCCGCGCGTCGCGCGCTTCATTGCCATCTCGCACGCCGTGCGCGACGCCCTCGAGCACGGGGGCGTCCCCGCCAGCCGCATCGACATCGTGTACTCCGGCGTCCCGGTCCCCCGTGTCACGTCGCCACGCGACTGGCGCGCGGAGCGAGGGTGGGATGCCGACACCGTCCTCTGCGGCGTTGTGGGTGCGATGACCGCGGAGAAAGGCATACGACTGCTCGCCGACATCGGCGAGCGACTCGACCCGGCGCTTCGAGCACGGGTGCGCCTCGTCCTCCTCGGCGGGCACGCGACCGGTCGCGATGTGCTCGGCGGCATCGAGGCGTTTCGCGCCGGCTTCGTCGATGAGGTGCACCGCGCGATGGCTGGACTCGACATGCTCTGGCATCCGTCGAGCGCAGAAGGTCTCGGCACGGCAGTCATCGACGCGATGGCGCTTGAAGTGCCGCCGGTCGCCTTCGCCGTCGGAGGGCTCCCCGAGTTGATCGTCGAAGGGGTGTCGGGACTTCTGGTCGCACCGGGAGATGTGGCGGCCTTCGCCGGAGCCGTCTCTTCCCTGCTCGCCGACCACGCGCGCCGCGCCACGCTAGGCGCCGCCGGCCCCGACCGCGCGCTCGAATTCGGCGTGGGACGCATGATTGCCGGAACCGAGCAGACCTATCGCACCGTCCTCGGGACCGTCGGAGCCCGAACGCCCTCGGTGTGACGGGGTACCAGCAAGTGACCTGCCGTCACCGGCGGTGTACTAGCCGCTGTACCAGCCAAACGGTGCGCTGTCTAGCTTTCACGGGTCTCCAACTCTCCCGCGACGTGCTCTATATCTGCATCCCCTCGTTCGACGAAGCGCCCACGGTCGGCGTCCTGCTCTGGAAGATCCGAAAGGTCTTTCAGGAGTTTTCGCGTGAGTACGAAATCCTCGTCTACAACGATGCCAGCACCGACGCGACAGCCGAGACGCTTCAGGCGTACACCAAGGTCCTCCCGCTGACGATCCTGGGGAGCGAACAGCGGGTGGGCTATGCGAGTGCGCTTGCCACGCTCTGCCGGACAGCCGCCGAGCGCACCCGGTACGCCCGTCGCGACGCGGTGATCACGCTCCAGGCGGACTTCACCGACCAGCCTGAGCACATCCCGGAACTCGTCAAGCGGTTTGAAGGAGGCGCTGACGTAGTCGTCGCCGAGACCGAACCTGGGGTGCGGGGGCCGAAGGCGGTCCAGCGCATGCGCCAGCTCGCCCCGTGGGCCCTCCGCTGGTCGATCAAGACGCCGGGGGTGAAGGATCCGTTCGGGTCATTGCGCCTGTATCGAGTCTCCGTCCTGCGCGACGCCTTCAAGTTGGCGGGTGACAAACCGCTGATTGCTGGTGAGGGATGGGCGGCCAACGTCGACCTGCTGCTCGCCACCACGCCGCACGCGCGTCGCGTGGAGACGGTGGCCATGGCGCCGCAGTACGACCTGCGTCCGCGCGAGACGCGCGTGAAGCCGATGGCCGACGTCATGGCGCTCTACCGCTTCGGACGCGAGGCGCGCCGGCGTCCGCAGCCCGCGGCCCCGGCCGTCGCCACGTGACGCGAGGTACCCGTCGGCGCCGCATCGTCGCCGTGATCATCCTGGCGGTCGCGACGCGCGGCACCGTGAGTGCGCAGGCGACGTCCACGGAGGGGGGCTCGCCCCTCGCGTCTGCGACGCCAGCCGCCGTTCCCTTCACCGTCGGCGAACGACTCGTCTACGACGTGAAGTTCGGGGCGATCAAGGTCGGGCGCGGCAGCATGGAAGTGCTCGATACCGTCACGCTGCGCGGCCGGCCGGCGTGGCACACGCGCTTTCGCGTGCGCGGTGGGATTCCCTTCTACCGCGTCGACGACGTCCTCGAGAGCTGGATCGATCGCGTCGATTTCAACTCGCTCCGCTTCGTGCAGGACTTCGAGGAAGGCGGAAAAAATCGTGAACGGCGCTATGAGATCTACCCCGAACGCGCCGTCTTCCAGGAAAACGACAAGGCGGAGGAGGCGTCGGTCGCGCATCCACTGGACGACGGCTCGTTCCTCTACTTCATTCGCACGATTCCGCTC
Source organism: Gemmatimonadota bacterium (assembly GCA_040007995.1). Classification (GTDB taxonomy): domain Bacteria; phylum Gemmatimonadota; class Gemmatimonadetes; order Gemmatimonadales; family Gemmatimonadaceae; genus SCN-70-22. The sequence continues at coordinate 1,268 of JBDTUA010000093.1, read as the reverse complement.
GAGGTGGGGCAGACGTATGAGTTCCAGCGATATTTCCGCCCCGACCGCAACCCCGTGATCGTGAAGGTCCTGGGACGCGAAACCATCACTGTTCCCGCCGGGACGTTTCGTACCCTCGTCTTGCAGCCGATCATCAAGTCGAAGGGGATCTTCTCCGAAAACGGCCAGGCGCGCATCTGGCTCTCCGACGACGCCTACCGCATCATGGTGCAGATGAAGTCGCGGACCAAGATCGGCTCCCTCAACCTGTACCTCCAATCGCACCGCCCGAGCGCCCCACCGGCCACTCCGACAGACTCGGCGACGAAGCCACGTTAGGCGACGTGCGCCCGCCGGAGGCCGACCTCTCGCGTGTGCGGACGGTCCCGGTCGCGCGACGTCCCAACAAGGTCTCGTCGGAGGAGTTCTCGCGAGCACCAGGGAGCGACCGCTCCTTCCACGCCTTCCTCGAGGCGCTCCCCGACATCCTCGTTGCCCGCGACTTCCGCCGCCTGGTCGCGGCGATCGTCAGCGCCCACCAACGAGGGCGGGCCGTCGTCGTGATGCTCGGCGGCCACGTCGTGAAGACCGGCCTTGCCCCGGTCCTCATCGACCTGATGCGCCGCGGTATCATCACGCATCTCGCGATGAACGGCTCGGCGGCTATCCACGACTACGAAATGGCGCGCTTCGGCGCGACCTCCGAGGATGTCGCCGCCGGGCTGCGCGACGGCACCTTCGGCATGGCCGAGGAGACCGGACGGGCGCTCAACGAGGGCTTCGTCCGCGGACAGCACGAGGAGTGGGGAATGGGCGAGTCGGTCGGCCGGCTCCTGCACGCGACGTCCGACCTCGCGCACCCCGAACTGTCGCTGCTCTACAACGCCCGGACCCTCGGCATCACGGCGACCGTGCACGCAGCGTTAGGCGCAGAGATCATCCACCAGCACCCCGCGGCGAGCGGCGCGGCGATCGGCGAGACCAGCCACCGCGACTTCCGTCGCCTCGCAGCCGCCCTCCCCGCCCTGCACGACGGCGGCGTCGTCCTGAACGTGGGGAGCGCGGTCATCATGCCCGAGGTCTTCCTCAAGGCACTGACAATCGCGCGGAACCTGCACGCAGGGCGCCCCACCGACTTCACCACCTGCGACCTCGACATGCAGCGCCACTACCGCCCCCGGGTGAACGTCGTCCAGCGTCCCATCCTCACCGGCGGCCAGGGCTTCGAGATCACCGGGCACCACGAGATCATGGTGCCGATGCTGGCGTGGGCGATCGTCGAAGCGGTG
>JBDTUA010000092.1:0-14651 GCA_040007995.1 Gemmatimonadota bacterium | reverse complement strand
GGGCTTATCCGCGACGAGAAGCTCGACATCTACGACATTCCGATCTCGCGCATCGCCGATCAGTTTCTGGTGCGCATTCGCACGCTCGGGCTCGATCAGGCGGCGGACTATCTCGAGATGGCGGCCCGCCTGCTGCGTATCAAGGCGCAGCTGCTCCTGCCGCGTAGTGCGAGCGACGAAGCGTGGGAAGATCCCCGCGCCGAGCTGGTGCGACGCCTGCTCGAGTATCAGCAGATGCGCGAGGTGGTCGATGTCCTCGAGAAGCTCGCCGAGGAACGGCGCGCACGCTTCGCCCGCGCCTACATGCCTCCGTCGGGGATCGAGCCACCACCGTCGCCCCTCGCCTTGTCGCTCGCCGAACTCCTGTCGGCTATCGACCGCGTGTTACGCGTGGCCAAGGATCCGGCCGTGCATGATGTGATCCCTCGTGCCCTCGACGTGGACTCGGCGATGAGCACGGTGCGCGCGGTGCTTCTACTCCAGGAACGCGCCCGCTGGCGCGACGTCGTGCGCCAGGGCGCCGAACGATGGGAGATCCTCTCGGCACTCCTCGCGCTGCTCGAAATGGCGCGTCGCGGCGAGCTCAAACTCCAGCAGGCGACTCCGTTCGCCAACGTGTTCATCACTCGTGAATCCACTGGCCAAGCTGCTTGAGGCGGCGCTCTTTTCGAGCGCGCGTCCCGTCCCCCGTGAAGAACTGGCGTCCCTCGATCCCGAGGCGTCGCCGGCCGCCGTGCAATCGGCGCTCGACGAATTGCGGGAGACCTACGACAACAACGGGCACGGCGTGGAGCTCGTCGAGCTCGGAGAGGGGTGGCAGATCCTGACACGTCCCGAATACACGGAAGCGATCGAACGCGCGCAGCTGGCGGTCAGGCCGCACCGACTCTCGGCCGCCGCGCTGGAAACGCTCGCCATCATCGCCTATCGCCAGCCCATCGGGCGCGCCGAAATCGAGGAGATCCGGGGCGTGAACGTTGGCGGTGTCCTCAAGTCGCTGCACGAGCGCGGGTTGATCGACGTGACGGGCCGCGGCGAAGGGCTGGGACGCCCATTGCTCTACGCCACCACGCCGCTCTTCCTCGAACAATTCGCGCTGCGACACCTCGAGGAACTGCCGCGCGCCGACGAGCTGGCGGTGGCACTCCGCGCCGAACCACGGTCGATGTGATGAGCGAACCTATGCGCATCCATCGCGCCCTCGCGCGTGCCGGCGTCGCATCACGACGCCACGCCGAGACGATGATCGCGGAAGGTCGAGTGATGATCAACGGCGTGACGGCGCTGGTCGGCCAGAGCGTCGATCCCGGTCGCGATCGCGTGCAGCTGGACGGCAAGTCGATCGATCTCGCGCCGCCGAAGGCCACGTGGTTCGTGCTCAACAAGCCCGCCGGCTACATGACGACGAGGAGCGATCCGGAGCGGCGTCGGACGGTCTTCGAACTCGTCCCCGATATTCCAGCGCTCACATACGTTGGACGGCTCGATTTCCTGACCGAGGGAGTCCTCCTCCTCACGACCGATGGCGAAGCGGCGCATCGGCTGACGCATCCCAGTGCCGAAGTCGAGCGTGTATACGTCGCGACGGTGCGCGGGAACGCCAAGGCCGCGGCCGAGGAAGCACGGGCGGGGGTCGAACTGGAGGACGGTATCGTCAAGCCGGCATGGGTAAACGTGATGCCGCTCGAGAATCGCTTCTGGTCGTTCGAGATCGCGATTCGCGAGGGACGTACCCGCGAAATCCGGCGTCTCTGCTCGGCGCTCGGTCTCGAGGTCTCGCACCTTGTACGGACGCAGTTCGGGCCTGTCCGCATCGGCCAGCTCGAGCCGGGGCGATGGCGCGAATTGAGCCCGAGAGAGGCGGCGATGCTCGAGGTGTTCACGGGGACGCAGGTTCCCCACGGGACGCCCCCGCGTCGGAAGAAGGACGACCGTAAGAAGGGAGGACGGGATCGCGGAGACGGGGCACACAAACGCGAGGGAGGAGCCGCACGGTCCGCACGTTCCACGCAGTCCCCACGTTCCGACCGCACTGAGCGCTCGGGACGTTCCGACGAGCGCGCGCGTTCGGCACGACCGAAGCAGGCCAAGGGAGGGACCGGACGTTCTCGCGTGTCTCAACCCAAGCCGCGCACGCGCTCAGACTGATCCTGGTGTGACGCGGCGCGTACCCGTCGCGGTTTGGCGCCCCAGCGCGACGAGGAACCGGCGAGCCGCATGGTGTAAGAGGCTCCATCCCGTCGACTCACAAGGAGAACGCGCACGTGGCAACGCAAGCAGCAACCGACATGGCGCTGGTGCAGGCGGTGGAGCGCGAAGTGGGGAAGCGCGTCGTCGGCCAGGAATACATGGTGGAGCGCCTCCTCATCTCGCTGCTGACCGGCGGCCACGTCCTGCTCGAGGGTGTTCCGGGGCTCGCCAAGACGCTCACGGTCCGCACGCTCGCCGAGACGATCCACACGACCTTCCAGCGCATCCAGTTCACCCCGGACCTTCTGCCGGCCGACGTGCTGGGCACGCAGGTCTTTGACCAGTCGACCGGGACTTTTTCGATCAAGCGCGGGCCGATCTTCGCCAACATCGTGCTCGCCGACGAGATCAATCGGGCGCCGGCCAAGGTGCAGGCGGCGCTGCTCGAGGCCATGCAGGAGAAACAGGTCACGTTAGGCGGCGAGACGTTCCGGCTCGAGGAGCCCTTCCTCGTCCTGGCGACGCAGAATCCGATCGAGCAGGAAGGGACGTATCCGCTCCCCGAGGCGCAGGTCGATCGCTTCATGCTCAAGCTCCGGGTAGGCTATCCGTCGCGCGAGGAGGAAAAGGAGATCATGCGCCGCATGGCCAGCGGCGACCCGATCGCAATTACTCCGATCGCGACACCGCAGGCGATCATGGAGGCGCGGCACCGCATCACCGAGCTGTACATGGACGAACGTATCGTCGACTACATCGTCGACATCGTGCACGCTACCCGCTCACCGGCGGAGGCGAAGCTGAAGGAGCTGGCGCCGCTGATCGAGTATGGCGCCAGCCCGCGCGCCACCATCGCCCTGGCCCAGGCCTCGCGGGCGCATGCCTTCCTTAGGGCCCGGACGTACGTGACGCCGGACGACGTGAAGGCGATCGCGCCCGACGTGCTGCGTCATCGCGTCCTCACGACGTACGAAGCGGAGGCGGAGAACGTCACGAGCGAGGATATCGTGAAGCGCATTCTCGAGACGGTCGAGGCGCCGTGATCGGGACGGGGGACGTCGAGCGGGGAACGGGCGGTCGCGTCAGCGGCGCGCCGACCAGCGTCGCGCGTCCGTCGCTGCTCACCGCCGACGTGATGCGGCAGGTGAAGCTGGTTGAGCTGCGCACGCGGCGGTTGGTGAACTCGCTCTTCGCGGGCGAGTACCGCTCGGTCTTCAAGGGGCAGGGGATGGAGTTCGCCGAGGTGCGCGAATACCAGCCGGGCGACGAGGTGCGCTCGATCGACTGGAACGTCACCGCACGCATGCGCCGCCCCTTCGTCAAGCGCTACATCGAGGAACGCGAGCTCACGTTGATGCTGGCGGTCGACATCTCGGGATCGGAGCGCTACGGCACGGTGCGCCGCTTCAAGAGCGAGGTCGCGACGGAGCTCGCGGCGGTCCTCACGATGTCCGCCGTGCGCAACAACGACCGGGTGGGAGCGCTGCTCTTCACCGACCGCGTCGAACACTTCGTCCCCCCCGGCAAGGGGCGCCGGCATGCGCTGCGCATCCTGCGCGACGTACTGGTGCACGAGCCCGAGGGGACGGGGACCAACACCTCGCTCGCGCTCGATTTCCTGCGCGGCCTGCTCAAGCAGCACGCGATCATCTTCCTGATCTCCGATCTCCAGGATGCGACGGCCGAGCGTCCGCTCAAGCTCCTGGGGCAGCGGCACGACCTCGTCGTGGCTACCATCGACGACCCGAGCGAGACCGCCCTCCCCGACATCGGCATGGCGCGGTTGGTCGACCCGGAGAGCGGCGAGACAATCGACATCGACACCAGCGATCCCCTCGTCCGCGCGTCCTTCGACGCCCGATCGAGTGCCGAGCGCACCGCGCGGCGGTCGATGCTGCGCCGCCTCGCCATCGATGAGATTCCGATCTCCACGGGGGGCGGTTACATCGAGCCGCTGCTGCGCTTCTTCAGGGCGCGCGAGCGCCGGGTCGCCCGCGGATGAGCCGCCTCCTGTGGCAGGCTGCTCGCGCCCCCCGCCGGCTCCCGTCGCGTCTCCACTGGCTGTGCACGTTCGCGTGGCTGCTGGTTGCCGTCGTCGCGCCGGCGCAGGCCACCACCCCGCCCCAGGCGCCTGGTGTGACCGCCGCCAGTGCGGCGATTTCTCGCGGCGTGGTCGTCCTTCCCGAGACGGTGACCGTTGGCGCGCCCTTTCGCGTCGTGGTCCGGATCCGGGCCCCACGCGGGGCGACGATCGACTTTCCGCAGGCGCCAGATTCAGGGACGGGGGTCGAAGCGCTCGACCCCGTCGACGTTGTCCCGTCCGCCGACACGACGGTGAACGAACAGACGGCGACCTACCGATTGGCAGCCTGGGATGTCGGTGCCCGCGCCATCCGGCTCGCCGACGTGGTGGTGCACGATGGCGACGAGGAACGCGCGGTCGTGGTGGGGCGGCGATTGGCGGTCTTTGTCGCGTCAGTGCTGCCGGCAGATTCCAGTGATCGCGTCCCCAAGCCGCCGCGCGCGCTGTATGAGTTCGGGCCACCGTGGTGGTGGTGGGCGCTGGTCGCGCTCGCCGCGTTAGGCGTGGTCGGCGTGCTCTGGTGGCTATGGCGACGACGTCGGGTGGCCGCTGCCATCCCGCGACGGTCGCCGCGCGAGGAGGCGGAGGAGGAATTCGCACGCATCGAGGCACTCGACCTCGTGGCGAGCGGCGAGCGGGGACAGCACGCCGCGCTGATGACCGACGTCCTACGCAACTATATCGCGCGTGTGCTCCCGGCGGCGATGCCCTCGTTGACCACGTCGGAACTGCTCCTGCGGCTGCGAGGCGAGGGGCGCGTGCCGCTCTCGCGCCTCGCGCGGGTCCTGCAGGACGTCGATCTCGTGAAGTTCGCCGGTTCGTCCATCGATCCGGAGCGGGCGCACGCCGCGGGCGCCGAGGCGCGGGCCATCGTGACCGCGGTCGACGTTGCGATTGAGCAGGCGCTCCAGCGACTCGAGACGCGGGAGGCGGCGTGAACTCCGCGATGCCGTCTATCTCGAGCGACTGGGCGTGGATGCTCCCCGTTGCGCTCGTCCTCACCATGGCCGTCGGCGGGCTCGTTGTCCTGGCCGTCAGGCGCAAGCGCGCACGACTCACGCGCCTGGCCGAGGCGGCACTCATCGCGCGACTCGCCCCTCCTGGATCGGCCGTCCCGGCGCGGTGGCGGGCGGTGCGGCTCGGTGCCGTCGCGCTGCTCGCCGGCGTGGCCATGGCGGGGCCGCGGTGGGGGACGGAATCGGCGATCGTCACGGGAGAAGGGATCGACGTGGTCCTCGCGCTCGATGCCTCGCTCTCGATGCTGGCCACGGACGAGCGTCCCAACCGGCTGGAGCGCGTGAAACAGGAGGTGCGGCGATACCGGGACCTCGCACGGTCCGATCGTGTCGCCCTGCTCGCCTTCGCGGGCCGGAGCTACATCCTCACGCCGCTGACGGTCGACGACGGCGCGCTCGAACTCTTCCTGGACAACCTGGATCCCAGTATCGTGGGGCAGGCAGGGAGCTCGCTGGCCCGCGCCCTGACGCAGGGGACCGACCTGCTCATGTCGTCGAAGGGGTCGAGCGACCGCGCGCTGGTGATCATGAGCGATGGTGAGGCGTTCGAGCCGATCGAGGACGTCAGGGCCGCTGCTGCCCGGGCCCGCGACAACGGGATCGCGTTAGTGGCGGTAGGCTTTGGCACGACGGCCGGTGCGACAATCCCGATCGTCGAAAACGGGTCCGTCGTTCCGAAGCGCGACGAAAACAACGAGATCGTGGTGTCACGCTATCACCCCGAGATGCTGCAGGCGATCGCCGAGGCGGGACACGGCACTTTCATCGACGCCGGCGTCACCGACAAGGCGACCCGGGTGCGCGGCGCGCTGCAGGGGCTCCGCGCGTCCGCGCGCTCGGTGTCGGCCGGCGCCTCGCGCGTGGCGCGCTTTCAATGGTTTGTCGCCCCCGCGCTGCTGCTGCTCCTGCTCGACACCTGGCGAGGCGAGCGCCGCCGGCGCCCTCGCCGCGCGTCTGCCGCGCTGCTCGCCACCGTCATGGCGGGGTGCACCTGGTCGGGAAGCCTGCCGCGCGACGCCGCACGCGAATACGCCACCGGACGCTATGCGCGGTCCGCCGCGCTCTATCGCGCCGCGATCACGCGGGGTGATGTACGCCCCCAGCTGCTCTACAATCTTGGCACGGCTCTCGTCGCCGCCGATTCGCTGGAGTCGGCCACGGAGCCGCTCGAACGCGCCAGCAAGCCGGAGGATGCCGAGCTTCGATTCCGCTCGTGGTTCAACCTCGGGCTCGGCTACCTGCGTCGCGGACTGGCCGGGGCACCCGACGCCGACAGCACGCGTGCCGCGCTCAAGACCACGCTCGAGACGTACAAGCGCGCCCTCATCCTGCGTCCGACCGATCTCGACGCCAAATGGAACTATGAGCTCGCGCTCCGCAAGCAGGACGAAGGGGGTGGGGGCGGCGGCGGAGGAGGGCAGGGCGATCCGAACGAGTCGCCCGACGAGCAGCCCAGGAACGGCAGTCTGGGAGAGCAACAGGCAGAACAACTGCTGAATGCCGCCGCGCGCGAAGAGCGTGGCGTGCAGGGACGCAAGCAACGCCAAAGCCGACCGCAGCCACCGCCGGGGGGGAAGGACTGGTGAGGCCGGAAGCCGCGCGGGACGCTCGGCCGCCGTCGCTCGGTCGCCACGGGCGCCGCGTGTTGGTCCTGTCGGCGGCGCTCGCTGTCCTGCCGTTGTCGGCGCGCGCCCAACGTGCGACGCCCGCTCCCGTGGCCGCGGAGACGGTCCCCGCGATCGTGCAGCAGGCGCACATCGACCCGCGGCAGGACGTGAACTTTAGCGCCCTCGCGCTCCCCGCCACGGTGTACGTCGGCCAACAGGTGACGTACCAGATCGGCGTCTTCCTCTCGACGGACGTTTCGCAGCGACTGCGCCGCAATCCGGAATTTGTCCCACCGGACGTCCGTTCGATGTTGGCCTACGACCTCCCGTCGTCCACCCGTCCGCTGCGGCGTGAGGAGGAGGGGCGCGCCTTCGACGTGCACGTCTTCCAGCGCGCCCTCTTCCCGCTGACCCCCGGCACCCACGTGCTGGCCTCGGCGCGCCTGACGTACTCCCTGCCACTGGCCAACTCCTTTTTCAGCCGCGAGGAGACACACTCGGCGCGCACCGGAGAACTGATCGTGACAGCGAAGGAACCGCCGGCCGCTGGGCGCCCCACCGGCTACTCCGGCGCAGTCGGACGAATTTCCCTCTCGGCGCGCGTCGATACCCCCACGTCGCGTGTGGGCGACCCGGTCACCTTGTTCGTGACGGTTCAGGGTGTCGGCAACGTCTCGCTCTTTCCGCGCCCGCGCGTCGCGCTCGCGTGGGGCGACGCCGTCAGTGGCGCCGAGCGCGTGGCGATCGACTCGGGGACGCCGCTGATCCAGGGTCGCAAGACCTTCGAGTGGGTGGTAACACCTCGCCGCGAAGGAACCCTCGAGGTCCCGGCCGTGCGGTATCCCTACTGGAATCCGTACACGGAGCAGTATGAGGTGGCCGTGACGGCGCCGATGTCGCTGCGGGTCGTTGGGGGTGGACTCGCGACGCCGCTGGCATTCGCCAGTGACTCGGCACCGCGCCTCACGCTCCGCGAGTCCTACCGTGGCGCTCTGTCGGCCCCGGTCGCCGGCTCTCCCGTGCTGTGGGCCCTGCTGGGGATCGTCCCTGTCCCGGCCCTCGTCGCGCGCCTGCGCCGTCGACCGCGCCGGGAACGGCACGCGAAAGCCGAGGCGCCGCTGCAGCGGCTCGCGGCCGGAGGTCCGGTCCGGGCCGCAGAGGTGCGGCGCGTCTTCGCTGCCTCGATCGCGACCCGCACGAGTATCGGCGCCGCCGCCTTCGCCGACGGACGCGCCCTCGTTCGCACGTTGCGAAGGGTTGGAGTCACGACCGAGACGGCGCGCACGACGCAACTCGTCATGGCCGAGCTCGATCGCGCGACCTATGGCGGCGCCCCCCATGAGTCGGCGCTCGACCTCGCCCGTCGCGCCGCCGATACATTCCGGGCGATCGACGAGGAAGCAATCCCCCGCCGGACGGTGCCTGGTCGGGGCGCATCGATGCGCGCTGGACTAGTCCTGCTGCTCCTGTCGTCGTTTGGCGCGGTTTCGGGGGCGGTTGCCGACGAGGCCCAGGAGTCGGCGCGCTTCGCGGAAGGCGTGTCGCGATATGCGCGTGGTGAGTTCCCGGCCGCCCTGGAGTCGTTTCGCGAGCTGACGGTGCGCGTGCCACGAGCCGCCGATGCGTGGGCGAACCTTGGGACGGCGGCTTGGATGGCCGGCGACAGCGCGGTGGCCGCGATCGGGTGGCAGCGCGCGCTGCGCCTCGAGCCCCTCGCCGAGGATGTGCGCGGGCGCCTCGAGTCGACGCCCGGCTTCCGCCCCGGTCTCTTCGGCGACGTCCCGCCACTGCCGGTCGATGCCGCAACCGCGTTAGGCGTCCTTTTGTGGGTTGTGGGATGGGGACGGCTCGCGTGGTATGGGCGCGGTCGCCGAGACGAGCGCCACACAACGGCGCTGGCGCTGATCGGCAGCGCAGCGCTGGTGGGGGTCCTGACCATCGGGCTCGCAGAGGTCATCGAGGGGCACCATCGGGTGATTGTGATGGATCCCACGGCGTTGCGCACCGCCCCGGCGCTGGGCGCCGAGCGATCCGCCGAAGTCCTGACCGGCGAAGGTGGTGTCGAGACGGTGTCGCAGGGAGTATGGAGCCGGGTCCGGTTCTCGGACGGCAGGAGCGGATGGCTCGAATCGCGCCGACTCGCCTCGCTGGACTTGTCGCGCGCCCCCTGAATCGCCGGTTCACCGCGCCCGCGTCAGCGGCCATCTTCCGGGGTCACCGCGTCGTGTCACCGGCGGTGGCGCCCCCGCCTCCCAGGAGTCTCGTGCCCCGCATCGCCATCCTCGCTAGCGCCGTTGCCGACCAGATCGCTGCTGGTGAGGTCGTCGAGCGCCCGGCGTCGGCGGTGAAGGAGCTGGTCGAGAATGCGCTCGACGCGGGCGCGACGAGTGTGGAGGTCGACGTCGAGGACGGCGGACGGGTGCTGCTGCGCGTGAGCGACGACGGCTGCGGGATGGAGCGTGAGGATGCCCCGCTGGCGCTCGCGCGCCACGCGACGTCGAAGATTCGGGAGGCGCAGGACCTCGTTGGGGTCGCGTCCTACGGCTTTCGCGGCGAAGCGCTGCCCGCCATCGCCTCTGTCTCCCGACTTACCATAGTCTCCGCCACCGCCGACGGCGAAGCGACGCTCGTGCGCTCGACGGGAGGGCACATCGACGAGGTGGCGGCCTCGGCGCGTCGGCGCGGGACGACCGTTGAAGTTCGCGAGCTGTTCTACAATGTCCCCGCGCGCCGTAAGTTCCTCCGGAGCGCACGCTCGGAATGGCGGGCGATCGCCGACACCCTCGTCACCCTCTCGCTCACGCGACCGGCGGTTCGGTTGCGCGTTACTTCCGACGGACGCGAGGCGCTCGTCCTCACCCCCGCCACCTCGCTGCGCGCGCGTGTGGCGGCCGTCTGGGGACACGACTACGCCGAAAGGTTTGTTGATGTCGACGGCGTGCACGGCGCGATTCACGTCTCGGGACTCGCGGAGCGTCCGGGCGATGTGGGGGTGGCCTCGCGCCGGGCCATCGTGATGGTCAACGGGCGCGCGGTGCGCGACAACGGCTTGGCGCGCGCGGTCGAGTCGGCGTATCGCTCCACGCTTCCGGGCGGTGTGCGTCCGTCGTTCATGCTGGCCATCACGGTGCCGGCCGACGTCGTCGACGTGAACGTCCATCCTGCCAAGGCCGAGGTCCGCTTCCATGATCGTTGGGGAACCGAGCGTGCCATCGAGCGCATCGTGCAGCGCGCGTTAGGCACCCGCGACGCTGCTGCCTGGGTCGGGACGCGGACCTGGAGCCCGGGGAGCGGGCTCTCGCCGGAGTCGGGCGGGGCGCTGCAGGCGCTCCCGGGCGTCGGACTCCCGCCGGCACCGGACGGTCTGTTCGCTGCGCCGCAAGCGGGGCACGTCGCGACCGACCTGGATGGCGAGGGCCTGCCCGCCGAAGGCCGAGCCATGGACGGTGCGTCGCACGCATCCGAATCCGGCGTCGTCGTCCCGCCGCTCTTTCAGCTGCGTCGGACCTATCTCATGTACGAGCATGAGGAGGGGGTGATACTCGTCGACCAGCACTCGGCGCATGAGCGCGTCCTCTACGAGCGCTTTCTCGGTGCGCTCGCGCGCGGTGAAGCGTCATCGCAGCGACTGCTCTTCCCGGTGACCGTGCATCTCGCCCCCGACGACGCGGAGGCCTTCGAGGGGAGCGCCGACCTCCTGTCGCGTCTCGGGTACGAGATCGAGGCCTTCGGCGGGCACACGCTCATTGTGCACGCGGTCCCGACGCCGCACGCGCGCTTCGATGCCATCCAGTGCCTGCGCGACTCGCTCGCAGCGTTGAGCGGTTCGCGGGAGGCCAGTAGCCACGCGCGCCACGAGCGCCTTGCGGCAACGGTGGCATGCAAGGCGGCGGTGAAGGCGGGCGACGAGCTGGCGCCCGGGGAGATGCGCGCCCTCTTCGTCGCGCTCTCCGGGGCTCGGCTCCCCGCGCACGACGTCCACGGCCGGTCGACGATCGTGCGCCTCTCGTGGGACGAACTGGAGCGCCGCTTTGGACGTCGTTAGGCTCTCGGTGATCTGCGGGCCGACCGGGGCCGGCAAGTCGGCGCTGGCGTTGCGCCTGGCGGAAGCGGCGGGCGCCGGCATCTTGAGCGCCGACTCGCGCCAGGTCTATCGTGGCTTCGATGTCGGTACCGCCAAACCCTCGGCAGCTGAGCAGGCAGCGGTGCCGCATGCGGGGATCGACGTCGTTGAGCCGACGGAGCGCTACAGCGCCGCCCGCTGGATGGAATCGGTGGACGACTGGCGTGCGTCCCTGGCGTCGCAAGGGCGGCGCGTCCTGGTCGTCGGGGGCACGGGACTCTACCTGCAGACGCTGTCGGCCCCACTCTTCGCGGAACCGCCGCTCGATCCCGACGCGCGCGCCGCGCTCGCCGGCGAGCTCGCGCCGCTCACGCTCGACGAGTTGCGCGCGCAATGCGAGGTGCTCGACCCGGTCCGGGCACACCTCGGCCGCACGCAGTTGCTCCGGGCGATTGAGGTCGCGCGCCTCACCGGCCGCCCGATTTCGACGTGGCATCGCGAACAGGCGCGCCCCGCGCGCTACGATGTGCGCTATCTCGTCGTAGATCCCGGCGATGCGCTGCACGCCTGGATCGCCCGGCGTGTGGACGCGATGCTCGCAAGCGGCTGGGTCGACGAAGTCCGCGCCTTGATGGCCGCGCTGCCGTCCGATGCCCCCGCGTGGAACACCACCGGATACGACGCGATACGTCAGGTGGTGCAAGGGACGCTCTCCGTTGCGCATGCGCGCGACCAGATCCTGATCGCCACCCGACAGTATGCCAAGCGTCAACGCACCTGGTTTCGGCACCAGCTCCCGTCGGACCGGGTCGACCATGTGAATTCTGCCGCTCCCGACGCGTATGACCGTGTGCGCGCGTGGAGCGGCGAGGAGGAGGGGACGTGAAGATCGGGATCACCTGCTATCCCACGTACGGCGGATCCGGTGCCGTCGCGACGGAACTCGGCATCGCACTTGCCGAGCGTGGACACGAAGTCCATTTCATCACCTATCAGCAGCCGTTTCGCCTCCCGTCATTCCTACCGGGCGTCTTCTTTCACGAGGTCGACGTCGGTAAGTATCCGCTCTTCGAGTATCCGCCGTACGACCTGGCGCTAGCCGTGCGGATGCACGAAGTCGTCCTGTCGCATGGCCTCGACCTGCTGCACGTGCACTATACCATCCCGCACGCGACAAGCGCGTGGATCGCCAAGGAGATGCTGCGGAAGAACGGGCACGATATCCAGGTCATCACGACGCTGCACGGGACCGACATCACCATCGTCGGGCAGGACCGGTCTTTCCATGCCATCACCAAATTCTCGATCGAGAAGTCGGATCGGATCACCGCGGTCTCCAACTTCCTGCGCGACGAGACCTTTTTCGCCTTCGGCTGTACGGGATGCGACGTCGAGGTGATCCACAACTTCATCGATCCGGAGCTCTACGATCGTGCGCAGTATCCGCCCATCCTCCGCGAGCAGGTGGGGAGCGAGGGGCGAAAGATCCTCATGCACGTCTCGAACTTCCGTGCCGTGAAGCGCGTGCGCGACGTGGTGCGGATCTTCGCGAAGGTGCATGCGGAACTGCCCTGCGCCCTGGTCATGGTCGGCGATGGCCCCGACCGGAACGACGCAGAGGAGGAGGCCCGAATCCTTGGCGTCGACAAGGAGGTACACTTCCTCGGCAAGATCGAGCAGGTCGCTCCACTGCTCGCTTCGGCCGATCTCTTCCTCCTTCCAAGCGATCGTGAGTCCTTTGGACTAAGCGCGCTGGAGGCGCTGGCCTCGGGGGTCCCCGTCATCGGATGCAATGTCGGCGGGCTGCCGGAGGTGGTGCGCGAAGGGGAGACGGGGGCGTTGCGCGCTCCGGCCGACGTGGATGGCATGGCCGCGGCCGCGCTGGCGATCCTGCGTGATGACCGTCGGTGGCGCGAGATGAGCGTCCTCGCGGCGCAGGATGCCCGCGCGCGGTTCTCGCGGGATGCCGTCGTGTCGCAATACGAATCGCTGTACCAGAGCACGTTGGCGCGGCACTAGATTGCGCCGCCGACCACTCCTCGCCTCCCGCTCATCCCGCTCGCATTGACCGTCTTCCAGGCGCTCGTTCTCGGCATCCTGCAGGGGCTCGCCGAGTTCCTTCCGATCAGCTCATCGGCCCATCTGGCTCTTGCGCCGTGGGCGTTCGGTTGGCAGGACCCCGGGCTCGCGTTCGATGTGGCGTTGCACCTGGGGACGCTGGTCACGGTCCTCTGGTACTTCCGGATCGAATGGGCGGCGCTCGTGCGGTCGGCGTTGACGATCGTGCGGACGCGCCGAATCCAGACGCCCGAGGAATGGCGGGTCGTCTTCCTGGTGATTGGCACGATCCCCGGCGCGATCGCCGGGCTGCTGCTCGAGAAGGCCGCCGAAACGGCCTTTCGGGCGCCCGCACTGATGGCGACGACGCTGATGGTGATGGGCGTGTTGCTCTGGGCGAGCGACCGGTTTTCGCCACAATCGCGATCGATCAGTGCCATGACCTGGCGCGACGCGCTGCTCATCGGACTGGCGCAGGCGTGCGCGCTCGTCCCCGGCTTCTCACGCTCGGGCTCGACGATCACCGGTGCACGCCTGCTCGGACTGGACCGCACGAGCGCGGCTGTCTTCTCCTTCCTGCTCAGCATGCCGATCACCGCCGCCGCCGCGATCCTCAAGGTTCCCGAGGCGGTGCGTGAGGGGATTTCGTTACCGCTCGTGGTTGGGGTGCTGGCGGCGGCGCTGAGCTCGTGGCTCGCCATCTCCGTGCTGCTGAAGTACGTGTCGCGCCACAGCTTCGGTTTGTTTGCCGTGTATCGCCTCGTGCTCGGGGCGGCGATCTTCGCCCTCGTCGCGGCGCGAGGCTGATCGATGGCCGAGGCGCCCGAAGCGGTCGACACGACGCCGACTCCGCATCCGGACGACGAGGCGCAGGCCCTCGCCCGCGTGCTCGACGTGCCACTTCTCGCCTGGTACCCGGAGCTCGCCTCGACGATGGACGTCGCGCATGCCCTGGCCCAGCGCGGGGCGCCGTCGGGGACCGTCGTCCTGGCCGACGCGCAGACGCGCGGACGTGGGCGCGGCGGCAAGCGCTGGAGCTCGGGGTTGGGCGCTGGCCTCTGGATGACGCTGATCGACCGTCCAACTGATGCATCAGGAATCGACGTGCTCTCCCTGCGCGTCGGGCTGCGCGCCGCACGAGCGCTCGACCGGTACACCTCCACGCCGATCGCCCTCAAGTGGCCCAACGACCTGATGCTGCCGGGCGGAAAGCTCGGCGGCATCCTCGTCGAGGTCCGCTGGCGCGAGCAGCGTCCCGAATGGGTGGCGGTCGGCATCGGTGTCAACCTGGTCGACCCGGGTATGCCGGGCGCCGCCGCGTTAGGCGCGGACGCCGGGCCCCTCGCCGAACGAGGTGCGTATGACGACGCGGTGCGTCCTCCCGACGGATCGAGGGACCCCGTCCACGCGTCGGGGGCGCCGCATGCATCCAGCGCGACGCGCACGGAGGCAGCGGACCGCACGAGCGTGCTGGGCGAGCTGCTGCCGGCGCTCCGCGCGGCGTGCCGGACTCACGGCGCACTCTCCGCCGCCGAGATTCGCGAGTTCGCGGCGCGTGACTGGGCGTGTGGCCGTCGCGTGTGTGCGCCGCAGCAGGGCACAGTCGCCGGTATCTCGCCGGCGGGGGAACTCCT
>JBDTUA010000091.1:0-14665 GCA_040007995.1 Gemmatimonadota bacterium | reverse complement strand
GTGAAGCTCACGCTCACCTGCGCCACGCGCATCGCCAGCGTCATCAGGATCGCCAGGGTGACCAGCGGGCCGGCGATCCCGAACGGGCCAAAGCCGGCGCGCAGCACTTGCGGCATGGGACCCACGAGGTCGATGTCGGCGGTCGGGATGTAGGCCACCACGGTGCTCGTCCCCAGCACGAACATGATCGCGATGATCGGCGCCGCGATGAGCACCGACCGCCCGACCGCTTTGGAGGGGACGCGCGTCTCCCCGGCGAGGATGGCGATGTACTCGAAGCCGCCCAGCGCGCCGAACCCCATCTTCCCCAGCAGGTTGAGGTTGAAAAGGGTGAACTCCGGCATCTCGGTGCGAAACGGATGGTACTCCGGCAGCGTCCCGGTCACGAGCCCAAGGATCGGGAGCAGGATGATGGTGGCGAAGATGACCAGCATCATCACCCCGCCCGCATTATGCACCCACTTCCCGACCGAGAGCCCGATCGTCGACGCGACCATCATCAGGGCCAGCACCACCGCCGACGACAGCGCCACGAACCACGAACTCGTCGTCATCCACGCCGCACTGGGCCCAATGGCATACGACAGGTACGTCGCGCATTGCAGCCCCACCTCCGACGTGTACATGATCACGTAAAGCCAGAGGTTCCAGGCCAGCATGAAGCCCACCGTCTCATTGAAACCGAGCTTCGCCCACTGGTACAGCCCACCCTCGAGCGGCATCAAGCGGTTGAGGTACATCACGACGACAGCCGACGGGACGTAGAAGAGCACCAGCGCCAGCAGCCAAAGGATCACGTGCGAGGGGCCAAGCTTCCCCGCCACGCCGATCCAGGTGAGCCCAACAATGAAGAGGATCTGCGTGAGCGCGAGGTCGCGCACTCCGAGTTCCTTCTTCAGCGAGGCGCTATGTGCCTCGACCTTCGCCTCGGCCCGGGCGAGTTCGCTTGTCGAATCGGTCGACTTCATGCGTCTCCGTTGCCTGCCGTCGTCTGCACCCGACGCGACCGATGCGCCGTGCCGTCGCCCGGACGTATCTCACCCAGAATCTCCCAGTACCGCGCCCACGCCTCCAGCCCCTCGTGCAGCCGATGAATGCGGAAGAATTCGTTCGGTGCGTGATAGTCCTCGTCGGCCGTCGAGAACGAGAAGAAGACCGTCTCCAGGCCGAGATGGCGCGTGAACAGCTCGGAGATCGGGAGCGTACCGCCCATGCGCACCACCAACGGGCGCACCCCGTATACGGCGTGCAACGCGGCATCGGCGCCCGGGAGCGCGAAGTGATCGGCGGCGATGTGTGCCGGACGTGCGCCGTGGTCCACGATCGTGACCGAGAGCCGAGTTCCCGAGGGGACATGTCGCTCCAGATGCTGCCTGACGAGCGTCACGATTTCGTCGGGCTCCTGATCGGGGACGAGGCGGCAGGTGAGCTTCGCATGCGCCTCTCCCGGGATGACGGTCTTCTGCCCCGGCCCCTGATAGCCGCCCCACATCCCGTTCACCTCGAGCGTCGGGCGCGCCCACTGCCGCTCCAGCGTCGAGTAGCCCACCTCGCCGACCGCCTCGGGAGCGCCGAGCATGCGCAGGTATGCCGCCTCATCAAATGGAAGATCCGCGATCGCCGCACGTTCCGCTGCGCTCAGTTCGAGGACCCGGTTGTAAAAGCCGGCCACCGACACCCGCCCCTCGGCATCGTGCAGGGAGGCGATCAGCTGCGCCATCGCGTGCAGCGGATTGGCCACGCTTCCGCCGTGTCGCCCGGAGTGCAGGTCCTTCGACGCACCCGTCAGCACCAACTCGAGTCCGCAGAGTCCGCGACTCGACACGGTGATCGACGGTTCATCGATCCGCCACATCGCTCCGTCCGCGGAGACGACGACGTCGGCGGCGAGCAGTTCGCGGTTCGAGACGATGAAGCGTTCCAGGCTCGGGCTTCCGATCTCCTCCTCTCCCTCGAACATGAACTTCACGTTGACCGGGAGCGCACCACGTACCGCCATGAACGACTCGGCGACCTTGATCGGGATCAACATCGGTCCCTTGTCGTCCGACACGCCGCGCGCATACAGTCGCCCGTTGCGGGCCGTTGGACTCCACGGCGCGCTCTCCCACTTGTCGATCGGGTCTGGCGGCTGCACGTCGTAGTGGCCGTAGACCAGGATCGTGAGCTTGCCGGGCGCTCCGAGCCACTCGCCGTACACGACCGGGTTCCCCGCGGTCGCCAGCATCCGCACATCGAACGGCCCCGCGGCTGCCAGCGTCTGTGCCACCCACTGTGCCGCACGCTCCACATCAGGCGCATGCGCCGGGTCGGTGCTCACGCTAGGGATCGACGCAAAGTCGACCAGCTCGGCGAGGATGCGTGCGTGGCCCTCGCGCAGGTGGTCGAGCACCGCCGCGTCCGGCATCACTTCCCGCCATCGATCGAGAGGACCTGCCCGGTGATCCAGTTGGCGTAGTCCGACGTGAAGAAGAGGACCCCGTGCGCGATGTCGTCGGGCGTCCCCAGCCGCTTGAGCGCGATGCCATCCAGCAGTGCCGCCTGCCCCTCGGCGCCATACGATTCCCACTGCCGCTCGGTGGTCGGATTCGAGCGCACGAAGCCCGGCGCGATGTTGTTCACTGTGATCCCGAACGGCCCCAGCTCGTGCGCGAGCTGCCGCGTAAGCCCGATCTGCGCCGCCTTCGCTGAGGCGTAGGCCTGGATCCCGGTGAGTGAGATCCCGAGCCCGGCCCCGCTGGAGATATTGATGATGCGCCCGCGCCCGGCGCGCTTCATTCCCGGCGCCACCGCCTGCGACATATAGAAGGCACCGGTGACATTCACGTCGAAGATCGATTGCCAGTCGGCGGGCGCGATCTCTTCCAGCGGACGCCCCACCTGCCCGAGGACGCCGCCGGCGTTGTTCACAAGAACGTCTACGGAGCGCTCCGTGCTTGGGCGTGCCACCTGAGCATATCCCGCGTGTGGCCGTGCCCGGCTCTGCGCGTCCACATCCTCTGCGGATAACTGCTTTTGCACCGCGGAGTTCGCGGAGGTCTCAGAAGCATGCTTCGGGTCAAAGGGCGCGCACACCTCAGCGACGAACGCCTCAACCGCCCCCTTGTCCCTCACATCCACGACACGAGTGACGCACGATCCTCGCGTATCCGCACAGAGCCGTTCCGTCACCTGCAACTCGTCCGCGACGAGATCGCATCCCCACACCCGTGCCCCGCGCGAGGCAAAGGCGAGCGTGATGACGCGCCCGAAGCCGTGGGCGGCGCCGGTGACGATGACAGTGTGGCCGGTGAAGTCGAAGTTCATGGCGCCTTGCTCCCGGTCGCGACCGTGGTGAGCACGTCGAGCGTCTCGAGCGACATTGGACGACGCCCCTGCTCGATGTCGTGGATCAACGCGACCAGTCGTGCGGTAATCGGCGTCTCGACCCCGGCCGCGTCGCCGAGTGTCACGACGATCCCGAGTTGCGCATCGACTTCGGTTGGTCGCTTGCGCACCGCGAGGTCGCGCCAGATGCCGCTATGCGTCTTGGCCGACTTGCGATTATGGGCCACCAGCGCGTCGAGCGAAAGCTCGGCGGCGTTAGGCGCGGCGGTCGGGAGGTACGCATTGGGATCAAAGCCGTCGAATGCTTCGGGGATGACCCCGCGGGCGGCGGCGACCGCGAGGATCTCTCGCGCGAGGGCGACGAAGAGCGGCCGATAGGCGGGGAGCGCCAGCGCGTCGGCGATCGACTCGTTGGTCAGCGCGGTCGCGAAGAGCATCGCCCCATAGGCTTCCTTCCCCCAGAGATAGCCCCAGACGTTGGTGGTGACGATCGCCCGGGCATCGAAGTCGACCCACGCGTCCCGTATCGCGGTTACGCGCCGGGTGACGGCTCCATCGATCTCCCCGACCACGACCGCCCCGTGCCCGCCGTAGTGGACGACCCCCGGCGCGATGTAGTCCGCCCCGAAGTTCACGAACGCCCCGACCGTCCGGCGCGCGCCAACCACCTCGGCGATCGCCAGTTCGTTCAGCCCGTTCTGTGCCGACACCACGCAGCCGCCAGCCGCAAGGTGTGGCTCGAGCGCACGCGCGGCGCCCTCGGTATGGTGCGCCTTCGTGGCGAGCACGATCGTCTCCCACTCGCCGGCGAGCGCTTCGGGCGTGAACGCTGGCACCCGCACGGTGAACTCGTCGATCGGCCCGGTGATGCGCAACCCGTCGCGGGCGATCGCCGCCACGTGTTCGGGCACCGCGTCGACCAGCGTCACGTCGTGACCTGCACGGGCGAGGTAGGCGCCGAGCGTCCCGCCGATCGCCCCCGCTCCCCAGATCAGGCATCGCATACGATCGTCCTCGTCAGGTAGGGTCGCCCCACGCGCCGTCGAGCAGCGCGCGTGTTTCCTCGACGGCTACGGTCCAGAGAGCAAGCAGCTCCTCGTCGGGGCGCTGGTACACGCCGCCGAAGTTGCCGTCGCCCAGGTACTCGCGCAGCGCGAGCGGCGAGAGCGTGCGCAGCCGCATCACGTCGATCATCGGCCGCTGCGCGGTCGGCACCTCGACCCCGGGGAGGCGGGTCCAGGGAAAGTTCTCCATCCATGACCCGTGCGAGGCGACCGGGTCGAGCGCCTGCACCTTCGCCCACGTTTCGGGCGCGTTCCACCAATTGTGGAAGATCACGCGGCACTCCGGGTGGTCGGCGGTCCACTCTTGCGCGAACTGCTGGACCGCTCCGTTTCCTCCGTGCCCGTTGACGATCAGGATGCGGCGGAAGCCGCTGTGGGCCATCCCGTCGAGAATGTCGCGCACCACGCGCAGGTGCGTCTCGACTCTGAGCGAGATCGACCCGGGGAACTCGCGGAAGTACGGCGTGACCCCGTACGGCAGGACGGGAAAGACCGGGACCCCGAGCGGCTCGGCGGCATCGAGCGCGAGGCGCTCAGGGAGGATGCAGTCGACCGTGAGGCGCAGGTAACTGTGTTGTTCGGTGCTCCCGAGCGGGAGCACGGCGCGGTCGTCGTGACGCAGGTACTGCTCGACCTGCATCCAGTTCATGTCGCGGATGTGCACGGAGACTGGTGTGTCGGGGGCGGCGACGCAGAAGCGTATCGGGGAGGGGCGAACTTATCGGTTGGATTCGGGAACGCAATCAGACGGGCGCGCATTCCGGCGGTCCCTGCCGGTTCGCCCACTCTTCGACCGGTCGTAGCGCTCTCACTCCTCGGCCGTCCCTCCCTCGTGACCCCCGCGCCGACGCGCACGCGTGGATTCCCCGGCCTGATTATGCGCCCACAACGCCAATTTGGCTGCATGTCATGCATGCTCATGCATGCTCATGCGCTACCCTTCCGCGTTAGGGAGCCCGCGCATAGGCTTCCCTCCATGACAACCGTACGTATCATCGGCGTCCCCATGGACCTCGGTGCCTCGCGCCGAGGCGTCGACATGGGCCCATCAGCCGTCCGCTATACCGACCTCCGCGTGCTTATTGAGAAGCTCGGGCACGCTGTCGAGGATGCCGGCAACGTTGCCGTCCCCTTCCGTGAGGACGCCGCCCGTGGCGCCCAGCGCGGTGCGCGATACCTCGGCGCCATCACTGCCGTGTGCGCCGATATCGCGGCCCAGGTGCGCGCCGCCCTCGCGGCGGGAGAGCTTCCGGTCGTGCTCGGGGGCGATCACGCGCTGTCGGCGGGTTCCATCGCCGGCGCCGCCGCTCACTTCGCCGAGCGTGGTGAAAAGCTGGGCGTCGTTTGGGTCGACGCCCACAGCGACCTCAATACGCCGGCGACCTCACGCTCCGGGAACGTACACGGCATGCCGCTCGCCGCCCTGTTAGGCCACGGTGACAAGGCGATGTCGAGCGTCGGCAGCGCCGGCGATCCGGCGCTCCGCGGCAGCAACGTCGCCCTGGTGGGATTGCGCGACGTCGACGACTCGGAGCGCGACCACATCCGGAAGTGGAACCTCAGCGCCTTCACCATGCGCGCCCTCGACGAACGCGGCGTGCGCGCCGTCATGGAGGAGGCGATCGGTGTGGCCACTCGAGATGCGGCCGGGCTCTGGGTCTCCTTCGACATGGACGTGATCGATCCGGACGAAGCCCCCGGCGTCGGGACGCCGGTCGCGGGAGGGATCACCTATCGTGAGGCGCATCTGGCGATGGAGATGCTCGCCGACAGCGGCAAGCTCGTGGGCCTCGACCTCGTCGAGGTGAACCCGGTGCTCGACGAGCGCAATCGCACCGCCGAGATCGCGCGCGAACTCATCCTGAGCGCGCTCGGGAAGCGCATCCTGTGAACGGACCCGCCGCATGAGCGTGCACAACCCGTACGTCGCGCCCGACTTCACCGAACCGCGGCTCGCCAACGCACCTGCCGCCCGCACCGTACGCGCTGATCGCGACGGCGTACTCCCCGAAGGCTTCTTCGCCACCACGAACCTCCCCAGCTACGTGAAAGGGACCGACGGTGCGTGGACGATGCCGCGCGAACCGCGCATGGACGGCGTGCTGGTGCGCGGACCGCAGGGAGGATGGTTCGTGCGCGAGGGGCGGCGCGTCAACGCGGGCGATGAAGTCGTCGTCGGACTCTCGGAGGATGGGAGCGAGGGAGTGCTCGTCCACGCCAGCGGCTTCGACGGCGTGGGCGAAGCACACGGTGACTTCCACTTCATGTCGAGCCAGGTCTCGCGCGAGAAGCCGATCGACTATAGCGAGATCGCCCGAATGCTGGTGGAGGAGAAGCGCCGCGGGGGCTACGTGCTTTGGGTGACGGGACCGGCGCTGGTGCATTCGCGCGCGCGCGGCAACATGGTCTGGTTCATCCGCAACGGTTATGTGCAGGCGCTGCTCGCCGGCAACGCCGTCGCCGTGCACGACATCGAGGCGGACATCGTCGGCACCACGTTAGGGATGACCAGCTCCGGCGACGCCACCGAGGGAGGACACTCGGCGCACATGCGCGCGATCAACGCCGTGCGCCGCGCCGGATCGATCGCCCAGGCAGTGCGGGATGGCACGATCAAGGACGGGATTATGCACGCCTGCGTCGTCGAGGAGGTGCCGTACGTCCTGGCGGGATCGCTGCGTGACGACGGACCGCTCCCCGATGTGATCACCGACATGGTGGCCGCGCAGGACGCGACGCGCGCGCACGCGAAGAAGGCGACGATGGCGGTGATGATCGCCACCGCGCTGCACTCGATCGCCGTCGGTAACATGCTTCCGGCGTACTACGAGGACGCCGAGCGGGGGATCGTGGAGCTGCCGACGATTTGTGTCGACGCCAGCGAATTCCTGGTGAGCAAGCTCAAGGACCGTGGCACGCACCAGGCGGTCGGGGTGGTGACCAACGCGCAGGACTTCATGAGCATCCTGCAGGTAGCGGTGGAGCGGGAGGTCGAGGCGGGGTAGGGGGCACATCGGCCGGGCGTTTGCTCAACCGTCCGCGCGCACCTCTAGCCGACCCGCTCCACGGATCCCCCTGCGCGTGCCGACCGGTAGAGCGCCTCGATCACCGCCATATTCGCGATGGCGTCGCTCACGCGATACCGCAGCGGTGTCTTCTCCAGAACCGCATCGGCGAAGTGCTCGACCATGAGGGTGTACTGCTCGGTGCCGGGATACCATGAAGATGTCGCGACGCCCCCTCGGCGCTCGATGAGCGCGACTTCACCCCGCCCGGGGAGGAAAGGCTCTTCCGTCGTGACGCTGGCCTCCGTCCCGCCCACCTCCACAACCTCGCGTCGGTCGGCGGTGAGTGCGCAGTCGAAGTGGGCATGCAGCCCGCTCTCGAAGCGCAGCATCCCGGCCAGTTCGACGTCGACCCCGCTCGCCCCCCAGTTGGCCCACGCCTGTACCTCGACCGGCTCGGCACCGGCGATGGTGCGACTGACGTTCACGCAGTAGCACCCCACGTCCATCAGCGCACCACCTCCCAGCGCGAGAGACAGCCGGATGTTGTCGGGACGGGAGAGGCGGAAGGTGAAGACGCTTCGCACGGCGCGTGGCGCGCCGAGCGAGCCGTTCGCGACCTGCTGCACCAGCGCCTGTGTGCGGGGATGAAAGCGATACATGAAGGCCTCCATCAACAGTCGATCGTTGGATTCGGCCGCCGCCTCCATCTCGCGGCATTCCGCGACGCTCAGCGCCAAAGGCTTCTCACAGAGGACATGCTTCCCCTGTTCGAGCGCGCGGATCGTCCACTCGCGGTGCAGGG
Source organism: Gemmatimonadota bacterium (assembly GCA_040007995.1). GTDB lineage: Bacteria > Gemmatimonadota > Gemmatimonadetes > Gemmatimonadales > Gemmatimonadaceae > SCN-70-22. The sequence goes on along the minus strand of JBDTUA010000091.1, from coordinate 6,464 downwards.
AGTTTGGGAGCGGGATGTAAACCGCGTCGACCTCTGGATCGGCGAGCAGCCCTTCGTAGCTCGCATAGGCGCGGGGAATTCCATGCGCCTCCGCGAAGGTGCGAGCGCGGGTGTCATCGCGACTGGCGACCGCCAGCAGGCGCCCGTTCCGCGAAGCCATGATCGCCGGATTAACCGCCACCCGACCGATGTTCGCGGTGCTGAGCACCCCCCAGCACAGTCGTACCGAGTCAGTCATCAAACATGTTGGTGAATGGTGTCGTCGTCAGCGCCGATCGACGAACAGACGTGTCGCGGCAGCCGACACGCGCGCCCGCTCGGCGGCGCACGCACTCGCTTCCTAGTGCACCTTCCTCGCCGCACGATCCCGCCCGAACTGGTGCAGCACTAATCCCGTCACCGTGCCGCCCGCATCCCGCGTGAACGTCAGCTGCGCATCCACCTCACGCAGGAAGAAGTCGCGCGCGCTCTCCGGCCAGAGCTGTGCGGGAGGACCCCCGAGGGTCGACCGGATGAAGAGCGCGGTATCGCGCATCGTCACCACCAGTTCGACGCCAGAAGCCAACTGGTAGCTCCCGGCGAAAGGACGCAAGCTGGCGACGGGTAGCGTGATAGCGGTGCGCGGAAGCGGGGGGAGCGCAGAAGGCGGCACCAGGCCGATCAATCGCATATAATTCGCAAGCTGGCTGTAGTGCTCGGCCAAGTCGGTCTCGAAGGCGAGCAACGTGTTGGCGCGCGTCGCCGTCGTCACGGGACCGGCCCCTTGTAGCGCAGTGTCGCAGAAATCGAGCGAGGTCTTGAGCCGTGCGATGAGTGTGTCCTTCGGCCAGCGCGCCTTCACGGAATCGGCCAGCGAGTCCTTCGCGGTCGCGGCGTATCGGAGTGTCCCCATACGCTCGCATAGCGCGTAGTTCGCGTCCTCCAGGTGCTGGGCGATATAGCCGATCGACTGCTGCGACGGAGTCGGGCGGAAATCGTAGCGCGAGGCGGGAATCGAATCGAAGGCCGCGACGAGCCGGCCGCCGAAGATGTCGGCGAAGCGGATGAACTGCTGCAGGACGCCGTCCGGCGCCGCGCGGCCAGCGGTCGTCTGGCCCGCGATTGCTCCCGGGAGAAAGAAGGTGAGCAGCACGACGGCACGATGACGCATGCGATCTCCAGGGAAGCGTAAGCGTTCGGGGACGACGTCGGCACGCGGTCGCTCAGCGCGGTGCGCACATGGAACTCGTCAGGCGCCGAAGGGTTCCGTCCAGATGCACGCCGCGGCTCGTTCGCGCATGAGCGCCTGCTCGCGCGCGTTCTTCGTCAACGTCACACCTCGCGTGGTCATGGCGTGGTCATCGCGTGGTCATGGCGTGGTCATCGCGTGGTCATTCGTCGGATCGCGCGCCGTCGGCCTGCGTCTCTCCCAGCTTCTGCAGGTCCACCGGAATCAAGTCCTGAATCTCCGTGGGGAAGTCGGACATCTCCTGCACCTGACGGACCTCGATCAAGTCCCCCTCCAGCGCCGGGATGCGCTTCGCCCACTCGACCGCCTCGGTCTTCGACTTCACCCGGATCATCCAGTAGCCGCCGAGCACTCCCGTCGCGTCGGTGAAAGGGCCGTCTTTCACGGTCGGCGCGCCGCCGGCGAAGGAGATGCGCGATCCCTTCTCAGGGGGGTGCAGCCCGTCGAGTGCGAGCAGGACCCCTGCCTTCGCAAGCTCCTCGTTGTACTTCATCATCTGCTCGACCATGTCGGCCGGTGGCATGAAGTTCGGGTCAGTCGGCTTCTGGTATACGCTTGGTATCATCAGGATCATGAATCGCATGGTCGTCTCCATCGGTGACGGTGTGGCCGGACGTCGTCTCGTCGTGCGCGCCGGAATATCGGTCTCCACCGCGCATTTGCGACACGTCCGGGATGAGAATAAATAGTACCCCGAACATCGAGATGAGCTGGAGCAGCCCGACGGTGGTGTCGAGCGATGGAATCGCGCGTGCGGCGTGCGATCGAGCGACTCGGGGCTGAAGAGGTTCCATGACCCTTGCCCCGAGGCCGCCTATTGCGCGACGATGGCGTCGGCCAGACTGTCCGCAGTCGCACCGGTAAGTTTCGCGTTGCGCAGGTCGAACAACATCACGCTGCTGAATCGAGGCGACCACTGTGCCCGCGTCGGGTGCGAGGTCTCGTCGACCAGTTGTGCTCCCGCTCCTTTGAGGAAGCGCACGAACATCTCCCGGTCGCGTACCGGCGACGTGACGGGGGAGAGGACGACCCACAGGCGGCTGGATCCGCTGATCCGTTGCACCTCCGCGAGCGCTCGCGCACGATCCGCGCAGGTGCAGCTCCCGAGCAAGGAGTTCTCGGATGGCAGGTCGAGCCGCTCGGAGTAATACTGCCACGCCTACCACGCCCCGTAGACGACATAGACCGCGTCGCCCGCTCCTGCGTGCGCCGCCAGTCGTTCCAGTCCGGGTCGCGCGTCTTCGTTGGTGATCGGGGGCGGTTGGCGCACGAGCATGACGGCGGGGAGGGAGACCAGCATTGGCAACGCGATCGGGGAGAGGCGCATCGTCAGGCGACTCGGCAGGAGCTCCAGGAGCCAGCGCGCACCGACGACGAGAAAGATCGCCACAAACGGGGTCGTCCAGAGCGTCAGCCGCCCCTCAAGCGGATAGAGCCGCAACCTTGCAGCTGCGGCGGCCGCAACCAGCGGGAAGAGCACCGGCAGCGCGATCCGCCAGCTACGTACGGCAAGCGTTGCCATTTCCGCGATCACCAGCAAGGCGAGGGGGATGAATTCCGGGAAGCCGCCGAGACGCGGATTCTCGGAGATGATGCTGACGGGTCAGAGCAGGTCCGTCATGCTGCGAGGCGGGATTGGCGGGAAGCCGATGGACCACGACGCCTTCATAAAGACGTCGGTCGACTCTGGCGTCAGCGCATGGCCACAGGGAGCGCGGCCACCCCAGAGTCGCCCCACAGCGCGAACATGAGCAGCAGCCGTGGCTGGACGATGCGGCCGGTCGATCGGCGGGCGGCCAGCAGCAACGGAAGGGCTGCCCCACCCATGGCGCAGAGTGCCGGGAAGGAGAACCATCACGCCAGGACACCTAACCATGCGGGGAGGGCGAGCGGCACGGGCCGGCCATGGCGGCACGGGCGGTCGCACGACATGTTCGGGACGCCCTCGCTGCATCAGACTCTTCCTCGCACCACTCGGTGAGGCTCCACATGCACCGTCACGCGCGCGCCCTTCCGCTAGCCGCGCTGAGCTGCGCGCTGCTCGCCTGCACCATGGTGGCCTGTAGCGGGGCCGACCCGCGCGGCGCCGCACCGGGAAGCGCCGCGGTCGGCGCCGATCCCGAACTCAGCGCCTTCATCGGATCGATCCGCGCGGTCGACAACCACGCCCACGCCAACAGCGTCACCCCCGCGGACTCCGACGCCGACGCGCTCCCGCTCGACGGCATCCCGTTCGAGCTTCCGGTTCCGCTCCGCGCCGACAACCCCGCTTGGCTTGCCGCTTACCAGGCGATGTACAACTACCCGCATCCCGACCTCAGCGAACCCCACCTCGGCGACCTGCGCGCGTCGATGCAGCGGATGGCGAAGACGCAGGGCGACAGCTTTCCCCAGTGGGTGTTGCAGCAGACGGGGAGCGAGGTCGTCCTTGCCAACCGCATCGCGATGGGTCCAGGGCTCCGGGCGCCGCACTTCCGCTGGGTCTCGTTTGCCGACGCGCTCATCTTTCCCCTCTCGACGGCGACTGAAGCGGCCTCCTCTCCCGACCGCGCCAAGCTCTTTCCCTTGGAGGCGAAGCTCCTCCAGCGCTACCTCGTCGACCGCGGCGTCGCCCGCCTCCCGCCTACCCTTGCCGAATACGCCGCAACCGTCGTCACCCCGACGCTGGAGTCGCAGCAGCAGGGAGGGTGTGTGGCCGTGAAGTTCGAGGCCGCGTACCTGCGTGCCCTGGACTTCGATACGGCGGACTCCCTCTCCGCCAGCCGCATCTACGCGCGCTACGTCAACGGCGGCGAGCCGACGCGCGCCGAGTACAAGACGCTGCAGGACTGGCTCTTCCGGTACGTGGCTCGTGAGGCTGGCCGGCTCGGCATGGCCGTCCACATCCATTCGTTCGAAGGATTCGGCAACGGCTATCGTGCGGCGGGGGCCGACCCGCTGCTGCTCGAGTCGGCGTTCACCGATCCGGCGTTGCAGGGGACGAACTTCGTCATCGTGCACGGCGGCGGCGTTTACTCGTCGCACACAGCGGCGATGCTCTGGAAGCCGAACGTCTATGCCGACATCTCGATGATGACGCTGGCGTACACGCCGTCGCGCCTCGGGGCGATCCTGCGCATGTGGCTTACCCAGTATCCCGGGAAAATTCTCTACGGCTCCGATGCCGTCGCGCTCGGTCCCGAGATGGGGTGGGAAATCTCGGCCTGGGTCGCGAGCCGTCACGGACGCGAGGCACTGGCGCTGGCGCTGAGCGACATGCTCCGGCACGGTGAAGTCACGCGCGAGCGTGCGCACGAGATCGCGATCATGGTCATGCGCACGAACGCGGGTGGGTTGTACAAGCTGGGATTTCAGTAGCGACCCGACGCGCGCCGGCTCCTTCGACCACCCGTCGCGCTACGCCCGGGGACAGTGTCTCTTTGGCTTCCAGTCGGGGGCGCTCGAAACCCACGGCGCTCCCGTCAGGTGCAAGACGAGCAGGACAGATCGACGAGTCTCGGTCCCGACGCCGGAGATGGCCATCTGCTGGCCGCCCACCATGTACGTCTCGCCCGCGCGAGCGATGTACGGCCCACTCGGCGTCTCCAGGCATTGCGCGCCGGTCAGTACGTCCCAGGCCTCCGTCCCGGAGTGGCAATGCCCCGCAAGCGCCGAACGGCAGTCGCTCCCGACGGTGAGCCAGCAGCCAGCCTCGCTCGTGCGTTGGCTTACTTGCGATGGACAGCCGCGATTCGGGTCTGGCGACGCACCGGTGAACGTCGCCGATGTGACTGACGCGGTCGACGGCACGGGCTGCGGCCGCACGTTGGCCAGGTGCGACGGGCGGCACGCTGCGAAGATCACGACAGCCACGAGCAATCGGTGACTCCACGCCCACCGCGCGGGCGATCTGCGTTGCCAAGCGTCTCACGCATGAAGGCTCCTCGTGACGCGCAGGAATCTGTGCGAGCGCGCCGTGGAGCCTACGCGGGCGAGACGAGGAGACGAAGGTGGGTATGGTGTTGTGACGTCGGCCATCGGACGCGGTGAACGCAACCGCCCGGGCACGGCCGAGTCTGGGCGGCCGGCGTCCTGAACTCTCGCTTGTTAGGTACCCGAAGGAAGCGCGTCCGGCCGATTCGACTCAAGCGAAAGCGCCCGCCATCGTCGTCCACGGGACGGGGAGGTGGTAGATGCGACTGACTACCGCCATGCCGAGTCCTCCGAGAACGTCCGAGGCAGCGCCTCAAGTAATCGTCCAGGTGGTGGCGAGGCTGGTGGCGCCGCGCATACGGTGGAGGATGGTCGAAAGCTTCATGGCAATCGGCTCCATCGTTGAGGTGTCAGCAGCGTCGTCCACGCGCCGAGGATCATCGAAAGGGGGCGCGTACCGCACGACCCGGAAACACACCCTCCTGAAGTCTACCATCGCGCACCACCGCGACGCCGAGCACGAGCACGTGGGGGATGCCGTCGGGTGGAAGGGTCGGCTCCCGGTACGTCGCCCGGTCGATGATGCGTGCCGGATCGAAGATCACGAGGTCGGCGTCTGCCCCCGCCTGTATTCGCCCCTTCCGCGACATCGACGGGACGCGGCGTTCCATCCGGCGGGCGGGCTCGATGGTGATCTTGCGGAGCGCGTCCATCGGCGTCAATGCCCTGGTGTCGCGCGCGTAGCGGCCGAGCACGCGTGAGAAGGTGCCGGCGACGCGCGGATGTGCGATCGAGTCCTCGAGGATGCCATCGCTCGCGATCATCGGCAGTGGGTCGGCGACCGCGTCCTTGACGGTAGCTTCTGTGTTGTTGTAGTCGATGAGATTGCCGCCCAGCTTCCGGTAGCGAGCGAACGATTCGCGCGTCAGGCGCTCGCCGGTCGCCGGCCACGCGTAGCGCGCGAACTTCGCATCCGGGTACGACTCCCAGCCGTCGTGCTCGGCGCTCTCAATCGGCGACATCGACGCGGTGTAGGGATAGACCTCGGTGGTGATGTCGAGGCCACGCGCTCGCGCACCGCGGATGAGGTCGAGCATGCGCGGCGTGTCCTCGCCCCCCGTGCTTTGGATGTGTACGATATGGGCAGCGGCACCGGTCGCGGCGGCCGCGCCGATCACTTCCTCCGTCTCGAGGTAGTAGTACGGTTCGGGGAGGCTCCGCAGGTGGACGTGCACCGTCGCGTTGCGTGCGGTGGCGGCGCGAGACTTGGCCGCGCCACTTGCCTCGCGCTGGCTCGTGTCCCCCATCACGCGCATGCGGAGAA
>JBDTUA010000090.1:0-14704 GCA_040007995.1 Gemmatimonadota bacterium | reverse complement strand
TGCTCGACTGGAACAACAACTACGGCGACGATCCCGACAAGGCGGTCTGCTTCCACTGCAGCAACCTCCCGCTCGACTTCTTCGAGGCGCCGACGATGGACTACCAGGAAATCATCGCCGGCACCGTGGGCAAGGAGAACACGTACGGGACGATCGTCGGCAAGGTGCGCGCCGGCGAGATGAGCTTCGCCCGATTCTCGACCGACGACCGGAGCGGGACGATCCGCGGCTACGTCGGCGAGGGACGCTTCACCAGGGACAAGCTGTCCACATTTGGTGGAGCGGGCGTGGTCGAGATTGCCGGTCTGCAATCGCTGCTGCGCCATATTTGTCTCAACGGCTTCGAACATCATGTCGCCGCGACGTTTTCGCGCGTTGCCGATGCGGTGCATGAGGCGACCACCCGCTATCTCGGATGGGACGTCGTGAGGCACGGCTGAGATGGGGATCGTCGCCGGGGTGGACTTCGGCACGCAAAGCGTGCGCGTCTCCATCGTGGACAGCGTCCGGGGGGTGATCGGGCACGGGGTGGCTGACTATCCGGTGCAACGCGATCGCCACGACCCGGACTACGCCACGCAATCGCACGCGGCGCACATGGACGCGCTGGTCGTAGCGACGCAGCGCGCGGTGCAGGCGGCCGGCGTGGCCGGCAACGACATTCGCGCCATCGCCCTCGACACCACAGGTTCGAGCGTCATTCCCGTCGGCGCGGCGCTGCAACCGCTCGACGACTACTACCTCTGGTGCGACCATCGGGCAAAGCGGGAAGCGGCCCGCATCACCGAAGTGGCCCACGAACGCGGCGAGCCCGCGATCGACTGGTGCGGGGGCGTCTACTCGTCGGAGTGGGGCTTCGCCAAGCTCCTCCACTGGCTGCGCCACAATCCGGACAAACGCGGCGACTTCGTGACCGCGCTCGAGCACTGCGACATGGTGGCTGCCGTCTTGTGCGGGATCACCGATCCCCGTCAGGTGCCACGCAGCATCTGCGCGATGGGGCACAAGTGGCTCTGGAATGCGTCGCTCGGTGGTTTTCCTTCAGAAGACTTCTTCGTGGCGGTCGACCCCCTCCTCGCCGGCGTCCGCGCGCGACTCGACGGCCCGTATCGCACGTCTGACCAGATCGCCGGGCACTTGTGTGCGGAGTGGGCCGATCGTCTCGGGCTCACCGCCGGGATTCCCATCCCGGTCGGCGCCTTCGACGCACACTGGGACGCCGTGGGCGCCGGCGTGGCCGAAGGGGACATCGTCAACGTGATCGGGACCGGCACCTGCATCATGGCCATCGCCGGGCGCACGGGACTCATTCCCGGCGTGTGCGGCGTGGTGAACGGCTCGATTCACCCGGGCTTCATGGGGATCGAGGCAGGGCTCTCGGCGTGTGGCTACCTCTTCGAATCGTTGGCGTCGCGCAGCGGGCGCTCACTCACCGCGCTTGGCGAAGGGACGCACGCGCATCGCGCCGGCCAGACGGGGTTGTTGCACCTGGCGTGGGACAACGGCGACCGCACCGTGCTCGTCAACCCGAACCTCGGCGGGGTCACGCTCGGCTGGACACTCAACTCAACCGCCGAGGACGACCTCTTCGCGGCCATCGAGGGGACGGCGTTCAGCACGCGCATCATCTTCGATCGCATGCGCGAGCATGGCGTCCCCGCGACTCGCGTGATCCACGGAGGCGGCATCCCGCAGAAGAGCGAGGTGCTCAATCGCGTGTACGCCAACGTGCTTAACATGCCCGTGCTCGTGCCGGAGACGTCGGTCACGAGTCTCGGCTCCGCGATCTTTGCCTTCCTCGCCGCTGGAGACTTCGCGACAGTGGAGGATGCGCAGCGTGTCCTCTGTCCCTCATACCGCGTGATCGAACCCGATCCGTCGCAGGTGGCGACGTACGAGCGACTCTACGCGATGTACCGCGACCTCTATTTCTCGCTGGGGGTGCCGGGATCGGCGCCCGTGGGGATGGGACACGTCCTGCCGACTCTTCGAAGCATCGCCGCCGATGTCCATGCAAACCGTTAGGCAGCCTGAAGGTGCGTCTGTTGCGACCACCGCACGTGGCCGCGCCGTCGCGAGCCGGTCCGTCGATGCGCTGGCGTTGGTGGTGGCGTCGGCGCTCACGGCCTGCCTGTTGCACCTGTTCCTTACCGGGACGCTGCGCCACGTCTTCAGCGACTTCTCGTGGAAATGGTGGCTCCGTGACCAGCTCTTCGTCTCGTCGGCGGGATATCTGCTGGTCTTCGCCGTGCTCTCGATCGGCCCGAGTGTGTTGCACCTGGCGTGGCCGCGCCGCATTTCCCTCGCCCGCCTCGCCGCGTTCCAGGCCGCACTGGCGAGCTTTTCTGTCCTGCTCGTCTTTCAGCGCGTCGCACCGTGGGCGATCGGGATAGTGGCCCTCGGGGCGGCGGTGCAACTGCATCGCGTCGTGAAGCACCGCGAGGGAGCCCTCCAGCGAGTGACTCGCCGCCTCGCGAGCGGACTGATTGCGGTCACGGCGCTTGCGGCGGGCGCCCTCCACCTGGCGCGACAGAACGAGGAAGAGCGCGCGCTTTCCTCGCTGCCCACCTCGGCAGAGGGGACGCCGAACGTGCTCCTGATCATCCTCGACACCGTGCGCGCGAGCAGCATGGGCCTCCTCGGAGGTCCCGTCGACAATACCCCTCGGCTGTCCGAGCTGGGACGTGGAGGTGTCGTCTTCGAGAATGCGTACAGCACGTCGTCGTGGACGCTTCCATCGCACGCCTCAATCTTTACCGGCGAGTACGCCAGCGTTACCGGCGCCGACTGGGCGAGGCCGCTCGGGACCGAGCGGCAGACGCTCGCCGAAGCGCTTGCGGTGCGCGGGGTCGCTGGCGGTGGATTCGTTGCCAATACCGTGGCGGCCTGGTATCGCACGGGACTCGCTCGCGGCTTTGTGCATTTCGACGATACCAAGCACTCGCTGGCGGAATTCGCCCTCTCCACGACGCTTACACAGTCATCGTCGGCGGTGCGGGCTTTCATGGCGTGGCGTCGCACCGAATGGTGGCGCGGCGCACTCCAGGGCGCCTTCCCGTTGTCGCTGGCGCCGCGCGGCAACTACATCACCCACGACCTGATCGAGGCCGGACGCGTTGTCGACGACTTCCTGGCCTGGCAGCGGGAGTTGGGCCCGCGCCCGTTCTTCGCCTTCCTCAACCTCTTCGACGCCCACGAGCCCTATCTCCCGCCACAGCCCTTTCGCACGCTCTACGGAAAGAATGCATTGGACTACGACCGGTACCTCGGTGCCATTCGCTATATGGACGGAGAGATCGATCGCGCACTTCGGGAACTCGAGCGGCGCGGGGCACTCAAGAATACCATAGTCGTTGTGACGTCGGATCACGGCGAGTCCTTTCGCGAGCACGGGCTCGTGGGACACGGGAACGGTCTCTATCGCAACCAGCTTCGCGTACCGCTCGTGATCGCCAACATCCCGGGGATGACGGTGGGGGTGCGTGTGCAGCGCCCGATTTCGCTGCGCGACCTCCCGGCCACGATCCTCGACCTGGCCGGCATGCCGACCGGTCACTCGTTAGGTGGCCGTTCGCTGCGCCCGCTGCTGTCGCCGGGCGGCGACGTCGCGGCGAGTCCCGTGATCGCCGAGGTCAGTCGTGGCATCAACATCGATCCGCGGTCGTTCGTGGGGCGCGCTGACCAGAAATCGGTCGTGACCGACTCGTTCCACGTGATCCAGAGCAACCTCAACACGCTCATGGTCTTCGCCCCGGCAACCGACTCGCTCGAACTGCAGGAGCTGGCCGGGGATCCGGCGGTGCGCGCGCGTGCGCTCGACCTCATCACGCGTACCCTCCAGACACAACGGATTCCGTGGCGCGCTCCCCGCGCCCGGCCCTGACCTCCCGCACGTCTCCGGTCAGCGGCGCGACGACTGACCGTAGGAGGCGGCGTCGCCGTGCTTGCGATGGAAGTGCTTGTCGAGCAACGGTACGGGGAGCGGACGCGCGTCGGGGTTCAGCGTGAGCGTATGATACGCCATGGTGGCGACCTCCTCGAGGTACGACGCGTGCTCGAGGGCCGCCGACACGTCGTCTCCCCAACAGAAGGGAGCGTGGCCCGACACCAGCACGGCGGGCATCGTCGCCGGGTCCAGCGACTGAAAGCGGCGGACGATCGCCATCCCCGTGTTCAGCTCGTACTTCGTGGCGATCTCACCCGCGGAGAGTGCGCGCGTGACAGGAATGGCGCCGTGGAAGTAGTCGGCGTGCGTCGTGCCGAGGCAGGGAATCTCGCGTTGCGCCTGCGCGAAGACGGTCGCGAACATCGAATGCGTGTGCACCACCGCTCCGATGGACGGAAAGGCGCGATACAGCGCCGCGTGCGTGGCCACGTCGCTCGAGGGACACATCGTCCCCGCGACGACCGTCCCCTGCAGGTCGGTCACCACCATCGAGCGTGGCGTCAGCGACTCGTACGGCACCCCACTCGGCTTGATCACGATCAGGGCGCGTTCCCGATCGACGGCGCTGGCGTTGCCGAAGGTGAAGCGGGCGAGCCCCCGCTCGAAGAGCTCGATGTTGGCTTCGCAGACTGCCTCGCGCATTGCACGTGACGGCAGCGCGGAGGCCGATCGTGGCACAATCACGGGCGATGGAGACTTCCGGCGCGCAATGCTCATGTGATCCCTGCGCGCGCCTTGGCCGCGGCGATGATCGCCGCCATCGTGTCGCGGTGCTTCGTGAAGGTATCGTCGACCACCTGCAATGTCGGGATCGTGTTCGGGTTGAGGCCGAGCGTTTCGGGGCGGAACTGCCCGAATCCCCACTCGTGCACGCCGGAACTTCCGCGCCCGGGCGCGGGGGCGCTCAGGTGCTGGAAGAAGTGCGCATACTTGCGCCAGCGCTCACCGCCCCCGGCGTGGAACATCGGGATGAACTCGTAAAGCGCATCGTAGGGCATCTCGCCGACGCCGACCACCTGCGGGTACTTCGTGCGCAGGTTCTGTACGAGGCGCCGCGTCCCCTCATGCATGTCACCGTTGGTGCTGTTGACGTGCCCGCCGACAATGTCGAGGAAATATGCGTCGACGTCGAAGCGCTCGATCATTTCCGCGATCCGCCCTTCGAGGTGATGGCGCCACGAGTCTTCGCCGAGGTTCATGTACGTCAGCCAGCCGTCCTGATGCCGGTCGTTGTTCCAGTCGACCCAGTTCAGGTTGTAGATGTCGCCGTCGATCTTGTGCGTGGCGCCGCCGGCGATGCTGCCCCAGACGGGCTGCTTGCGGTTGGCCGAGTTGGTGCCGTACATCGGCATCATCCTGAAGCCGAGGGCGCGCGCCTCCCGGATCAGCGTGCGGAAGCCGGCCTCGCCACCCATCCGGGCCGGCAATTTATAGTTGGGATAGTCCCAGTAGTATCGGCCATCCCATGCCGCGAGGAAGACCAGGACGCGGTCCGCCGGAATCTGTGTCGCCATCCAGCGCAGGATGGCGAGCTGCTGGGCGTAGTCGTTGAACATGAAGCCGGTGTAGTGCATTCCGTGGAGCGTGGTCACCATCGCCACGTTGCGCATCCAGGCGGGAACGTCGGTGCGCGCCTCCCAGGACTTGAGCGAAAAAGCGCGCTCGACGTGCGCCATGTGCGGCGCCATCGCGTCCTCGAAGGTGGATGCGTGCCCGAGCTGCCAGCGTGGCACCACGAGGCGCGTGTCCTGGCGCCAGCCATCGTGCTCGTAGATCGCCTCGGCGCGGAAGCCCTGTGCCCCGGCCTGGTAGTAGAAGCGCTTGGGACGGACGCGGGTGTCCTGCGTGGTGAGGTACAGGAAGTCGCCCTCGCCCGCCTGCACGATCGAGACCGGGGTCGTCATGCTGCGGGGCGTCTGGGCGCCGTGCAGGTCGCCGGCTCCGAAAGTGTAGCCGCCCAGCATGTCGCCCTCGCCGGGATCATCGAGGGCGCCACCACCAAACGACACCTTGCCGCGCGGCACATCACGAATGACCGTAGTGACGGTCTTGATCGGGACTGGCATCTCGGCTGAGATGTCCCAGTCGATGGTGCGTCCCGAGCGCATAAATCGCACGATCACGCTCCCCGCCGACTTCTCCTGTCCCCCGGCCCAGGTCAGCCCCGTGCAGCGCAGCTCCAGCGCGTCGCCGTTCCCCTCGGTGCGCATGAGCGCGCGGTCGAGCGCGTATGTGTTTTCCTCGGAGAAGAGGAGGAACGAGAACCGGTGCTCGCCGAACACCACGGCCGGCTCCGGAAAGTCGAAGCTGAACTTCATGAGCGAATCGCCACGCGGCGGGATGAACACGTCGCTGGTGGAGGAGAGGTCGATGAGGTCGCCGGGAGCGTAGCGGTCGCGAACGGCGAGCGGCGCGGGAGCGAGCGCCGGCGCCCCGACAAGCGCCTCACCCGAAGCCGGTCGGCTCGGCTCGCTGCGTAGCGCGTCGAGCGGGACGAGGGCCCCGGCCCCGGCCACGCCCACGGTCCTGATCCAGTCGCGCCGCGAGTACGGTTCGTTCATCGGTCCGTTGCGTGAAGGAAGGGACAAGTATCGTGCGGGTGGTGCGGAGTGTCGAGGTGGGGTGTCGATGGGGCGTGGGTCCACCGCCAGCGGCCATATGTCCGCGCGCGGCCGCGCGGCGGTTGCGCCTCTCCCGCGCCCGCGAGAGGATTGTGGAGGGCGCGGCGTGTACGCGTCGGTCCGATCGCCTGCGATACTCGTTAGGTGATGCGCGTCGATCGTCGCCCGCCCGTCGCCACTTCCACCCGCTCCCCCCATGCCGCCGCGCCCCCTCGACCGACTCCGCCGCCTCTGTCTCGCCCTCCCCGAAGCGCACGAAGTCGAGGCGTGGGGAGAGCCCACCTTCCGGGTGCGCAAGAAGCTCTTCGCGATGTTCGCCTCCGCGAGCAGCCATCACGGGGGAGGGCGCCACGCGGTCTGGTGCAAGGCGACCCGGGAGAACCAGGGATGGATGGTGCAGGCGGCCCCGGACCGCTACTTCGTGCCGCCCTACGTCGGCCCGGCGGGATGGGTCGGCGTCTACCTCGATGCCGGAACCGACTGGAAGGAACTGGCCGGCCTCTTGCGAGACGGCTATCGCGCGATCGCGCCGAAACGCTTGCTCGCCGCCTTCGAATCGCCCGCCGCCTCGTCTCCAACGATCTCCCCCGCCCCTCGTACGACACCGACCCCCAAGGCGGCGCCCCGAAGCCGAACGGGGGGCCGGCAGCCCAAGAAATAGCTACCTGAGCGACCGCTGGTCGGGAACGTTCGCGCGTCTCCGATCGTCCTCGGGTTACCTTGAAAGGGTTCGACGAAAATCCGTACGGTCCGCGCCCTGACCCCAGCGACGCGATCCCATGTTCCCGCGCGCTCGACCGACCTCTCCAGCTGTCCCGACGTGTCTGCTTCCTCCTCCAGTTCCGACTTCCACGACGACATCATCTACCCGGATGCTGTCCCGTTCGTGCTGGTACATCTCGCCTGTTTCGGCGCCATCTGGACCGGCGTGTCGTGGGGGATGATCGCCCTCTGTCTCGGGCTCTATCTCCTGCGCATGTTCGCCGTGACCGCGGGGTACCACCGCTACTTCTCGCACCGGTCGTACAAGACCAGTCGCTGGTTCCAGTTCGTGCTGGCCGTCCTGGCCCAGTCCACGTCGCAGAAGAGCGTGCTCTGGTGGGCGTCGCTGCATCGGCATCACCACAAGCACTCGGACACCGACCTGGACGTGCACTCGCCGCGGCATCGTGGATTCTTCTACTCCCACATGGGGTGGATCTTCGATCAACGCTACGAGTCGATCGACGTCGAAACCGTCCCCGATCTCTCGAAGTATCCCGAATTGCTCTTCCTCCTGCGCTTCGAACAGCTCCCGGCGCTCCTCCTCGGCGTCGCCTGCTGGGCCGCATTCGGGTGGGAAGGGCTGGTCGTCGGCTTCTTCTGGAGCACCGTGCTCCTGTACCACGGCACCTTCTTCATCAACTCGTTGGCGCATGTGCACGGCAACCAGCGGTATGCCACGGGTGACGATTCCCGCAACAACTGGTGGCTGGCGATCATCACGCTGGGCGAGGGGTGGCACAACAACCATCACGCCTACCAGCGCTCTGCACGTCAGGGATTCCGCTGGTGGGAGGTCGACTTCACCTACTACGTCCTCAAGGCGCTGAGCACCGTGGGCATCGTCCACGACCTCGGCCTGCCGCCGGTGGATGTGGTGCAGAACCGGCGCGCGCTGGGCCGCGCCACGATCGAGCGCATCGCGCGGCAGCTGGCGGCGCGGGTCGATCGCGAGGCCATCGAAGCGTACCTACGCAACCTTCCGCAGCTGCCGACACGTCAGGAAATCGGGGCGAAGCTCCCGCACCTGCCGACGCGCCAGGAGATCGGCGCCAAGCTCCCGCACCTGCCCACGCGCGCACAGCTGGAGGCTCGGCTCGGGCAGTTTCCCACGCGTGCCGAACTCGAGGCTCGTCTGCCGCACCTTCCCACCATGGCGGAACTCGAGGCGCGTCTCCCGCACCTGCCGAGCAAGGACGAGCTACGCGCGGCCGCCCTGCGCATGATCCCCGACACCCCGTCGATGGACGAGATCGTGGAGCGCGCGCGAGAGATGATCGCGCAGGCACGCCTCTATGCCGCCGGCCAGCCGGGCGACCTCGGGCCGACTGTTGCCTGACGCGCCAACCCTGAAAGCGCGACGCTGCTCCTGACCATGCTCTACATGGTCGTCGAGCACTTCCACGGCGGAGACCCGCTCCCCGTGTACCGTCGTTTTCGCGACGAGGGACGCCTGGCGCCCGAGGGATTGGAGTACGTCAGCAGCTGGGTCACGCACGACCTCGCCACCTGCTACCAGGTCATGTCGTGCGACGATCCCGCGCTGCTCGAGGCGTGGATTGCGCAGTGGCGTGACCTGGTCGACTTCGAGGTGCTGCCGGTATTTACGTCGGCGGAGGTGCGGGAGATGGTGGTGGGGCGGTTGTAGCCGGGGCGAAATGAGTGGACTGCCTGCTCGATAGACCAATCCGAATCCAGCCGTAAGGCGTAGAAGCAGACGGGAGCGGCGCTGCTCACTAGCGGCGGTAGGCCGAAACGCGGTACGGCTTACCGGCCGGGTCAGGTCGGGGTTTCTCAAGGCCAGCTGCATGAATCTCGACGCGGCAAGTGCCGGACTTGAAGGGGACGACGGACTCTTCGCGCGTATCGCGGCGGGCGATCAGCGCGCGCTCGGCGTCCTCTGTGATCGCCACGGTGCGACTTCATACGCGCTTGCGTGCGCCGTCACCGCCGTACCGTCGGTGGCTGAGGCCGTCGTCGCCGACTCGTTCGCACAGCTGTGGCGCGAAGCTCCCACTTTCGATCCGAAACGCATGTCCGTGTTCGCTTGGCTCATGTCCATTGTTCGCACGCGCGCGCTTGCTGCGCGACCACGCGACGTGGCGATTCCGCGCGTTCTGTCGAAGGAAATGCGCGCGGATGGTCGTACGGACGGCGGCGCCGTCCACTCGAACGCCCTCCTTCAAGCGGTAGTGACGCTTGATGGGCCTCAGGCTCTCGCGCTTGAGCTCGCGTTTTTCAGGGGGATGACGAAGCGTCAGATCGCCAGCGAATTGCAGCTCACGGAAAGCATGGTCGCGCATCTCCTGCGTCGAGCGGTGGAGACGCTGCGCGCTTCAGTTCCGCGCAACAACGTTCGCCCGTCGCCGACGGCTGGCGCCGGCGGTGTCTTCTTGGACTCGCCGCGATGACGCACGACGAATTGCGCGAGCAGGCGGCGGCCTATGCGCTCGGCGCGCTGGCCCCCTGGGAGCGCGCCGACGTCGAAGGGCACGTGGAGGCGTGCACTGCGTGTCGCGCCGAACTCGATGCTCTGTGCGAGGTCGCGTCGTTGCTGGCGCTATCGGCACCGGCAGTAGATCCGGCGCGCGTCTCAGCGCTCCGCAGCCGAATCATGGCCGACGCAACAGGTGGGCGTCCGATCCTCCGCGCGAGTGCGGGCGCCGTGCCCCTGCCTCCAAAGCGCTCCATGTGGACGGAAGCGACGCCCTGGTTGGCGGCGGCTTCACTGTTCTTCGCGGTCGTCGCTGGCGCTGGTTGGATCGAGGCGAGGAGCGAAGGAGCGCAAGTCGCACTCGCGCTCAAACAGACGGCGGTGACCCTCGCTGCGCGCGACTCGATGCTTTCGGCATTCTTGGGGCCGATGGTGCACGTGGTGTCGCTCAGCGAAGGAGAGAACCAGGCGCCCCGGGCGCGTGTCTTCTGGAACCACACGAGGAAGGAATTCATCGTCACTGCCTTCAACGTTCCCCCGGCACCGGGCGGCAAAACGTACCAACTGTGGGCGATCCGGACGGGAAAACCTCCCATCTCTATGGGGACGTTCGATACGGACGCATCGGGGCGCGCGCTGGCGATCGTCCCTGTCGGCGACATCGCCGAGGCCGGCTTCATCGACAATTGTGCGGTCACCCTCGAACCCGCGGGGGGCTCGCCCCAGCCGACGGAGGCACCGCGCCTCATGGGGGCCTGGCGGCACGTCGACTAGGACGCGTTGACGTGCGCGCGGTTGCGTGCGCGCGGTTCCGGCGTCGAGGCGCGCGTGATCACCTCCCGTCGGTTCGCGCGAGGGCAGCAGACCGTCTAGAGGGATGGCGAGGCGACGATCCTCGACGTCGCGCGACGCGCCCACCACCAGACCGCCGTTCCGATGGCCAGCGTTCCGAGCCCGCTGATCGACTCGAGCGGACGCTCGCGGAGAAGCGTGCCCAGCGTCCACACGCTCAGCGCGACATACGCCAACGCGGTGCATGGATAGCCCCACGTACGATACGGGCGAGGAAGCGCTGGCTGGCGACGGCGCAGCTGCATCATTCCCAGCACCGTGAGCAGCGACATCAGGTTGAGCGTGAAGCCGGCGTAGAGCATCACCTGCTCGAACGAGTTGGTCAGGAGGAGCGCGGCGATGAGCGCGAGCTGCGCGAGGATCGCATTGCGCGGAACGCCATTCGTCGCCCGCTGGCCAATCGCGCGTGCGCGCGGCAGGTCGGCCATGACCGCCTGTGTGACGCGGGAGCCTCCGAGCACCATCGCACTGATGGTGGCGATGAGCACGGTGGCAATGGTCGCGCTCATGAGGGCAGCCCCGGTAGGACCGAACATCGCCCGTGCCGATAGCGCCCCCACCTCGACGCGTCCGGCCAGCTCCGCCAGTGGGACGGTGCGCAGGAAGGTCCAGTTCAGCAGGACGTACAGCGCGGTCACCAGGGAGGTCCCGACTATGAGAGCACGCGGGATGGCGCGCTGCGGGTCGCGGATCTCCCCGGCGATGTAACCGGCGGCATTCCACCCGGTAAAGGCATACGAGACGTAGACCAGCGAGACGGCGAACGACGGCGAGACTATCTCGCGCCAGGCGTCGCCGTCGAGGCTCAGCGAAAGCGGAACCGCGGGCGAGAAATGAAGGCCCGCTGCCACGAATGCCGCAATCAGTGCGAGCTGCGTCCCGGTGATGAGGAGCTGGAAGCGCGTCGCCGCGTGCAGCCCCGCCAGGTGCACGCCTGCCACTACCCCGACGACGATAAGCGACGCGACGAGTGGCGGGAGTGGAACGACGGCCGACACGTAGCGGCCGAAGGCGATTCCGGCGAGGGCGATCGGGGCGGCGAAGCCCACCGTCATCGAGACCCATCCGCCGAGAAAGCCGGCGAGCGGATGCCACGCCCTCCCCAGGTAGACGTACTCGCCGCCGCAATGCGGAAACATCGTCCCGAGCTCGGCGTAGACCAGGGCGCCGCAGAGCGCGACGAGCCCGCCGATCCCCCAGAGCGCGAGCAGCGCCGCTCCGCTCCGCAGGACCAGCGCCTGGAAGCCGAGCGCCGTAAAGACCCCCGTCCCGATCATGTTGGCCACGAGAACCGAGGTCGACGCCGCGACCCCGAAGTGTCGCAGCGTGTCGGCCTCGGCCGCCGAGTCGTTTGCAGCTGACGGGAGCGAGTCCACGGGTTCAGGAGGTGAGGGCGAGACCGCGGCGGGATGCACGAACCGCGACGACGCGGGGCCCGGAACGTGTCCCGAGCCCCGCGTCGCTGCAGTGAACCACTAGCGATTCAGCAGGATCTCGGTGCGGACGTAGACGAAACGCCCGTTGTAGCCGAACGGCGATGCCCCGGGATACGGGAACGTGCCGTTGTTCGTGTTGTCGGCGATCGAGGTCTGGTCGGGATAGACGTTGAACAGGTTGCGCGCCCCGATCGAGACGTTGATCGCCTGGAAGCGGTAGCCGATCTCCGAGTCGAAGAGCGTCTTGGCGCCGAAGGTCTCGATGCCGTCGGAACTGCCGTCACGAAAGTCGCCGTAGTACGAAAGGCGTCCGAGCGCGTGCAATCGACTGATGGAATAGTTCGCCGTGAACGAGGAACGGTCGTTGGGACGATTGCGAATGATGGAATTCCGCGTCACGTCGTCCAGCGCGTCGGTATAGATCGTGCTCGTGCCCAGCAGGATCGCCGGGAGAGGATCGACGCGGGTGATGGCATTCTTCGTGTAGTTGAAGGCGAGCGAAAAGTCGAGCGTCCCGCTGCCGGCCAGCATGCGATAGTTGCCGATGACATCGACGCCGTCGGTCTTGGTGTCGAGGGCGTTGGTCGGGAACTGCACGCCCGCGATCTGCGTCAACCCGGAGTCGAGCAGGATCTGGGCGACGACCGGGTCCGATGTCCCGTCGTACGTCGTACCGAGCAGGATGCGATCCTTGATCGCGATGTGGTAGTAGTCGACGTTGACGTTGAGGTTGTTAGTCGGCGAGTACGCGAAGCCGGTGCTCAGGTTCACGGACTTTTCTTCCTGCAGCGGCTTGGCGCCGAAGATGCGCGACGCGCGGTTGGTGACCGGGAAGTTACCGACCTCGATCAGTACCCCGTTCTGGATCGCGGTGGTGGTATGGCTGTACCAGCTCTGCGCGAGGCTGGGCGCCCGGAAGCCGGTGCTCGCCGCCCCGCGCCAGATGAACTTCTGGGTGGGCTGATAGCGGAAGGCCGCCTTGCCGGTGATCGCCTGGCCGAAGTCGCTGTAGCTCTCGACGCGACCGGCCGCATTCACCAGGACGTTCTTGGAGAGGTTGGTCTCGAGGTCGACGTAGCCGCCGATGTTGGTGCGGCTGTTCTTGCTCGCATCACTTGGCGCGAAGCCTTGGAAGACCGACGAGCCACCCTGCGCGAGCCCCGAACTGTCGGCCGTCTTGTGGTAGCCCTGCAGCCACGAGGCGCGCTCGCCGGCTAGCACTTCGTAGTTCTCGCTGCGGAACGCGACGCCGACGGCAACGTTCACCGGGTTGCTCATCCCGAGATCCATCGAGCGCGAGAGGTTGGCGCCGAGGTTGAACTCTCCGCGCCGCAGCGCGCCCGCGTCGAACGAGGTCTGGTTGGGAATGCCGGGATCGTCGGCGGTCCCGAGGATCCCGTCGGCGCCTGGGGCGGTCGGTGTCGTCAGGCTCGGCCCGAGCGACGAGTTGAGTGTGTTGCGCAGGTTGAAGTCGAAACCGTTGTAGCCGTAGTTGGCGCCGATGTCGGCGGCCCACGGCCCGAACGCCGTGCGGATGCCGCCGGCCGCCGAGTAGTCGACCACGTTCGGACGGAACTCGGGGAGGAAGCCTAACGGGTAGATCTGCGGCCAGTTGCGCGAGTTCTGCGGCTTGCGGAAGAAGCCGTTCCCGGCGCCGTCACGATCGGAGTAGCCGCCGAAGGCGTAGAACTCGGTCGTGCCGGAGGCGCTGAGCGGCAGACGGAGGTTGGCGAAGGTGTGGATGTCACGCTCGATGCCGTCGCCCCAGTGCACGTTCGGCTGCGGAACGCCGTTGCGCTTCACGATCACGCGGCAGTTCGCGACCGAGTCGGCGACGCCGTTCTCGTCGCCGAAGCTTCCGTCGGGACAGGCGCGGTTGGTCGCCTCGCGATTCAGGTATTGCGCGAAGAGGCTCAGCGACCCGCGACCGAGCTTGAGTCCCACGCCGCCATTGACGTCGTTCGTCGTGCCGTCGTTCGGGTAGTCCTTGCCGGGGCGGTACTGCCCGGTGCTGGTGTTGATGAACGGGGAGAACTGCCCTTCCTTGAGCACCAGGTTCACGACGCCGGCGATGGCGTCGGAGCCGTACTGCGTCGACGCACCGTCGCGTAGCACCTCGATGCGCTCGATCGCGCTCGACGGGAAGGCGTTGAGGTCGACGCCGCTCGAGCCCGGGGCCGAGCCGTTGGAAAAGACGTTGAGCAGCGACGTGGTGTGACGCCGCTGGCCGTTGATCAGGACGAGGGAGTGATCCGGCGAGAGGCCGCGCAGGGTGAAGGGGCGCACGATCTCGGTGCCGTCGGTCACCGCCTGCTTGGGGAAGTTCACCGACGGCGAGAGGTTGGCGAGGATCTGCGTCGTCTCGGTGGAGCCGGTGCGCTTGAGTTCCTCGACTGTGTACACGTCGACCGGGACCGCGAGTTCCTCCGCGGCGGCGTGGCGCGCACGCGAACCGATGAGCGTCTGCACCGGCGCGAGCTGATAGGCCGAGCGCGTCAGGACCACGTCCACCTCGGTGATGGACGAGGCGATGACCGTCACCTGCAACGACTCGGGGGCGAAGCCGAGAGCGCGGATCCGGAGGACCTGCCGGCCGGCCGGCACCCCGCCTAACGCATATCGCCCGCGGGAGATGGTGGTCGTGCGCAAGCCC
>JBDTUA010000089.1:0-14793 GCA_040007995.1 Gemmatimonadota bacterium | reverse complement strand
ATCCTGCTCGTGCTGGCCGGAGCGTTCGTGCTCCTCAATGGCGAGAGGCTCCAACTCACCCCTGCCGGAGACGCGCGAGCGACCGAGCGCGACCCCTCGCGTTGAGAGGTACTGGGCCGCAGCGTTCGCGCGGCGGGTGGAAAGGTCCTGGTTGTAGCTCGTGCTCCCCTGCGCATCGGTGTGGCCGACGATAAGCACGTCGGTCGCGGGATACTTCTGGAGGCTCTGCGCGAGGGCGGTCAGGTTCTCCGCGGCGCTCGCACGAACGACGTCGGAGTCGAAATCATACAGGAGCCCCGACGCAAAGGTCACTTGGATCCCTTCACCCACGCGTTCGACAATCGCTCCCGGAATCTCGAGTTTCAGCTCCTTCGCTTGCTGGTCCATCTGGTGGCCGATGATCGCACCGGCCGCCCCTCCCACCACCGCTCCAATGATGGCACCGCGCGCCGTCGATCCGGTGTTGTTCCCGATCACGCCGCCGACCGCCGCACCCGCGGCAGCGCCGATCGCCGCTCCCTTCTCCTTGCGATTGAGGGACGCACACGCGGTGCACGAGAGAGCTACCAGGATCAGGATCGCGCGTTGCGCGCTTATCCCCGTACGAGCCTTCAACGATTCTGACGACATGAGATGACCTGGAAAATATGGAATACGCTGGTACACGGGCCCGACGTCCCCGCCACGCCACACGCGGGCGCGACGGGGAGGGGAGCCGTACCGGATGGCTAGACGACGCGCCGTCCGGTGAAGAATCGAATGGCCAGCATGACGATCGCGATGACGAGCAGCAGGTGAATGAAGCCGCCGATCGCGTACCCGCCGACGAGCCCGAGGGCCCAGAGCACGATCAGGACAATGGCAATGGTCTGAAGCATGAGAGGCGCTCCGTATGAGGGTTCAATCGTTAGGTGGAACGGGACACTACGCCTTGCGTCGCGCACCGGTGGCTACCAGTGCCACGCCGGCCACGATGGCGACGCCGGCAATCCACGGCCGGATCGGATGCTGCTCCTCGGCCGAAACCTTGAGGTCGCCCAGCTTGATCACATCGCGACGGGTGGTAAAGCTCCCGCCATTGAGGAGCACGAACGCTCCGGCCAGCACGAGCAGGATGCCTGCGATGAGGGGAAGGCGCATGAGCAGGTGTGAGTTGGGGAGAGAGTTGCACCACGCTACGGCGCAAGTCGATCGATGCTGTCCACCCGGCAAGTCGGGCAACCTCGCGTCATGACGAGAACGCTAGGGCCGTCGG
Source organism: Gemmatimonadota bacterium (assembly GCA_040007995.1). Taxonomy (GTDB): domain Bacteria; phylum Gemmatimonadota; class Gemmatimonadetes; order Gemmatimonadales; family Gemmatimonadaceae; genus SCN-70-22. The sequence goes on along the minus strand of JBDTUA010000089.1, from coordinate 13,538 downwards.
GGAGCGGCCGCTATCGCTCGCGAGTAGTGTCGTGAGCTATCCCCACCGCGCGCAGCTCCGGGGGAACGTCAATACTGCTCCAAAGGCGCATACCCGGCGGCCTCCGGTCTGGACATACTTTGTCATGCGTTGCACCTACGTCCGCACTATCGGAGAACTTGCATGGACATCCTGACCTGGCTCATCGTGGGACTCGTGGCAGGACTACTGGCGTCCGCTGTCGTCGGCGGCATCGGCTACGGATTGGTTGGGGACATCGTCGTTGGCATTGTCGGTGCCGTGCTTGGCGGCTGGATCTTCAGCAGTATGCGCCTGTCGTCACCGGTTGGCGGCTTGCCGGGGACGATTCTCGTCGCGTTTATCGGCGCAGTCGTCCTCCTGCTCCTCATTCGCCTCCTGCGCCCCGGACGGCGACTCGTCTGATCGCGCCGCCTCGTCACGCCATCGATCGTTTGCCGCCGCGCCGTACCCTTCGAAGGGCACGGCGCGGCGCATGTTGGGCGGGTGGGACGCCAGTCACGGAGCCGTTCTCACGCTCCGCTCGGCCGCGCGACGACGCGGGCTGCTGGACAGGGATCGCGTGGGGAAAGATGCAGCGGCCGACTCGCGCGCGTTGGAAACCAAGTGCGCGCGCGACACCTCGAATCGGTCCGCCTACGACGGCGAGTCGGCCACGGTCGCTCTCGAGCGCGGCCCGAGTCCCAGCATGACGGGGAGGGTCCTGACCATGATTCGCAGGTCCTCGCGCGGCGTCCGGCGACTGATGTAGTCGAGGTCGAAGGCCAGCTTGCACCGCACGTCGTCGATGGAGTGATCGGCGCCCTGGCTGACTTGTGCGAGTCCCGTAATTCCCGGCAGCACTAACTGCCGGCGCGGATATCCCTCGACCTTCTCCCGCAGCTCGGCGAAGAGAGAGGGCTGCTCGGGGCGCGGTCCAACGAGGTTCATCTCTCCACGCAGGATGTTCACCAGCTGCGGCAGTTCGTCGAGTCGGAAACGTCTCAGTACGCGGCCCACGGGGGTGACTCGCGTATCATCAGCCGCGGCCCACACCTGCGTGGCTCCCGCCCCATGCTGCATCGAACGGAACTTGAGCATCTCAAAGGGCATCCCGCCGAGATCGCGGGAGCGTCGATCGCCGTCGCACGGCTCCGAGTGCTGGTGACGGCGGTTACGGCCGATGCGCGTCTGACGGAAAATGGTTGAGCCGCGAGATGACAGCAGCACCAGGAGCGCGATCACCGCCATCAACGGCAGCGTCATGAGGAGCAGCACCACCGCAATGCCGACGTTCAATGCTCGCCGCCGAGAGGTGAGGAGATACGGGGCGGCGAGCAACGCTGAATGGTGGGAAGGTACAACGGGCGTGTGCGGCCGCGCACTACCTCGCCCGGGTCGTGAGGTTGTCACGGGCGAAGTTTGGGTAGTCGATTGGTCTAGCGCAGGAAGTTCCACAGCCCCACAAGACCGGTCACGGCTCCGCCGACCATGACGATCGTACCGGCGTCACCCCCAATGATGGCTCCGACAATCAACGCTGCGCCCCCAACGATCATCAGTGCCGGGTTGCGCCCGACGCGGTCGTCGGCAACATACGGCACAGGAGTCGCAGCGTCCGACTGAGTGCGAACGCCGGCTATGCTGCTTTGCATCGTGGGTCCGGCATTCGGAGCGAGTGCGACCGGCGCGACCGAAACGACCGACGCGGATGCGACACTCAGCAGCTGGGTGACGGGCACGAGCGAGTCTGGCGACTGCAGGGTCGTCCGCACGTCTTGGGCCGCGAGCGGATTGGCAAGGAGGAAGGCGGCGGTGGTAGCCACCAAGCTGGCATATCTGAACATGGCACTCTCCGGAAGTCGTGGCGGGCTGGATATACTGCATGACTAACTGCAGCGCGGGTGCGCGACTATTCCTCGCAGGTTCTACCCCTGAAGTGGATCGACTGTCGGGAGGGGGGCCAGCTATGCCCCAAGGGGGAGAAAAAACGCTCTGTAAGCGCTCAACTGCGGCGGAAACGTACCCCCGGCACCCTGCAACTACGGGACACGTTCACGGCGTTCAGCGTAAACGCTCGGCGTAAACGCTCGGCGTAAACGCTCGGCGCTCCGAGACGCGGGGAGGCGCTTCAGCGGCTGACCCCGGAAATCTGGTTGCGCGACTCGGACGGTCAGAGCGTCCGGGTATTGGCGTCGCCGATGGCGCGTCCACGCAGCGTGGCGACTGGGGGAGCGGACGCGGAAAGGCTCGCAGCGAACACTGCCGCACCGTACTCCTCGAGCGTCCAGCGCACGGCAGGAGACGCCGCGTCGCGCCCAGCAGACGTCAGCGCGTTGCCCAATGCGAACGCCGACCGTTCCCGACCGCCGGCCCCGGACGCCTGGCGCATGATACGAGCGAGCACCCGGAACACGGAATGGGCGGAGAGCGAACGACCAAGCGAGGAGAGCACGTCGGCGAATTGCAAATTTTCGATCACCGTGTCGGCGTCGACCTCGAGCGACGCACGCATCTCGTTGACACCGTCGCTGAACGCCTCCGGCGAAGCGCAGTTCCGCACCGCGGCCGTGACGTCGGCCGACACGGATGCCAGCGAGAACGAGTGCGCCGACACGACTGCCGGGTCGAAACGCTGTCGCGAGACGATCCGGGTGGAGCGCGCGTGCGAGAGCACTGCACCATTGGTGCAAACCTGGCGCATCACGTACGGATGGATGAGCACCTCGTCGCCCAGCGTCCGCATCGCCACGCCACCGCGCAGGTTGTCCCCCGGACGGACCTGCTGGGCCTGGGGGAGCACGCCGCGCATCCACAGTGCGCGCGATTCCGCGACGCAATCGATCGTCACGTCGCCGGATTCGCGCAGGGCTTCGGTGAAAAGCACCTGCAATTCTTCGTTGGTTGGGCGCAGCGTGTCCTGTGCGTGCTCGTCCATGACGCATCCCTCCGTGTGCGGCAGATCCCTGGTGTCCGGGGGCATCCCCGCGTGAGGTGCGGAGACGTCGAGGCGGCAGCTGGTAATTAACCTCCTTGAATGGGGCGAGACAACTCGTTATGTGGCGGGACACGGTTCGGCCTGCCACGACACTTTCATTGCTCGCACTCGCGAGGCACTCGCGAGGCGTGCCCGCGGCACATGTCCGGAACGCTCAGCCGACGCACACGGCCACAGTGACTGGTCGCGTTGATTGCCCGCCGTACCGACGACGCGCGCCCGTGACCCTTGCCTCGGCACACGTCACGCGAAGGCGAGCGGATCGGCGGGCCTTCGAGGCATTCGTAGCGCGTGGAGGAGCTACCTCGCGCAATCGCGTGAGCATCCGGGCGGACCTCGACCCGTTGGAGCAATGGACTTACCCCTTCACCCGGACATTCCTCGGGTCGTACAGTGGCGCCAGCGATGCGCGGGCGGGGAAGCGTGCGGCGCCGATCTCCAACTCCCACCTGCCAGCGTCGATCCACGCTTGGTCGAGCGGACCACCCGCATCGATCATCGCCAGCCCAACGGCTCCGCCGAGCGTATGGCCGTACGATGCGGCGCGGACGTAGCCGACCGCGACGCCGTCGCGCCAGACGACCTCCGCGTGAAAGAGGAGCGGCGCGGGATCGAGGACCTGCACCTGCAACAGGCGTCGGGTCAGCGGCCCGTCGGCCTTCCGCGCCACGACCGCCTCACGCCCGATGAATCCCTCTGGCTTCGTGAGGTCTACGGCGAAGCCCAGCCCCGCCTCCAACACCGAATCGGTGTTGTCGATATCGTGGCCGTAGTCCCGATACCCCTTTTCCATCCGCAGCGACGCAAGTGCCTTGAGTCCCGCGTGTCGAAGTCCCACCCGTTCTCCCTGTGCTACGAGCATGTCGTATACCGGGACGGCCTGTTCCGTCGGGATGTACAGTTCGTAGCCTAACTCGCCGAGGTAGGTGATGCGAAGGCAGAGGACGCGGGCGAAGCCGAGGTCGATCTCCCGCGCACCGCGGAAGGGAAAGGACTCATTCGAGAGATCCGCCGCGGTCATCGCCTGCAGGAGTGCGCGAGACTGTGGTCCCTGGACATTAATCTGCGCGAACGCCGACGTGACGTCCGTGACGGCGACATGTGCCTCGACGGGGATATGCCGCCGGAGCCAGCTCTCCACATGACGATGCGCGGTGTCTGACGCGACGACGAGAAAGCGGTCGTCAGCGAGCTTCGTGACAGTGAGGTCGGCCTCGAGCGTTCCCCCCTCATTCAGCCATTGCGTGTAGGTCACGCGTCCGCACGCACCGTTCACCTCGTTGGCCGAGACGTAGTTCAGCACCTGACCTGCATCGCGGCCCTGCACAAGAAACTTGGACATGAACGACATGTCCATGAGGATGACGCCAGATCTGGCCGCTTCGTGCTCCTCGCGCCAGTGGTCGAACCATGCCGGTCGACCGAATGAAGGCGGTCCGGGGTCGGGCGGCGCGCCGTCGGCATTGAACCAGTCGGCGCCTTCCCAGCCGCTCACGTCTCGGAAGTACGCCCCGCGCGCCACCAGGCGTGCATGGAGCGGCGAGAGCTTGGACCCGCGCGCCGTCTGCATCGAGTGAAACGGGTAGTGACACTTGTACACCATGCCTAACGATTCGACCGTGCGCGTACGCCGGTACGCCGGGGTGGCCTGGTAGGCGTGCAGGCGATCGATGTGCACGCCCGTCACGTCGAAGTCGGCGCGCCCGGTCAGGATCCAGTGCGCCATCGCCCGCCCGACGCCTCCCCCCGTGAGGATCCCGACGGAGTTCAGCCCGGCCGCCACGAAGAAGTTCGCGAGCTCGGGCGCCTCGCCCAGAATCGGCCGGAGGTCCGGAGTGAACGATTCGGGACCGCAGAAAAGCTTTCGCACCCCCGTCTCGGCGGTGATCGGGACGCGGCGCATTGCTCTCTCGATGTAGCCCGTCATGCGGTCCCAGTCCGGCGCGATCTCGCCGAACGCGAAGTCGTCGGGCATCCCCTCGACCATCCACGGCGCGCACTCCGGCTCGAAGAGGCCGACCATCAGGCCACCGCCTTCCTCCCGGTAATAGCCGTATGACGCCGGATCTTCCAACACGGGCCAGGTGGTCGACACGCCTGCGATCGGCTCCGTTATGAGGTAGTAGTGCTCCGCCGCCTGCAACGGGACGCTGACACCAGCAAGCGCGCCGATCTGCCGTCCCCAGGCCCCGCCGCAATTGACGACGTATTCGGCCTCAATGTCGCCGTATGGGGTCACGACGCCCGTTACGCGTCCGTGCCGCTGCGAGATGCCGGTCACGGCGCATCCTTCCACGATTGTCGCGCCCTGCATCCGCGCCCCGCGAGCCAGCGCTCGTGTCACGTCGATCGGATTGACGCGTCCGTCCTGCGGCACGTAGAAGCCCGCGAGAATGTCATCGGTGCGGGCGAGCGGAAAGAGACGCTCGACGTCGCGCGCCGAGATCTCCTGGACGTCGATGCCGCAGTGCCGGTTGAAGGCCGAGACGCGCCGGTACTCCTCCAGTCGATCGATATCGGAGGCGACTTCAATGAATCCCACCGGCTTGAAACCGGTGGCCTGTCCGGTTTCCGCTTCGAGGCGCGAGTAGAGGTCGCGCGTGTACTTCCGGAATTCGGTCGACGTCTCGGAGGTCGAGCCGAACGTCACCATCAGTCCTGCCGAGTGCCACGTCGTCCCGGCCGTCAGTTCATGACGCTCGAGCAGCACGACGTCACGGCATCCCTGGTGCGCCAGATGATACGCGACGGAGCAGCCGATGACGCCCCCGCCAATGACGACGACGCGGGCACGCGAAGGGAGGGTCGGTGGTGACATGCGAGGTCGGACGTGAGGAGAGGAGGCGACGGAGGAATCTACGGACTGTTCCGCAATCGGTCCCGCTCCGGCATTCGTGGAGCGGGCACGAGTGGCGTCGTAACGCGACGTCAGCGATCGCGCGTTCTGGGATCGCTATCTGGTGGATCCAGAATTGGTGGGAGTGGAACAGCTCGGCGGATGGTCGTCCGATCAACAAGTACCAGCAGTTCTACTCGTCCGGCAAGGACAACCGGGCGATGATCACGATGTCGAACCACTCGGGCAACGCGTACATCACCCTCGCGCAGGAACTCATCACCGCGAAGCTGGTGAAGCACTGGTATGATGGCAGCGGCGTCGCGTCGGTAGACGCCGCGATGGCCGGCGCGGAGGCGTACTTCGCTTCGCAACCCGCCGGGATCCAGTCGCCGAGCGGCGCCACGAAGACGCAGCTGCTCGCATGGGCAGCGACGCTTGACGTCTGGACGGACGGGCGGCTCGCGACCAAGGTCTGCCGCGGCAGCTGCCGGTAGCTCGCTGGCACTCGACGAACGCGAACGGGGGCGCCTCTCGGCACCCCCGTTTTCGCGTCCGCTCTCGCGGGCAGATCGCGGCTCACCCCGATGAGCGAACCGTCACGAGATGATGGCGTTCGGCACCTTGCGTGCGCGAAGCATTTGCTTGAACGCCTCGACGTCGCCAGACATGACCGCCTGAAACTCCGCGCGCACGGCCTGCAGCTGTGCATGCAGGAGCGCACGGACTTGCTGCTGTGCCTCGGTGGGCGCGAAGTCCGAGCCGGTGACACTCTGTCCAAGGTAGAGCAGCTGCTCGCCCAGCCGGAACGGATAGCGGACCTGGTCCTGACCGCGCCCCGTCGTCCGAAGTTGCAGCAACTGCTCCTCCACGTCGCGCAGCCGCTGGTCGAGGGAGTCGCTGTGGATGCGGACGTCGGCCGTCGTCGAGTCATCACCTAACGACGCACGCAGTGCCTGGAGCTGGCTGCGCACGACCTCGAGCGTGTTGACCATCACGACGACTGAGTCGATGTCACGAGCGATCGCGGTCGCCACATCAGTCTGCAGCCGGATCTCGGCCTCGCTGCTCCCCGATTGCGGGTCCTTGTGCACCACCAGCGGCTGCGATTCCTCGCCGCTGTCGGTCCCGAAGCGCACGGTGTAGGTGCCGGGCGGGACCAGGACACTGAATCGGCCAAGTCCGGGGGCGTCGCCCCCCGTCGGGCCGTAGCGCACTTCCGGCGAATACGGATTGGGGGTGCGCAGCGTGGCGGTCCTGCTCGGCTCGGTGCGAAGGTCCCACCACATGCGATTGATCCCGGAGACGCCCTTCATCGCCTGGCGTCGCACGACGACGCCTGCTGCGTCGAAGATCCGCACCACGAGACTGTCCTTCGGCGTCGCCTTGACCCACAGGTTGATCGAGGCGCCGTACGGCGGATTCGACCCGGCGACCGGGTCGTCGGACGGCGTGAAGGCTGACTCGACCGGAAGGAAGCGATACGCATCGCGTGCCGGGAACAGGTGCGATCCGCGCGCGAGAACGTCCGCGCCTAACGCGCGAAGCGCGGTGATGTCATCGAGAATCCAGAAGCCGCGACCGTACGTCGCGATGACGAGGTCGTTGAACTGCGGCTGCACCTCGATCCAGTAGACCGGCGCGTGCGGCAGGTTGTTGTTCAGCGGCTGCCACCACTGGCCATCGTTGAAGGAGACGTAGATGCCGTTCTCCGTGCCGGCATAAAGCAGCCCGCGCCGAACCGGGTCCTCTCGAACTACGTGCACGTACGACAGTGGGGACTTGGCGATGCCGCTCACGAGGAGGGTCCACGTGCGGCCGAAGTCCGTCGTCCGATAGATGAACGGATCGCGGTTGTTGGCCTGATGCGCGTCGATGGACAACCACGCCGTCGCCTCGTCGTATCGCGATGCCTCGATGTTGGATATCGTCCCCCAGAGCGGAGCGCCGGGTAGGTTTGCCGTGAGGTCGGTCCAGGTGCCGCCGGCGTCGCGGCTCAGGTGCAGCTTGCCGTCGTTGGTCCCCGCCCACAGCACCCCCTTGGTGCGCGGTGATTCCGCGATCGCGAAGACGACTCCCGCATACTCCACGCCGATATTGTCCGGCGTGAGCCCGCCGGACCGCCCCATGCGGCTTCGGTCGTTGCGCGACAGGTCGGGTGAGATCACCCGCCACGACCGTCCGCCGTCCGTGGTAACGTGCACATACTGCGATCCGACGTACAGCGTGTTGTGGTCGTGCGGGGAGATCGTGAGCGGGAAGGTCCAGACAAACCGGTACTTCACGTCGGCGGCGGCGTGCCCGATCGTCGCCTGCGGCCAGACCTCGACCGGCGTCGACATGTTGGTGCGTGCGTCCCAGCGCGACACGATCCCACCAACCGACCCAAAGCCGGAGGCACTCGACCAGACCAGGTTGCTGTCCACCGGATCGGGCTGCGCCCATCCCGACTCGCCCCCGCCCACCGAGGACCACGCCCCGCGCGGAATGCCGAGTGCGCCGTCTCCGCCGGACAGCTTGTTGTTCGACGGTCCCCTCGTCGACGGTCCGTCCTGCCGATTCCCATACACAAAGTACGGTATGCGATTGTCCACTGCGACGTGATACATCTGCGCGATGGGGAGCTGGATGCGATGCCACGATCGTCCGCGATTTTCGCTAATCGAGATCCCCCCATCGTGACCTACTGCCATGCGGTTCGGATTCACCTCGTCGATCCAGATATCGTGATGGTCGCCACCCGGCGTCTCCCCGAACGGCGGGTCGCTGATCGTTGCACCGCCGTCCACGGTCTTTGCCCAGTTTGCCGTGAGGAAATATGCCTCGTCAGCATTGTCGGGCATGGCGGCCATGCGGTTGTAGTAGTGCGTGCGTCCCGCCACCTGCTGGTCGTAGCTCACCACCTTCCACGCCGTTCCACCATCGTCGGAGCGCCACAGACGGCCACGGGTCGTCGAGTCCGAGACGTTGACGGCCGGGAGTCCGTCGCCGGCCTCGATCAGGGCGTAGATGCGATTGGAGTTCGCGCGCGACATCGCGAGCCCGATCTTCCCGACCGGTGTCGTCGGTAGCCCTCCCCCTGTGAGCCGCTTCCACGTGGTACCGCCATCGCGTGACGTCCAGATCCCGCTCCCGGCTCCTCCCGACGTACGTCCCCACGTGTTGATTTGCAGCTGCCACATTCCGGCGAAAAGGATGCGCGGATTGTTGGGATCCATCACCAGGTCCGACGCGCCGGTACTGTCGTTGACGAACAGGACCCGCTCCCAGTGCTGCCCGCCATCCATCGTCCGGTAGATGCCGCGCTCCGGCTGCGGTCCGTACGCATGCCCTAACGAGGCGACGTAGGCGATGTCCGGGTTCGTCGGATGCACCACGATGCGTGCGATGCGCCCGGTATTCTCGAGCCCCACGAGCGCAAACGACTTGCCTGCGTCCGTCGACCGATAGACGCCCCACCCGATCGAGATGTGCGATCGGATGAAGGGCTCGCCCGTTCCGACCCAGACGACGTTCGGGTCGGACGGCGCGGTCGCCAGTGCGCCGATCGAGGACACCGGCTTGTCGTCGAAGACGGGCTGCCAAGTGATCCCGGCATCGCTCGTCTTCCAGAGTCCCCCCGAAGCAGCGCCGGCGTAATACGTACCGCGATCGCCGCGCACCCCGGTCACCGACGTCACGCGGTTTCCTTCCGGACCGATATGTCGCCAGCGCATGGCCGTGTAGCTGGAGGAGTCCGGCGTCGCAGGAACCGTCGCGGCATTTCCCCTCGCTCGCTGTGCCGGCGCGGGGAGCGCGATGCACGGTACGGCAAGGAGAAGGAGAAGCGACGCGCGGACTGTGGCGGGGCGAGCAGACGAGCGATGCATGGAGAGGTCCGGATGGAGGGCAACCGAAAGTGCGCTCGCCTAACTGCGGGCGCCAGCAGGCGCCGGTCGATCCGTCCGGCCGGCGGTTGCCCAGGCCGAACACTCGCCGTTGCGTCGACAAGGATCCCAGACCATCGACGGCAGCTACGTCCGCTGTGGTACGCGCCTGTTCCGGCGCACGAACACCCGGAAGGGTCGGCGACTAGCCACCACGCTCGGCGATCGGTGCGTCGCCGAATTCGAAGGTGTAGAGCAGGCACGACGTCCCGCTGCCTCCGGCGCTCTCGTAGAGCCGATGCGCGGTGAGATTCTCCGGCTCGCTCCCGAGCCACGCGCAGGTGCAATGCAGCGACCGACCAAGCGCGAGCGTTGCGTCGACGAGCTGTCGCCCGATGCCGCGACGCTGGTGCGCGCTCCCTACGCCGATCTCGTTGATCCAGAGCTGCGGCGGCTTGTCGGGGTGCAGGAAGACGACGGCGGAAATCATGCCGACCACGACTTCTTCGTCGATCGCGACGACCAGGTGGTGACACGAATCGTTGAGGAAGTTGCGCACCCACTCGCGCTGAACGCAGCGATCGAAGACCCCATGGGCTACGCGATCGAGCACCTCCTCGTCGCCTTGGCGTAGTTCGCGTATCGAGATCGCCATGGTATTCGCGTAGTGAACGCCGACTCGCGAAGTGAGCCGGCTCGGCCGTAGACGTTGCTCGTGACACTTGCCGACCATTCCCGGAGCGCGACCGTGACCGTCACATGCACCAGATCGTGGCGTGCGTCGCGTCGAGCCGCTGTCGACGGGGAGTAACATGACGCCGTGCGCCCCGAACGGTTAGGGAATGGGTCACGTCCGCGCCGAGTGGATCGGCGCGTCGGCGGACGTGCAAAGGGGCGTCGCAGGGCGGCGGCACTGAGTGCCGAAGGGCGGCTGCTCCGAGAGCCGGACGGCGGTCGCGCTGAGCGCCGGAGGGTTCGCCCCCCCCCGCGGCGGTCGGCGCGCAGGGGGAGGGGCGACGTGCCCGGCAAGGTACGGCCGGGCGTCGTTGCGCGACGCGAGTCGAGCGATGGGCGAATTGCAAGTACTTCTGATGGGTACGCAGGATCGGCGTTCGGCGCCGCAGACGTCGCCGGCTGTACGCGACGGAATCGTCTACTTCCCCGCGCCCCACGGCACGCGCTTCAAGGCGCTCAACGCCGCAGCCGGTGCGGTGCAGCTCAGCGTCGGAAACAAGGCGGACTCGTGCTCGTCGCCGACGCTCGCCAACGACCGGTTCTTCTTCGGGTTGTCCGACGGATAGTTGCACCCGCTCGACATCCAGACGGGGAAGGAGACCGCGCCGTTCCAGAGCGTCGGGTCCCTGAAGAACGGCGCACGGTGCACCGACCGCACCTTCCGGATGAAGACGGGCGACAGGTATCCCGACTGTACGCTCGACGAGTTGATCATCGGTCCCCATACCATATTCACCCTTGCACCGATCCTCTCGTCTCCCGTGGTGTCGGACGGCGTGCTATATGTGGGCAGCACGGACGTCAGCGTGTACGCCCTACGATGACGTGCCGATCAGCGTTCCCCTCAGCAGGTAACTGAGAGCACCGACGATGAACTTGGATCCGGCGAATCCGGTCGTTGCGCTGTGCGCGGAAGGGATGCAGCAGGAAGGGATCCCCGGCGCGGCGAAGAAATGTTTCGAGGAGGCGTGGGCGATCCGCCGCGACGACGTCGACGCGAGCATCGCTGCGCACTTCCTGGCCCGTCATCAAGCGACGCCCGCCGACACGCTCCGCTGGAACCGTCTCGCTCTTCAACACGCGCAGGCGGTGAGCGATGCAAGGACCGAGTCGTTCATGGCATCGTTGTACCTGAACCTCGGCGATTCGCTGCTGGCAACGGGTGCGATCGACGAGGCGAACCGGTCGCTTGCGCACGCACGCCACTGGCTGGCAACACTTCCGGCGAGCGGATATCGCGATCTGGTGGCGAGGGGGATCGAGGGCCTCGCCACCCGCATCCACGTCGCGCTGCCGGCGACGACACCGCAACCTTAGTCGACGCCGACGCCGCCGTACGGTGCCCGCGATCTCTCGTCGGGTTATGATCCGGTATGTCGTCTCTGCGAATGAAGACACTGACCGCGCCGGGAGGCCGTCAGCCGTTGCCCTCACTCCTCGAGGCGGTGCGTGCGTGTCGGATCTGTGCCGGCGCGCTCCCCCATTCGCCGCGTCCCGTTCTGCAGGCAACGTCCAGCGCGCGTATCCTTATCGTCGGACAGGCGCCCGGCCGACGGGTCCACGAGTCGGGCGTCCCCTTCGACGATCCCAGCGGTGAGCGGCTGCGAGCATGGATGGGGCTCACGCGCGAGCAGTTCTACGATCCCGAACTCGTGGCGATCGTCCCGATGAGCTTCTGTTATCCGGGGACCGGTCGCTCCGGCGACTTGCCCCCGCGCGTTGAGTGTGCCCCGGCGTGGCGTACCCAGCTTCTGGCGCAGCTGACGAACGTGCAGCTGACGCTTGTCGTCGGACGCTACGCACTCGCGTGGCATCTGGGCACTCACGGCGAAGGGGTGACCCGCGCGGTGGCAGCATGGAGGGATCACTGGCCGGCGACCGTTCCGATGCCTCACCCGAGCCCACGCAACCGCGCGTGGCTGGTAACGAACCCCTGGTTCGAATCCGACGTGATTCCGGCGCTCCAGCTTCGCGTGCAGGATCTGCTGCACGGTCGCTGACGCGAATCCTTGTGCGCTCTCGGCGAGACCGTCGCCCTTCGCATCTGGCGCTCTAGGTGTCTATGCTCCAATCTCCCGCGCTCGCGAGGTCAACCGACGTCCGTGCCCATGGCGCGAGAGACCGGCTCTCCAGCAGCGGCATCCGGCGCGGTGCGTCCTGATGCCGGGCGCTTATTCCGACTTCCGAGGAGGAACAGATCATGAAACGATTGGTGTTCGCACTTGTCGCGGCGACGGTGCTGCCGCTATCCGCGGAGGCGCAGACACTGCGCGAACATTTCAGCGACCTTTTTCGCTTTGGCAACTGCGGTCAGATTCTCTGCTTGGCCGCAACAGGGGGACACGGCGACCATTTCATCCCATCATCAGTCGCAGGCAATTCGACGGTCCTCAGCTACCTGACCAACGCGGTTGGTGCGCAAGCAGCGAATCTCCCCATTTCGGCGACGACGTCGGGCGTATCGTACACGATGGTGCGGGGCGTTCCCCAGCAGTCCACAACATCGGCCGGTCCGGTCTTCGGCGAGCGCGCCAACACACTGGGGAAGGGACGTACGCTCATGGGTGTGAGCGTGAACTTCATGAGCTTCTCGAAGCTCCGCGGCACCCCCCTTTCGGAGATCGGCTTCAACTTCACGCATCAGGACAACCCGCCGGCTGGACTCGGGGACCCGACGTTTGAAGACGACGTGATCTCGGTGCAGACGAACGTGAGCCTCAAGCTCCTGATGACGTCCTTCGTCTTCACCTATGGCCTGTCTGATCGGGTCGATATGGGCATTGCCGTTCCGCTGGTGAATGCGACGCTCAGCGGCACCTCGCGCGCGCAGGTTGTCTCGTCGCTTGCGGTCACCCCCCATTTCTTTGGTGGTACGTCAGCAAGCCCGATCACGTCGGCGATCACCTCGACCGATGCGAGTTCGGCCGGTATCGGGGACGTCGCATTTCGCGTGAAGGGCAACCTGTCGCGGGAGGGGAGCAAGACGGCGCTGGGACTGCTCGGTGACGTGCGACTGCCGACGGGATCCGTGGACAATTTCCAGGGCACTGGCGGTACGACGGTCCGCCTGAGCGCGATCGCGTCGCGCGACATGGGGAGCTTCACC
>JBDTUA010000088.1:0-14876 GCA_040007995.1 Gemmatimonadota bacterium | reverse complement strand
GGCGGCCTGGCGTCTCAGTCCCGAGGCGCTGCGCGAGGTGCGCGTCGACGGCTTGCAACTCTTCGGTGGAGACGCCGGCATCGCGCGCACCGTGGAGGCGACCATGCGCTGGTTGTGCCAGTCGCAGGATTGCTCGGCTTCGCAAGACGGTGGCCTGTCCTGCGATTACGCCCTCGGAAGCGGGTGGTCTCCCTCCGACGTGGGTTCGAGCGGGGAAGCCCTTCCGATCATCCTCGATTACGCCGAGCGCACGAGAAACCCGCGCCTGTTCGACCGGGCGGAGCGCGTCCTCGATTGGCTGCTCACACTCGAGCAGCGGCACGGAGGATTCGTCGGTGGGATCGCGGGAGCGCACACGCCGCGCGCCGTCACCTTCACGAGTGGCCAGGTCCTGCATGGGCTGGTCGCGGCGGCGTCGGTATTCGAGGAGGAGTCGATCGGAGAGGCGATGCACCGCACCGCGCGCTGGCTCGTCGACACCCAGGACGCCGACGGGTGTTGGCGCTCCCATCACGGCGGCGCGGGCCACTCGGGCGAGACGAGCTACGACACCCACGTCGCCTGGGCACTCCTCGAGGCGGGCCGCGTGGTGCCGGGACTCGGGTACGAAGGGGCGGCGCTCCGCAACGTCGACTGGGCGCTCACGCACCAGCGAAGCAACGGATGGTTTGGGCGCTGCTGTCCCGACGACCCCACCCACCCGCTCTCCCTCGGCATCGGGCGAACGCTGCGAGGCGTGATCGAGGCGTTCCGTTTCTCGGGCGACGTGCGGTATCTCGAGGCTGCCTCACGCACTGGCGACGCGCTGGTGCGCGCCATCGGGGGGTCGGGTCACCTACCGGGTCGGCTTCATTCCGACTGGTCGACGTCCGCGGCGTGGGTCTGCCTTGCCGGAACGTCGCAGGTGGCACACGCGCTGCTTCGGCTGTACGAAGCGACGGGGACGACGTCGTACCTTGATGCGGCCCGCCGGGCAAACGGATATGTGCGGCGCGCAATCTCGATCGCCGGCCCGTCGGGATTGTGCGGCGGCGTCAAGGGCTCCTTCCCGGTCCACGGCGGATACTTCGCCCTCCGGCTTCCCAATTGGGGGGCAAGTGCCGCGATCGCGGCGAACATCGCGGAGCACTCGGCGCTCTGGCAGGGCGAAGACGAGCGCGTCGTCGCCTGACGCATCGATCGACGATCGACCGACTCTCCCGCCGGCTCATGGTCGCGTCAGCTGTCAGCGCGCAGCGCGAGTGAGCGCAGGAACGTGCGAAGTCCACGCCACACGATGAGCGGAATCACGTGCCCCTCGGCGTGGGGAATCCAGGTGACACGTGCGCCGGCGGTCGCCAGCATGTCGCGCAGCGCCTCGCCAGCCGCAAAGGCGAGATCCGCATCGCGCTGCCCGTGGCTCAGGAGGACGGGGAGGTCCCGCACGCGCGCGAGGTGCGCGGACCATTCGTCCAGCGCAAGCCGCGACGCAGAGAGGAGGGCGAGGCCGGCGAGCGGGAGGTCTCCCCGCAGGGCGACATCGCACGCGAGCATTCCGCCCTGGGAAAAGCCAACCAGCGCGGTGGGACCGTCCCCCCACGTTTCCTTCGACACCGCGAGCAGGTCGTGCAGCTGGCGACGGGCGGTGGAGAGGCCCGTGGGCTTCTCGCTCGACAGGTCGCGGGGGCCGAGCGACCGTGACCTGTCCCGGGATTTCTCGTCGATGTGCCACCAGCCGAAGCCGGATGTCGATGCGGTGATTGGTCCTCGCGGCACCACGAACCTCGCGTGCACGCCAATGCTATGCGCGAACGGCGCGAGGTCTTCCGGTCGCATGTCGTAGCCATGCAGGAGAAATACCGTCAGCGACACCGGCGACTCCGGCTCGACGAGCAGCGTGCTGAGTCCTGCCAGCTGCAAAGTTCGCTCGTGCATCGTGGACGTTTTCAGTCAGCGAGTGCGACGAGCGTCGATGCGGCCGAATTGAGGGGCTGCAGGAGTCCGCGTGGCGGGCCATCACCCGACGTTCTCACGAGGTGCAGGTGCCGTTCCTCTCCCGGTACGATGTGGAAATACTCGTCGTCACAGCGGAAGCCAGGCACCTCGACGCGTATGGCCAGGGCAAGCTGTCGAGTGTTGACCGCCAGCCGGAAGGTGTCCTGGTCGATGCGTTGCAGCTGAACGGACAGCCCCACGTCGCGTTCGCGGGCGCTCGGCCAGCCGGCCGGCAGGTGCAGGGCTTGTGAGAGGATGTGCCCGTGCACCTCGCGAAGGGTGGCGACGACGACGTCGTGCGAGGGCGGACCGAAGCGGTACGCGTGGCCGACGTCGGCGAAGGCGTCGAGCAGGGCGACCGCATTGAGCTCGAGCGCGTCGTGCCCCGCCACCGTCACGGCGCGGCTTCCGCCCCCCACACGGATCTCGCCGTTGCGAAGGAGCGCCAGCTCGACCACGGCATCGAGGGGGCGCGGCCGGTCATTCATGACATGAATCGCCACGCCATTCGTCCCCTCGTCGGTGAGGCTGACGGCAATCGGAGCGAGGACGCGCCGCAGGAAGTACCAGGCCGGCTTGGGAGCTCCGCAGGCATCGATCACCCCCCAGCCGGCGCCGTCCCACAGGTCGCGCAGAAACCAGATGAGCCCCCCGTGCGTCACGGAGCGCCGACGTCGCCACTCGGCGAAGACCGAGGCCATCACGTCGCCCGTCACCACGCGCCCCATTTCGAGGTAGCGCTCGTGGTCGCCGTATCGCACAGCGAGCGGGTCGACCCCAAAGACCCGCGCCAGGTAATGGTCGCGCACGTCGTCGAAGTCCCAGCCCGCACCGAGATCGCGCGGCGAGCGCTCCTTCCAGACCGAGTGGTGCACCCGAGCGCTTCGGAGCAAGGGTGACCGGGCCAACGACGCGGCCGAGGGAACGTTCGCGAACGCGAGACATTCCGAGGCGAAGCGTACCTCGGCACGGCGCGCGTCCTCCAGTGGGCGAAGGTACGCACCGACCCCGTAGTACGAACTCGGCCCGGCATTCGACTGGTGGGGGAAGTCCCCGCGTGTTGCGGAGGAGGGGACGTACGGGACGCCGGGGCACCACTCGCCACAGATGGCGGCCAGCCGTTCACGGAATAGCGGCGCCGACCATCGCGTGCGCGGAGCGCCCCACATCGCTGCCTGCTGCTCGCCCTCGCTGTTGCCACAGAGCACGGTGAGGCTGGGGCGTCCCTGCCATCGGGCGAGCTGCTGCCGTACTTCCACGTCCACCTGGCGGATGAACTCCTCGTCGTCGGGATAGTCCATGTTGGCGAACATGAAGTCCTGCCAGAGCATGACCCCGTGCGCGTCACAGGCATCGAGGAACGCCTCGTTCTCGTACACCATCGTACCGCTGACACGCAGCATGTTCATCCCACCGTCCACGACCTGGCGCATCGCACGAGTCACGTCCTCGCGTGAGGCGCTGAGCGAGACGGGGTCGAGCGGAGTCCAGCACGCACCGCGCGCGAAGACGGGGACCCCGTTCACGGCGATCGCGAAGTCGTCGATGGACCCGACTCGCGTCACCGTCCGGAATCCCACGGCGCCGAGGTCGATGTCGGCATCGCCGGAGCGGTGTGCGACCTGCAGGCGCGCTTCGTAGAGCGGCGACGCCCCGTGCGTGTGCGGCCACCAGCGCTCAACGCCATCCAACACGAGGTCTGCCGCGAAGCGTCCACAGCCGTCCATCGCCGCCAGCGGCACGGAGACATCGAGTTCCGCTCCCGTCAGACGCAAGACGACGCGTGTTGGCGCGGAGCCGTCGAGTCCCGACGCATGACACGACGCGATCAGGCGCCCGTCGCCCCGCGCGTCCAGCCGCACGTCGCCTACCGTGACGCCGCGCCGATATTCGAGTCGGATCTCACGCCAGGGACCCACCGGAGCGGCCGGGGGAGACCACCCCGGCGTCCGGCCGAGCAGCGTGGTCCGGTGCCAGCGGAGCTGCTGGTGCACAAGCATCGGGACCCGCCAGCGCGCGCGCGGCCGACGAGCCGCCAGCGCGGAATCCAACGATCGGCAACATATCGTGAGCTCGTTGTCCCCTTCGACGATCTCATCGATGCGCACGGCGTGTGCGCTGAACATCCCGGCTACCTGCAGAACGCGAGTGTCGTTCAGCCAGACGTCGGCCAGCGACGCAAGGCCGTCGACGCAGAGCCAGAGTTCCTCACCCGGCCCCAGCGAGTCCGCACGAAAGGTCGTCCGGTACCACCAGTCCTGGGCGTCAAAATCCTGCGGCGGGCCGTCAAGCGACCAGCGGCCTGTCGACGCCAGCGTCGAAGCGACGGTGGAGGGGACGCGCGTCGGAATCCACGCCAGCCCGGCGGTGGTGAGATCGTCGGGGTGTGCGACCGCGCCTGGTGCGCTCGCGCCCAGCGACCACCCGTCGTCGAGGCGCTCGAACCGGTGGGCACTGATGGCGCGGATACGTCCGCGCCCTGACGCGCTCATCCTGCCAGCAGCGTGCCCACCGCCGAGCCTAACGCATCGATACTCGCGAACATTCCGCGGGTGAGCATGTAGTCGGGAAACTCGATGTCGAAGGCACCCTCCAACGCCAGCATGACGTTCACGCTCGCGTGCGACGTCAGCCCCAGATGATACAGGTCGGCCTCCGCCGGCAGCGTGATGGGATCACGGGTCAGGCGACCATGCTCGGCCAACAGCTGTCGGATCGTCTGCGCGAGCTGCGCGCCTTGATTCTCACCCATGCATCTCCTCGGTGCCGGACCACGTCACGACCACGGCCGTCGCGTAGTCGCCGTCGTGGCTCATGCTCAGCGCCATCCTACCCAACAGACGTGCGCGTGCCAAGATCGCCGCGTGCCCGTGGAGCACGACCTCGCACGCGCCCGACGGGAGTCGCCGCACTTCCACGTCGCGCCACCCGACCCCGTGCTCGTCCACCTGCAGGAGCTTTCGCACGGCCTCTTTCGCCGCAAAGCGGGCCGCCAGCCGATGAAGCGTCTGCGGGGGAGACGACATCGCGTAGGCCACCTCGTCGTTGGTGAAGATGCGACGCAGGAAACGCTCACCGTGCAATGCCACCGACTCACTCACGCGCTCCACCTGCACCAGGTCGATCCCGACGTGCAGCTCCGGAGGCGACGTCATACGGAGGAGACCATCGTCGGGGCCAGCTCGACCAGCGCCGCCATCCCGTTGGTCCAACGCGTGGACATCTCGTCGAATACCTCTTGCGCCTGCAATGCGCGGCGTCCGTTCACCGCTCGCGCCACCTTCAGGATGAGCGACTTCGCGCTTCGGCTGACCGCGTCGAACTCGTGTGCGGCGAGGCCCAGCCGTTTGTTCTCGGCGACCAGCCGGGCATCGTGCGATTCAGGGCTCGTCGATGTCGCGAGGAGCCATCGCAGGTGTGCCGCCAGCAACTCGCAGCTTGCACCGAACTGGCGAACGGTGGCGAACGCCCAGGCGTGGAAGTACGGGAGCCCCCGGTCATGCAGCGTCGGCAGGTCGCGCTGCGTGCGTTCCTGGAAGCGTTGCACCGGATTGCCCGCTGCTCGTCGCTCCAGATGCTTCAAGAGGAATCCGCGCGCGAGTCCGGCGAGTTCGTCCGGCGAACGATGCACGCGGCGAGCGATCTTGATGACTTCGGCGAAGAGCGGCAGCGCCGCGGGCTCCGGCAACGCGCCCAGCTGGAAGAGCTGGTTGAAGTCCTCGCCCTGCAGTTGATGATAGCCCGTGTTGTGGAAATAGCCGAGACGGCACGCCGAGAGATCGACGTCGGCGAGAATGATCGTCGTCTTGACGTGGTTTCGTCGGTAGTCGGTCCCGGCGGTGTCGGGGAGCCAGAAGCTGTCGATCTCGGTGGCGATAAACCGCCCCGTCGCGAGATGTTCGCGTGCGTGATCGAGCAAGGGACGCCACACATTGAGCTCCTGCACGTCGATACCGTAGAGCGTGCGCAGCTCGTCGTGCGACGGCTTGAAGAAGGTGAAGTTGTCATCCTCGAAATCGATCGCGACGGCCGACGACATGGCGGCCAGCGGCTCCATCCCGAGCGTGTGCAGCAGTTCGATGCAGACATCCACGTAACAGTTCTTCTCGACCCACTCGCACGCGCCGCTGTGCAGCGCGTGCGGTACGTATCCGAGGACGTCGAGCGACGGGAGCACGCGGGCGCGCGTCACGGCCACAGGAGCGCTCGCACCGCGGAAGGCCAGGCAGCGGAATCGAAGCCGTGCGTCTGGAAGAGCGCCATCGTCACGCGTTCGAGGCCGAAACCGAGGCAGGCGCTATGCGCCACCGACCCGTCGGGGAGCCGGATGTCGAACACCGTACCGAACTTGTCCTGGTGGTAGTTGAAGGAGCAGCACGCTGTCGGTTGCTCCTCCGAGATCACCGGCACCACGACCTCGAACTTGAGGCGTTGCTCGCGCTGTCCCGCGGCGAGGAGCCGGCCTCCCCGGCCGAAGAACGGGTCGGCCGCCAGCTCGGTGCGCGCCGGGAGCTGCAACGCTTGCAACATCGCCAGGCCGCGCGCCAGCCAGGCATCGCGCCAGGCGACCACGGTGTCGGGATCGCCGAGCCGGACAAACTCGCGCACGCGAAACGAGCGCATGCGGGTCGGTTCGGCCGACGGTTCGTGACGGTAGACCCAGGCGAGCATCGTGACGTGCCGCCCGCCCGTGGGGAGCGTTCCGGTGCACGTGGGATAGAGCGGGTAGCAGGCGGCGGGGTTGAGCACGACGTCCGACATCGCCAACGCGTCGCCCCACGGCGCGCCAGCAACGGCTCGTTGGTTCAGCGCCCGTGCGGCCGGCTCGTCCCCGACGAAGGAGTGCACGACGCCGCAGAGCGTCGGGAACGATTCCAGGTAGCCGGTGCGCTCGACAATGTCGCGGCCGATAACCGGCGGAAAGGTCATCACCTCGAGCCGCGGGTCGTCGATGGAGCGGCGGATGAGGGCGTCGGTGCGTTCGAGCACGTCCTCGAAGGCGACCCCGCGCCCGAAGATGCCCATCGCCCGGACCGGCGTGATCAGACCGTGCGCGACAAGCGCGTCGTGCAGCGCCTCGGCACCGGCCGTCGATATGCCGTTCTCTGTGTCGGCGGGCAAAGACCTGGCGCGCAGCGCGGGGGCACGATACCTGGACGTGGGATGCATGGTGTGGCTCCTATTCGTCTTTCAACACGAGCAACATCGACGCGCCCTTGGCGAGAATGCGGTCGTTGTTCACCATGAGCGACGCCGAGAGCGCGTCACGATACTGTCGGCCGACGCTGTACGGCGTGTCGTTGCGATAGCCGGTGATCCCGATGACCTGGAGCGCGAGGTGCACGATCTCGGTCACCGCGGTGGACGAGGCAATCTTGAGGTTGTTGAGACGCAGCGCCCACGGCATTCCCGACAGCGGTTCGCGATCGCCCTGCAGGGCGTCGAAATCCGTCGCGACGGCGGCCACGTTCTGTCGAAAGGTCTGCAGCTGCACCGAGAGCTCGGCGAGTCGCATCGCCATGGGTGGAGTGGTCCCCGGTTTCCGGCGCGCTTCGGCGCGCACGTACGCTGCGGCGCGCGCGGCCGCGTCGGAGGCTAACCCCAACCAGACCGCGCTCCAGAGGATGTGTGAGTAGGGCACCATCGACTGCGCCGACGAATCGGCGAAGCTTCCCGGGACGATCGCCCACGAGGGACCGCGCGACGTCATGCGAAATGGCGGGCTGCACGTACCACGCATGCCCAGCGTGTTCCACTCGCCCGTGCGCTCGAGCGTCGTGTCTCCTCCACGACAGAGGACCAGCACCTGGTCGCTCGCCGGAGCATCGGCCGTCCGCCGACAGGTCACCAGCAGGTCGTCCGCATGGTCACCGTATGAAACGGTCGTCGCCTGCTTGGTGAGAGCGAATCGTCCGTCGGTTCGCTCGACGGCGCAGACACTCGAGCGCGTATCGCCGTTCGTGCCGACTTCACTCGTGATCGAAGCGAGCAGCAGCTGCCGTTCGACCATTTCGTCCAGGTATGCGGCGAAGTTCGCGTCGTGTCGCGCGTGTCGAACGAGGCACGCCACCTGGATGTGGTGCATGGCGAGGATCATCCCGCTCGACGCGCACCCCTGTGCGACCGCGCTGCACATCGCGACCAGGTCGCGCATGCTGGCGCCACTCCCGCCGTGCTCGGCCGGAACGAGTGCGGAAAGAAGCGCCGCCTCTCGCATTGCGGCGATCGTTTCCACCGGAAATCGCCCCGCGAGATCGACGTCTCCCGCGCACTGGGAGGCGATCGTCGCGCCGATCGTGCGTGCGCGAGCGAGGAGCTCCGCAGCTGGGACTACGACGGGTTGCCCGGAAAGGTGAGTCATGCCTCGGGAAGGGGGGCGGCGTATGCGGAGTTGCGGGCGCTGAGGTTGCTCCCTCGGAGGTAGCAGGTATTGTGCCAAACTCGGCCATGAAGTTCGTGCTTGCGACGTCCCCAGCATCCCCGATGGTGTCGAGACGTGGCGGCTCATCCCAGCTCGCCTGACGCATGCCGATTCGCCATCGAGGCTCGGCGACTCGGGTAAGCCGCCCCGGTGAGGGCCTGAGAGCCTTCGCAGCTACGTAGCGTGCCTGGCGCGAGGCGCCGATTCGTGAGTTGCAAGACAGACCCCTGCTGTCGGCGTTTCACGCTTGTCGCCCGATCCCCGGGGCTCCAGCTTCCGTATGGCAGACGCCTGCGCTCCGCCCCGGCCCGCCCCAGCCCGAGGATTCCATGCGTACCCTCCGTTTCGTCTCCACCCTTGCGCTCTCCCTGCTCACTGCGTCGGCCGCGGCGGCACAGATTCCGCGTTCAGCACTGATCGCGGTGGTCGAGACGCACAAGGCGTCAGTGTTGCGCTACATCGACGCAGCCCCGGACTCCATGCTCGGCTTTCGGCCGACACCAGGCGTTCGCACCTTCGCCGAGCAGATCGAGCACGCGGCGGGAAGTGACGCCGTCATCGCGCACCTCGCGATCACCGGTTCAGCCGCGGTCCCCGCGATGGGCGATTCGGCCACCTACCTCCACAGCAAGGCTGCACTCCGACTGTACGCGACAGCAGCGATGGATCACACGCTCCAGATGCTGCGCGGCTTGAGCGATGCCGCGATGCTGCAGGAGATCACCCAGTTCGGGATCAAGATGCCGCGGTATCGTGCGTTGATGGAGCTGCTCGACCATTTCCCCTGGACGCTCGGGCAGACGGTCCCGTACCTCCGGCTCAATGGTGTGACGCCACCCGAGTACTCTCCGTTCTGATGCGCCGGCACGCCCCCTCCTGCCCCGCAGATCGTTAGGCGGTGGGTGCCGCGCGTCATGCGATCGAGCCGGCGCGCTGCGTCCCGTATTCAGCGCAGGCGAGACGCTCCCCCTCCAATTTCGCCCCGCGCGCGACCAGCAAGGTCGCGGCGAACGGAGCGATCGCGGTGAGACCGGGCCTGGTGGCACCGCTCTGCTCCAAGGAGTTCTTCTCATGCGATATCTCGATGCGCGTCGGCCCTTGATGCGTCCCGCCCGCCTCCCGATGTCGTGGTGCCCGTGCGGAGCGTTGATCGTGTTGCTCTTCTCTACGGCGGCTCCGGCGAGCGCTCGGGCACAGGCGGCGCGTCCTGCACCCCGGACGCCGGCCGTCTCCGCGCAGGCGATGCATTTCGTCGACTCGCTGCTCGCCATAATGTCGCTCGACGAAAAGCTCGGGCAGCTGACGCAGGTTCCGGGACAGGGGACACCGACCGGTCCCAAGGCGCTCCCCGGTGGCGAGGCCGAGATCCGCGCCGGGCACATCGGCTCGTTTCTCGGCGTGTACGGCGCCGAGACGACGCGTCAGCTGCAACGCGTGGCCGTGGAGTCGTCGCCGCATCACATCCCGCTGCTGTTCTCGCACGACGTCATCCACGGTTTTCGCACGATCTTTCCGGTGCCGCTCGCCGAGGCGGCGAGCTGGGATCCCGACCTGGTGATGCGTGGTGCGCGCGTCGCGGCGGACGAGGCAACGGCCGCGGGGGTGCATTGGACCTTCGCCCCGATGGTCGACATCGCGCGCGACCCACGATGGGGACGCATCGTGGAGGGATCGGGCGAAGATCCGTATCTCGGATCACTGTTGGCCGCTGCGCGCGTGCATGGTTTCCAGGGCACGGACCTGGCCGCGAACAACACCCTGCTGGCGACCGTCAAGCACTTCGTGGCATACGGAGCAGCGGAGGGCGGGCGCGACTACAACGTGGCCGACCTTTCGCCGCAGACGCTGCACGATGTCTACCTCCCGCCGTTCCAGGCCGCGGTCGACGCCGGCGCGTGGTCGGTCATGGCTTCGTTCAATGAGGTGGCAGGGACCCCGATGCACGCAAATCGCACCCTCATCGACGGTCTCCTGCGGGCACAATGGGGGTGGGACGGCGTCCTGGTAAGCGACTATACGGGAGTCCTTGAACTCATTGCGCACGGCGTCGCTGCCGACTCCGCTGCCGCCGCGAGATTGGCGATCACGTCGGGCGTCGACGTCGACATGGTGAGCCAGTTCTACCGGCGCGCGCTCCCCGAGGAGATGCGCAACGGGCGCGTCTCCCTCGCAACGGTTGACTCGGCCGTCCGGCGGGTGCTGCTCGCGAAGTACTCGTTAGGATTGTTCGACGATCCCTTCCGGTATGCCGATCCCGCCCGAGAACGGGCGACGCTGCTGAGTGTGGCCAACCGCAGAGCGGCGCGGGAAATGGCGCGCGAGTCGATCGTGCTCCTGAAGAATGCTCCCCTCGCATCCCGTCCACTTCTTCCGCTCGCGAAGGACGCGCGGAGTATCGCCGTCATCGGAGCGCTCGCCGTCGACGGCAAGTCGGCGAATGGCAATTGGTGGGGCGACGGGCGCGCCGAGGAAGCGGTCACGATCCTCGATGGCATCCGGGGTGCGGTGTCCAAGGCGACGCGCGTGACCTTCGCCAAGGGGACGGAGGCCACCGGGACCGACAGCAGCGGATTTGCCGCGGCGCGCCGGGTCGCACGCGGCGCCGACGTCGTCATCCTCGTCGTGGGCGAACGCGAGGATCAGAGCGCTGAAGCCGAGAGTCGCGCATCGATCGAGCTTTCGGGGATGCAGGAGCAACTCGTCCGGACGGTGCATGCCATCGGCAAGCCGACGATAGTCGTCCTCATGAACGGGCGTCCGCTCGCGATCCCATGGATCGCGGAGCATGTGCCGGCCGTCGTCGAGTCGTGGTTTCTCGGGAGCGAGATGGGGAACGCCCTCGCTGATGTGCTCTTCGGCGACGTCAACCCGAGCGGCAAGCTGCCCGTGACGATGCCGCGGGCGACGGGCCAGGTGCCGCTGTACTACGCGCACAAGCGCACCGGACGACCACCGCGCGCGGAAGAGAAGTACACCTCGAAGTACAACGACGTCGCGTGGACGCCTCTCTTCCCGTTTGGCTACGGACTGAGTTACACGACGTTTCAATATTCACCCCTGGTACTGAGTACCAGCACGATCGGTGCGCGTGACTCGATCAGCGTGAGCGTGCAGCTGCGCAACACCGGGAATCGCGCCGGTGTCGAGGTCGTTCAGCTGTATCTGCAGGACGAAGTGGGGAGTCTCACGCGTCCGGTGAAGGAGCTGAGGGGATTTCAACGCGTGGCGCTCGGCGCCGGGGAATCGCGGCGGGTGAGCTTCACGCTCGTCCCGTCGGACCTTGCCTTCCACGATGCCGATCTCGCGCTCGTCGCGGAGCCGGGTGCGTTCCGCGTCTACGTCGGCGGAAGCTCCGAGGACGTGCAGGAGGGGCGCTTTCAGCTGCAATTGACGAGCGGCTGCACGGCGCTGGAGTTCCCGCGCGATCGCGCCCGCTTCACCTGGAGCGACGGCCCCCCGTCAGGCGCAGCGCGCGGACTTCCCGGCACGTGCAGGGGCGCCACGCGGTGAACATCGGGATTGGGGGGCGCGGAGCACGGCTCTGGCGGCGCTCGTCGTGATGCGAAATCCGCGCGGAGCCGGGTCGTGACCCGTGCTTCGCGCGGATGGCACCGCAGCGCCTTCCCGCCGCTGCGTTACGCGAACGGATTCTCGTCGCGACTCGGTCCGTAGATGGACGGCACGGCGACGCCGAGCATGCGAAGGCACATCGCGATCTGCCCGCGATGATGATAGATGTGGTTCATCCCCACGACGCGCATGAGCCCCACGCGCGGCATCCGCATGATCTCGCGCCCGTCCCGAGTCATCGCCCACGGCGACATGAGCCAGGCGTCATCGGCGGTGGACAGGAGCGCACCGACGGTGCTGGCGCTCTGGTCGAGCGCCGTGAGAATCTCCGCCCGGCTGGTCGCTTCTGCTTGCACGAAGTTGGGCGCTTCCATGGTGTCCTGCTGGAGCATCTGCGTGACGGCCGCGGGGACCTCCGCCACGTGCAGCGCGAGCTGGCCGAGCGACATCGAGGTCTCATGCGGTCGCCAGGCGAAGTGTTCTTCGGGCACGCGTTCAAGGACGCGGCGCGTGGTGGCGAGCTCCTGCTCGAACTCCGCGAGAAGCTGCTGTCCCATGGTCATGCGGGTCTTCCTCAGGTAGGGGTGAAATGGGTGGTGAGGCGCGTCAGGCAGCCTTCCCAGCCGGCCGCGTGCCCGTCGCGACTCTTGATGCTCGCATGGCGCGAGTGACGAAGAAGCAGTTCGGTACCTGCGGGGGACGGCTGCAGCTCGACTTCAACCAGCGTCTGCTCCCCGTCCCCTTTTTCCCACTGCCAGGTGAAGGCGAGATATCGCGGGGCATCGAACGCCGTGTAGGTACCGCTTACGATGTGCGGCGTGCCGTTCGGTTCTCGCATCTCGATACGATATTCCCCTCCCAACCGGGCGTCCAACGCGTGCACAAGGGTGGTCATCCGTTCCGAGGGCGCGAACCAACTCGCTAGCGCTTGGGCTTGCGTCCACGCGGCGAAGACCCGCTCGGGGGTGGCGTCGAGCGAACGCCGGACTTCGAGGTCCTGGGTGGTAGCGGCGCTTGCCATGCTCGTGCTCCTGCAGTGGGTGGTTGGTTGAGGAGGCGCGCGAGGGACTCCAGCTGCCCCTCCCAGAACGCGCGGTACGTCGAGAGCCATTCCGCCGCGCTGGCCAAGGGCAGCGGTGCGAGACGGCACATGCGCGTGCGCCCTTCCTTGCGGGCGGTCACCAGCCCGGCACTCTCGAGGTACCGGACGTGTTTGAGCACGCCGGGGAGCGTAAGTCGGTGCGGTGTTCCCAGCTCAGACACACTCGCCTCACCGCGTGCCAACCGCTGCAGCATCGCGCGGCGCACGGGATCGGCGAGCGCCGCGAAGGTGCGGTCCAGCGTCGGCTGATGGTTTACCATACGGTAAACTATGGGCGACGTGATGACGCGCGTCAAGCCGCTCGCCCGCTCGCGGGAACTTCCCGGGGTGTCGATGCCGGCGACGAGCTTGTGGGACTGAGAGCCGCAGGCAAGCTTCGACGATCCCTCTCCCCATGCCTCACTATGCAAATGCGATCGTCGCTCGTGCTCGTCGCCGCCCTCGCGTTGGCCACTCCCCATCACGCTGCGGCGCAACTGTACCGCGCGACGATGATCCAGGCGGCGCCGGGTCGACTGGTTGAGCTGATCGATGCCGTGAAGGGGCGACTACCCGCCTACGCCGCGGCGGGCGAAGCGACGCCCTACCTCCTTCGGCACTCACAGGGTGACCACTGGGACCTCTTCCTGCTCGAGCCGCTCGGCGCATCGCTTCAGGCGTACTTCGGGGCCGAGCGGGTGGCCAGGCGCCGCGATGCCGGCGGGGGGGAGGGAGGCGAGTTGGCGTGGGAGCGCCGACTGCAGGAGCTCTCGGCGTGGAGGGAGGATCAGATCGTCAGCGGTCCCGCCCCTGAACGGTTGCGGCTGGCGATGTCCGGAAGCGGATTTGCCCACCTGGAAATGTTCGTCGCGCTGGCCGGCAAGCATGACGCACTGCTGAAGGAGCGCGCGATGGAGAATGTCTTTGCCACAGCGATCGGGCGCCCGGAGAATCTCATATTCACTCGCGTGTCGGGCGCGGCGTGGGACTCATTCACGATCGGCAACTACCGCGACATGGTGCACTACGCCACGAGTGCCGTCGTCCCGGCTGAGCGGGAAGAGACGGCCGCAAGGGCAGCGGGCTTCGCGAGTCGGGCCGACATCGGTCCCTACCTGCGCGGCTTGATCAATTCGCACCACGACAACCTGCTGTCGGTGGTGCGGTAGCTCGGCGCGGACACTTCGGCGTTTCTCAGGCCGGGCTCGACAGAATGGTCGGGCGACCGCAGCTCCTAGTGCTTCCCGCCTCTGATCGCCACCAAGGGTGCTGATCGGCATCGACGTGTGGCCTCGATCGCATCGCGCGTGGGTGGCGGCGCGCCATCGTTTGGGCGTCAGAAGGGCGCGCGCGCCAGACGTAAATCGCTGACGAGCGAGAGAAGCCGCGCGACATCGCGACCAGTTCCGTCGGGGACCGGCCGTTCGTGTGTGTCAGTGAGTCACCCCAATGCGCGGTTCACCGACTTCCCACCTCAGCCCCAAGCCGACCTGGCACGATCTTTCGTTCCCGAGGCGCTTGTGGCGATGATCCTGAGCGGCGTCGCGTTGCCGGGTATGGGCGCGCAGCAAGTCACGGCCCGGCGCATCACCGTACACGACCCTCCACAGCCTGACCACCGATTACCAGAAAAACGGCTTCTACGACTACATGTTCAACTTCGACGGCCTGCTCGTGTCGAATCGTGAAGGAACAAATGGACTCAACTTCGCGACCGCCGGTGATCCGCGAGTCCCGATCGAAGGGGATGGTAGTCCGTCGCGTTTCGACACGCAGACCCCTCGCTATTACTACCTCAACGCCAGCTCCTTCACGTCTCCGATGCCGATT
>JBDTUA010000087.1:0-14896 GCA_040007995.1 Gemmatimonadota bacterium | reverse complement strand
GCCGGGGCCCGGGGCGCGGCAGGGACGTCGCACAGCGGTCGCGCCTGCGGTCTGGCCGCACGCGGCATCGATGTCGAAGCGACCGGGGCGCTCGCACGCACCAGCGTGAGTCGCGCGCCCCCCCGATCCTCGGCCAGCGACGTCGGCATCAGATAGGCGCCGCCGCCATCTCGTCGACCACCCGACCGTCGAAGATGTGGATCGACCGGTCCGCGTGGCGCGCATAACGAGGATCGTGTGTCACCATGCAGATCGTCGCGCCGCCGCGATGCAACTCGCGCAGCAGTTCCATCACCGCCTCGCCGTTCGTCGAGTCGAGGTTTCCCGTCGGCTCGTCGGCCAGGAGGATCGCCGGGTCGCCCGCCACCGCGCGCGCCACCGCCACGCGCTGCTGCTGACCGCCGGAGAGCTGTGAGGGATAGTGCTTGATGCGATGGGCCATGCCGACCCGCTCGAGCGCATCCTGCACGCGCTTCTTGCGCTCGGCGGCGCCCATCCCGCGGTAGGTCAGGGGGAGCTCGACGTTCTCGTACACGGTGAGGTCGCCGATCAGGTTGAACGCCTGGAAGATGAAGCCGATCTGCCGGTTGCGGATGCGCGCCCGGTCGGCGGCCGAAAGGTTCGAGACGTCCTCGTTGCTCAGCATGTAGCTGCCCCCCGTCGGGGTGTCGAGCAGTCCGAGAATCGAGAGCAGCGTCGTCTTGCCGCACCCAGACGGACCGTTGATCGCCACGTATTCCCCCGGGCGGATGTCGAGGTGAATGTCGGCCAGCGCATGCGTCTCCACTTCGTCGGTGTAGAAGATCTTCTTGATCCCCGTCATGCGAATGAGGGGTTCCGCCGAAGGCAGGTCGTTAGGCATGGTCATCGCTCGATTCTCACCCGGTTGACGTTGTCAAAGCGCGACATGTCGGAGATGATGACACTGTCGCGGGTCTGCAGCCCCTGCAGCACCTCGATCGTACTCACCGACGCCCGCCCCAGTTTCACGCTGATGCGGGTGGCACTCTTGCCATCGGGCTCGATCCGGAACAGCCCGATCGCCTGCTCCGGCTGCCCGTAGGCCGGCCGTCCCACATACAGCACGCTCTCGAGCCGCTCCAGCTCGATCACGCCATCCACCGACAGGTCGGCGCGGGCACCCTTCGGGAGATCCCCCTCGAGCGCGACTTCCACCGTCACCGTGCCGTTCGTCGAAATGGGATCCACGCGCATCACCTTGCCCTCAATGATCCCGTTGCGCGTGTCGACCGACGTCTTCTGCCCCACCACGATGTCTTTCGCCTGCGTCTCCGGAACGCGCAGCACCGCCTTCAACCGCCCTGGCTGCGCGACCGTCGCAAGCACCTGTCCGGGCACCACCCACTGTCCTAACTCCAGCGGCAGCGTCTGCAGCACACCGTCGAGTCCGGACGTCACTCGCATCGTCGTCACTCGCTCTTGCTGGAAGCGCGCCACGGCACGCATCTGTTCGAGATTCGCCTTCGCCTTCGACAGCTGCTCTGTCATCGCTGATGTCATGATGTCCAGGCGCTGGATCTCGAGATCGAGCCGCGTCTCCAGCTCCTTCGCGAGGTCCTTCGCCCGGTCCACCTCGTTCTTCGACGACAGCCCCTTGGCATCCAGACCGTCGATCACCGAAGCATCACGGACGGCGTTCGCCCGAAGCGTCCGCATCTGCGCCACCTGCGAAGCCTGGTTCAGGCGATTCGTCTCCAGCGTCGTCCGCAGCGTCACCAGATCCTGCTCCGCCTGTGTCAGCTGCCGCTGCGCTTCCAGCGCCTGCAATTGCACTTCCGGATTGGACAACTCGAGCAGCACTGTCGAAGCCAGCACGGTCGACCCCGGGCGGAGTGGTCTGGCCTCGACGCGCCCGGCGGTTACCGCCGCGACGTACCGGATGTTCTCCGGCACGAGTGTGCCTGGAGCGCGCACCTGACGTATCATCGTCCCGCGCTGCACCGAGTCGACCCACAGCTCACTGCGCGAGACGCCGGGCGGGCGCGCCTCGAGATTGCTCAGCGCGATGGTCGTCGCCGCGATGGCCGCGACCGCGACGACGATCAGCAGGTTGCGCTTGGTTTTCTTGGGAGGGTCTCGCTTGATATCCACGAATTCTGTCGGTTCGGAAAGGTCAGCGTGCCGAACTGCCTATTGGACAACGGAAAGGTCACGTCCCGTTTCACTTGATCTATAGGGAAGAGTCGTGCCGTTGGACGATATCTGTTAAGTTCCCTCGTTGTAAGAGCTTACGCGATACGCCGAATCGGCCCGTCTGGTCGGGTCTGGTCGGGTGTGGGACGCGGTGTTCGGAATCGGACACCACTCCAGCTCTGACATGGTCGGCAGCGAGCACAAAAAAGGCCCCCGTCAGGGGGCCGCGTCATACCGCTATCTCGAACCGACTATTGCATGTCCGGAAGGCTGTCCACGCTGGCAATCAGGCGCCGGGCGCTCCGCCAGTTTCGCAGAAGCTTCGGGCCGAGTGATGCCATGGACGTCTCGATCACGCTTCGACGGGCGGTGCTGGCGTGGATGACCTGACCGTTGCCGGCGTAGATGCCGATGTGCGTGATGTGACGGGACGTGCCGAAGGTCAGGAGGTCGCCGGGGCGCAGCTGGGAGGTGTCGCGGGCGATCTCCCGCCCGAGCTGCGCCTGCTCATGCGCGGTGCGCGGAAGATCGACGCGGAGGGCCGACATGACGTACCGAATGAGTCCGCTGCAGTCGAAGGCTTTGCCCGGCGACTCGGCACCCAGCCGATAGCGAGTCCCGATCTGTGAGCGAGCGACCGAAAGCACCGAATCCCGCAGCATCGTTTCGTCGAACGTCGAGAGCGCCATCAGGACCGATGGGTTCATCGCCGCACTTCCAGTCGGATGCAGGCGCACGCTCAGCGAATCGCGGAGTCGCTGCGCCGATTCACTGAAAGCCGCGAACGGCTTCCTCGTCGTACGCTTGCTGCGTTGGGCCGACGCCCCGCTCGCGAGCGCGAGCGATCCGAGGGCCGTGAGGGTGAGCAGGCGTACGTAGCGGGGCATTCCGCAGGGAGAGAGACATCAGCGCCGACGTAGCGCATGCGAGAAGGTACGCCTCAGGGCGTATCCCGTAAGAGGACCGATATCACACTCCGAACGAAACATCTATCCATTCGGTCAGGCGACTTCCTGATCCGCAACCTCGCCTCGGTAGACGCAGCCGGAGGTGCAGGTCTCCCGCACCTCGATCGTTGCGAGCCCCGGGAGTGGGCCGACGAGTGCACGCCAGATCCAGCGCGCCAGCACCTCGCTCGTGGGGTTGTCGAGCCCCGCGATGTCATTCAGGTAACGATGGTCGAGCTGATCTTCCAGCGGGGCAATCGCTGCCTTGATGTCGGCGAAATCCATGACCCATCCCGTGGAGGCGCCGACTTCCCCTTGCACGCTCACACGAACGTGAAACGAGTGGCCATGCAGGCGCGCGCATTTGTGTCCCGGCGGGACGTTCGGCAGGCGATGGGCAGCCTCGAAGCTGAATTCCTTGAAGATGACCATGGTCGGGAAGTGGTGAGTGGGACGCGGGGCGTTAGCGTAGTCCCAGGTGCTTGTGCGTCTGCAGGCTCAGGCGCCACTGCGGGTGTGCGAGGCAGTAGGCCACGGCTGCGTCGGTGTTGGCCGCCGTCTGCGCGCCGTCCATCGGTTGCAGGGAGAAGTGTCGAAACGCGAACGTGGCGAATCGCTCCGGGGGGGCGTCGTCCTGCGGATACACGAGTTTGAGTTCGTCGCCCGTGGTGAGGACCAGGGGCGCGTTCGCCTTCGGGCTGACGCAGATCCAGTCTAGGCCGGGCGGCGCCGGCTGCGTACCGTTGGTCTCGACGGCCACCTCGAAGCCGAGCCGGTGGAACGCCGCCACCGCCGGCCCGTCCAGCTGCAACAGCGGTTCGCCTCCGGTGCATACGACATAGGGCCGTCCCTCCCATGGCCGACCCTCGCCGCCGGATGGCCACCGGAGCGCCACGGCCTCGGCCAATGCGGTTGCCGAGGCGAAACGTCCTCCGTCGGGACCGACGCCGACAAAGTCGGTGTCGCAGAATCGACAGGTCGCGATCGCGCGATCCTGTTCGCGTCCTGTCCACAGATTGCACCCGGCGAACCGGCAGAAGACGGCTGGACGACCGGCGTGCATCCCCTCGCCTTGCAACGTGTAGAAAATCTCCTTGACGGTGTACGTCACGGTCGCTTGTCGTAGCGAGTCGGGTCGGGCAGGCCGGCCTCGTCGAAACCGCGCCGGCGAAGTTGGCAGGCATCACAGTGGCCACATGCGCCGCCGTCCGGCCCCGGATCGTAGCAACTGGTGGTCGATGCGTAGTCCACGCCCATCGACGTGCCAAGTTCGATGATGGCGCGTTTCGTCAGCGTCATGAGCGGCGTCCGAAGCGTCACCGGGCGCGTTCCCTCCACCCCGGCGCGCGTTGCGAGGTTGGCCATGCGCTCGAATGCTGCGATGTACTCCGGGCGACAATCGGGATAGCCGCTGTAGTCGAGGGCGTTGACGCCGATGAAGATGTCGCCGGCTCCCAGCACCTCGGCCCATGCGAGGGCGAACGAGAGAAAGATGGTATTGCGCGCGGGGACGTAAGTAATCGGGATACCCTGCGCCAGTTCATGCGTCGCCCGGTCTTTCGGGACGGCCACGTTGGAGGTCAGGGCCGAGCCCCCGAACATGCGGAGGTCGATGTCGACCACGACGTGCTCGGCGACCCCGAACGCGGTCGCCACTCGCTGCGCCGTCGCGACCTCGGCGCCGTGGCGCTGGCCGTAGCGAAAGGTGAGGGTATGCACCGCAAAGCCCTCGCGCCGGGCAAGGGCGAGGAGGGTGGTCGAGTCGAGACCGCCGCTCAGCAAGAGGACGGCGCGAGGATCGGGAGGTTGGCTAGGCACGAAGGTGAGGTCGGTATTATCTCTCCAAGCTACTCGCCTGCCCGGTCGGTCTCCACGCCGCGATCGCCGCCCGTAGATCGCCCTGCTGGATCAGGCTCGTAGATCACGATCGAGCATCACGATCGAGCATCACGCTCGAAGAGCACACTTGAACGTCACGCGCGATCCACGCGAGAATCCTATGGTGCGCCGCTCACTGCTCCGCCGCCCGGCTGTTCGCTCCGTCCTTACCGCCGGGCTTGCGCTCGCGGGGCTGGGGGCCTGCGCCCGGACGGCGGCAATCGCCCCAGCACCTGTCGCGGTGAAACCGCCGCCGGCGCCAGATGGGCGAACGGTCCTGACGGCGATGAATGAGCGCTACATCGGGAAGTGGTACATGACGCTCAGCTTCAGGCAGAACGTCACCATCATTTCCACAAGCGGTCGGCAGACCAAGCAGGTGTGGAACCAGTACCTGACCCTCCCCGGTCGCCAGCGCATCGACTACGTCCCGCTCGGCTCCAAGAGCGGGGTGCTCTACGCCGACGGCAAGCTCTACGCATTCGCCAACGGCAAGCCGCAGAACACGCAGCCCGGGTGGCATCCGCTGCTCGTGCTGACGGGGGACGTCTACACGCAGATGGTCGACACGACGGCGATGGAGCTCGACTCGCTGGGCTTCGACCTGTCCAAGGCGCGCAAGGATCGCTGGGACGGCAAGGAGATGTGGGTGGTCGGGGCCGATGCCGGGGATTCGACCACGACACAGTTCTGGGTCGACACCGACTCGCTCCTCGTGCGGCGTGTCCTCATGAGCGATGCGCGGGCCGTCAAGCCGACCGTGAACGAGACGCGTTACCTGTCCTACAGGAGCATAGCAGGTGTTCCGATCTCGTACAGCATGCGCTCATACCGCGACGGACGTCTCTATTTCCGTGGCGAGTCGACCAACGTCATCGTCGGCGACCGTCTTCCGGTCGAGCTGTTCGAGCCTCAGCGCTGGGCGGCCTCGCAGATAAAGCGTTAGGCGGTCGCCGCGGCGGCGAGCGCGCGCCGGACCGCGGTGTCGTCCGACCGCCAAGCGCTCAGGCCGCGTCGGTCCGCAGCGCGCCTACGAGCTCGCGCAACTGCACGCTGCCGTGGAGCAGTTGCGTCGAGGCGGAGCTCATCTGCTCGCAAGCTGCGCTCTGTTCCTGGGTCGAGGCGCTCACCTGCTGCGCCGCGGCCGCGTAGCCTTCGGCCGTCTTGGCCACCGACTGCACGCTGCGCGCCGCCGAGGCAACGATATGAGCGTTGCGCTCGGCCTTCTCGGCGGCGCCACCCGCAGCACTGCGCGTACGACCGGCGGCGTCCGTGATGCTCTCCAGCGCCGCATCGACGTTGCGCGACACACCCTCGATCTCCTCGACTTGAGAGACCCCGGCCTCCATCGCCCGCGTGGTCGAGCCCACACGCGAGGTCACGACGCGCGTGAGGCGCACGACATCGTCAGCCGCAACCTGCGCCTGCTCGGCGAGCTTTCGAACCTCCTCCGCGACCACGCCGAACCCGCGCCCCGCATCTCCGGCGCGCGCCGCCTCGATGGCCGCGTTGAGCGCCAGCAAGTCGGTTTGTTCAGCGATCCGTCCGACCGATGCGACCAGTTTGTTGATGTCCTCCGCGGTGGCGTTCAGCGCATCCACTTCGTGGGCCGCTTCCCGCACCGACTCGCGCACCGTCGTGAGGATGCCGAGCGATCGGGCGATCTCGAGACGCTTGGCGCGGGCAGTCTCCTCGATCGCGCCGGCGAGGGCGGTCAGTTCATCGGCGCTCAGCGCCACGTCGTCCGCGTTGGTGCGAATCGCACGCAGCGCATCGTCGATCGCGCGCAACTGTCGCACCTGGCTCTCCGCGCCGGTGGAGATCTCCGTCATCGAGGCCGCCATCTGGTTCGCCGACGCCGAGATCTCCTCCGACACGTTCGCGAGGTCGCGGGCGGAGTAGGCGACGTCGTCGGCGGTCGTCGTGGTGACCGACACGACGCGCGAGAGCGACGCCGACGTTGTGTTCATCGCCTCCGCGAGTTCGCGGAATTCGCCGGGCAGTTCCCCGTCGATGCGATTGGTGAAGTCACCGGCGCTGAGCGCGCGGGCCTGTTGCGTCAGCTGGCGGAGCGGGCGGGCGATCCAGGTGACGGTGCTGAAGACCACGATGAGTCCGAGGACCGCCGACGCCCCCATGATGAGCAGGAGCCACGTCCCACGCTGGTCGGCGTCGCGCCGTAGCGTGAGCGATGCCGCATCGACATTGCGCGACTTGATCGCGCCGAGCTGTCGCACTTCTTCCAGCAGCGAGTCGACGCCCTGGCGGGCCATCCCACCCTCCGTCAACGACGCCTCGCGCCGACCGAGGTCGGACAGTCGATGCGCGCGCGCATAGCGCACCTCGATCTGTGACAGCCGTGCATCGATCGAGGAGATCAGGGCGAACTCGCGCGACGATTGTCCGCGGAGCAGGTTGATCCCACGCTGCGCACTGTGTGCTTCGAGTGCCTTCGCGCGAAACTCGCCTTGCGCCGAGGAGTCGCGCATCTCGAGGTAGCGCTGCGCCGCCGCCAGTTCCAGCGTCACGGCGCTGAACAGTCGCGCCGATAGCTGCGCGTCGACCTGCACCGATTCGAGCGTCTCGGCGATCATACCCGACATGCGCACAAGCGCCGAACGACCGGCAAGTCCGGCGACGCAGAACAGCGCCACCAGCACCGCGAAGCTGACGAGGAGGCGCTGCCGGATGCTCTGGAAGCGCACGAGGCGATCGATCATGGGCGTCTCGCTCCCTCCACCACGAGCGCGCCGCGACGCACCCGCGTCATCACGTAGCCCTTGCCGATCACGTCACCGCTCGGCTGAAAGGCGATCGACCCGGTGACCCCAGGGACGGCGCTTTCTCGCGTGCGAGTGGAAAGCCAGCGCCGGACACCCTCACGCGAAGCTCCTCCCTCGGCCACCGCGCGTGCGACGAGTCGCGTGGCGTCGTAGGCGAGGGCGGCGTTCCCGTCGGGCTCCATGCCGAAACGCTGCCGGAAATCCGCTGCAAATCGTTGGACCTCGTCCCGCGGATCCTGCGGCGTGAACGGGGCGCCAACGTGTGCGCCTTCCGACAGCGTCGTATCGTCGACGATGCCGGTCCATCCATCGCTCCCGAGGAAGGCAGTTGTCAGCTGCTGCCGTCGCGCCTCCCGCAGGATGGCCAGTCCCGATCCCTCGGTGCCGGCGACGAAGACGACGTCGGGCGTGTGCAACGCGAGCCACGAGACAAATGGTTCGAAGTTTCCCGCGCGGTCCGAAGGCACCGGATCGCTGGCGACAACCGTACCGCGAAAGTTGCGCTCGAACGACTGCGCCAGCCCTCGGCCATAGGCGTTGTTCTCGTACAGCACCGCGGCGCGCTTGAATCCCTGCGCGCTGGCGTAGCGAGCGAGGTCGAGCCCGTTGACGGAGTCGCTGGAAATGACGCGAAAGACCCACGGTGAAATCCCCGTCAGGTCCGGCGTCGACGCCGTCGTCGAGACAGCCGGCAATCCCTCGTCGTAGACGCGCGCGGCGGCGATCATCGTCCCGGAGTTCACGTGCCCGACGACGGCGACGATCTCCTTGTTTGCCACGAACTCCGCAGCGATGCTGACCGCCCGTGCGCCCTCACCCTTGTCGTTGCGCATCGTGACGCGGAGGGGTCGCCCCCAAACGCCCCCCTCCTGATTGATCTGCTCGACGGCAAGGTCGATCCCGCGCTTGTTCATCACACCGTACCCCTCGTCCCAGTTTCCGGCGGCGGCGATGAGCACTCCGTCGCGCTCTGGAGAGCATGCCGCGGCCGAGAGGAGGGCAGTGGCGGCGAGCGCCAGCCAAAGCGGGCGGCGAATCTGGCATGACGACAGGGGAGATTCCACGTCTCTCTGACGCTGCCCGAGTGTTCGGGGCAACGCCCCACGGTCCGGCGCCCCCGAACGCGCGCCTAGCGCCGTCCCGGCCTGTGACGCGCATTACGAAGAGGGGGCCGGCTCCTGCTGGCTCAGGCAGTGCAACGTTCCCAGCCCCCAGACAAGATCGACGGCGTGGATGCCGACTACCGCGCGGTCGGGAAAACACTCCGCCAGCGTGTTCAGCGCGATGCGATCGTTGGGGTCGTTGAAGGTCGGGACGATCACGACGCCGTTGGCGACGTAGAAGTTGGCGTAGCTCGCCGGCAGTCGCAGCCCGTCCATGATCACAGGACGAGGGTAGGGGAGGGTGACGATCCGCAGCCCACCCTGCGCGGCGACGGAAAGCCGGTGCAGGTTGTCGACCGAGCGGAGATGGTTGTCGTCTGCCGGATCGGACTCGAACGCCAGCACGACCGTGTCGACGTCGACGAATCGGGCGATGTCGTCGACGTGGCCGTGAGTGTCATCGCCCACACAGCCCTCACCGAGCCAGATCGTCTCCTTCACGCCGAGGATGTCGCGGAAGACCGATTCATAGCCGTCGCGCGTCAGTCCCGGGTTGCGCTCCTGGATTCGCGAGAGCAGGCACTCCTCGGTGACGAGAAAGAGGCCGGCGCCATTCGTGTCGATCGCGCCCCCTTCGAGCACGACGCGGCCCCCGCCGTCCGGGCGCAGCGGTTCGACACGGGGCAGTCCGGTGATGCCGGCCATCGCCTCGCCGACGCCGGCATCGAGCGCGTAGTTGTCGTACTTCGCCCATGCATTGAACGACCAGTTGGCGAGGACGACCTTTCCGTCGTTCCTGAGCACGCCCTTTGGCGCTGAGTCGCGCAGCCAGACGCGGTCATTCGGGACGAGATGCAGGCGGTAGCCGGCGGGGTTGCAGCCGTGCGCCTCGAGTTTGGTCCGCGCGTCGTCGAGGACCGCTTCATTGTGGCAGAGGATCTCGACGCGTTCCGTCACGTGCAACGCCCGCACGATCTCGGCGTAGACCCACGGAATCGGCGCCAGCTTGCCAGGCCAGTCCGGCTCGTGATGCGGCCACGCGATCCAGGTGGCCGTGTGCGGCTCCCACTCCGCGGGCATGTGGAAGCGGACGGGAGACGGGGGACGGGGGGCGGAGGTTGTCACGTCGACCGCGCGTATCTCGGCGCGCAGCGTGAGTAGTCGAACGCGGCCGATCCTCGCCCGGCACCCCGCACCGTAACCATGCGGCGCCGCACTCCCGTCCCCCGTCCCCGGTCCCCCGTCCGTAGTGCTCTCACCCGAGATACCGCGACGAAATCCCCGCATACGCGTCTACGCGACGATCGCGGAGGAACGGCCAGTTTCGACGGGTCTCCTCGATGCGCGCGGGGTCGCACGTTGCGACGAGCACCGTCGGGTCGGTTCCGGCCTCGGCCAGGATCCGGCCGAACGGATCGTAGATCACCGACTGGCCGAAGAACTCGATGCCGTCGGTGCCCGGTTGCGCCTCGAAGCCGACGCGGTTCGGCGACGCGACGAAGACGCCGTTGGCGATCGCGTGCGACCGCTGGATAGTGTGCCACGCATTGACCTGATCCTGGCCGAACTCCGATTTCTCGGCCGGGTGCCACCCGATCGCAGTGGGATAGAAAAGGAGGTCGGCGCCTAACAGTGCCGTGATCCGCGCCCCTTCCGGGTACCACTGGTCCCAGCAGATCAGGACCCCGATGGTGCCGTACCGCGTGTGCCAGACACGGAAGCCTCCCGAATCGCGCGACTGCGCCGCGATGCGGGGTGCCGTGTCGCCGGCGTCGCCGGGGGTGAAGTAGTACTTCTCCTCGAACAGCGGATCATGCGGGATGTGCATCTTGCGATACGTCCCGAGCAGCGTCCCGTCGGCGTCGATGATCGCCGCCGAATTTCGGTAGAGCCCGGCCGCCTGGCGCTCATACATCGGTACTACGAGCACGACCCCGAGTTCGCGCGCGAGCACCTGCATGCGCGCGGTCGTCGGGCCGGGGATCGGCTCGGCAAGGTCGAACCAGTTGATGTCGAGCGTCTTGCAGAAATAGGGGGCGTTGAACAGCTCCTGCAGGCAGATGACCTGCGCACCGCGCGCATGCGCGCGACGCACGCCGGCGATGGCGCGCTCGACGTTCTCCTCGATGTCGGGCGACCCGGCGAACTCCTGGACGACGCCGACGTTGAACGGGGCATTGGGCATGTCCGAAAACTAATCAACCAGCGCAATCACCACATCGTTCACGTTGGTGCCGGTCATGCCGGTGCGCAGCAGCGCCCCTGCGGCGTCGAGCGCATGGAAGGCGTCGTGTGCGTCGAGCGCCCGCGCGGGATCGCAGCCCGCCAGCGCGATGCGTGACCAGCTGTTCCCGTCGACGATCGCGCCGGCGGCGTCGGTCGGGCCGTCGCGTCCGTCGGTGCCCGCCGAGAGAATCGTGATGCCGCGCCCCTGCGCCCCGTGCGCGTGCAGCGACTGGGCCGCCGCGAGCGCCAGCTCCTGGGCCCGCCCGCCGAGGCCGTGAGCGCGGCTGCCGTTCGCGCCCTCGGCCAGCGCGACGGTCGTCTCTCCGCCCCACACGAGCGCGAGGCGGCAGCGAGCGCTTAGGCGTCCGCGTGTCTCGTCCGCACGCGACGCCATCGCGGTCCGGGCGATGGCGTCTCCCGTCGACCGCGCGCTGCCGGTGATCGGTGTCGGAGCGATCCGGACGGTCACTCCCATCGCCCCGCCCTCGCGCGCAATCCCCTCGAGCGCGTCGCGATTCCGCAGGATCACATGCGTCTCGACGGACGCGAGTGCCGCGTGCGTCGGCCTGGGCGTCTCTGCCGCCTCGCCGGTCAGCGTCGCGTCGAGGTACCGCCTCACCTCGTCGGGGATGTGCGGCCACAGCTGTCGTGCCTGCGCGAGCTCGATGAGCTCCGTCGCAGTCCAACGATCGCCAGCGCACGGACCCGAGGCGATCGCCGCGGGATCGTCGCCGATCACGTCGGAGGCGATGAGGCAACAGACGCGCGCGTCGGCCAGCGCGAGCGCGAGTCGCCCCGCTCCCCAGCGGAGGACCCGCTTGCGAAACGCGTTCATCACGTTGATCGGCGCTCCGGCGCGATGGAGGCCGCGAAAAAGCGCGAGCATCGCGCCGGGCGAGATTCCGTCGACGGGGGACGCCATCAAGCTCGACGCTCCGCCGGAGACGAGGACGAGCACGTCGTCGCCGGGGCGCACGAGCTCGACCAGCGCGGCGATACGATCGGCCGCCGCACGCGAACGCTGTGCAGGCTCGGGATGGTCTCCCGTCATGACATGCAGCGGTCCTATCGCGCGGGGAGCGGGGTCTGCGGTCACCACGACCCCGCCGAGTGCGATTCGGTGGACCGCGCCGAGCGCGTCGAGCGCGGCGTGTGCCATGGGGACCGCCGCTTTGCCGACGGCGATGATCCAAGGGCGAGCCCCGAAGGCGCGCGGATCGAGCCCGGCGAGTGCGGTTCGCGTTGCGGCCGACGGGTCGGCACCGCGTACCGCGGCGTGGAAGAGCTGCTCGGTGACGAGT
Organism: Gemmatimonadota bacterium; assembly: GCA_040007995.1. Lineage (GTDB taxonomy): Bacteria > Gemmatimonadota > Gemmatimonadetes > Gemmatimonadales > Gemmatimonadaceae > SCN-70-22. The sequence continues at coordinate 2,504 of JBDTUA010000087.1, read as the reverse complement.
CGTGCAGAGGTCATGGACGAAACGTACCACGCCCCGGCTGCGTGCGCCGGGGCGTGGTCTCGATCAGGGCTTTGCGCCGCCGGGTGGCGAGAGTTTGTCGATCTCCGCCTCCAGCTCTGTGTACGCATCCGCCGACGACTGGCGGAACGGCTGCGCCTTGTAGGCGATCCTTCCATCGGGACCGATCACGTACAGCGACCGGTTGTCCACCTTGTTGGCGGGGAGATACGCCCCATACATCGTCCCGACGGCACCGTCGCCGTCACTGGCGAAAATGAACGGGAAGTTTGCGTCCTTCATCCACGAAACGAGCGCGGTGTCGGAATCGACGCTGATCCCGATGAGGGTGACCTTCTTCCCCCCATTGAAGAGCGTGGCGTACTGATCACGGTACGCCTCCATTTGGATCGTTCAACCCTTGGTCCGCGCCTTGAAAAAGAAGGCGAGCACCACCGTGTTTCCGCGGTACGACGACAGCTTGATCGCGTCGCGCATCGGTCCGTCCCTCGTGACGCCGCGAAGCGTGAAGTCCGGCGCCATATCCCCGACCTTCGGCCCCGCCTCCGCCTGTTGCGCGCCACCAAGCGACGGGACGCCGAGCGCGAGCGCGATGGCCGCTGCCATCTTCCCGAGGCCATTCGATGTAAAACGCATGAAATGCATCCTGGCTGGTGTGCGAAGAAGTTGGCGTTGCGTGCCCCCGTCGCGCAACACGCGCGCAGCACGACTGATCATGGCCGTCTCGAGCGTGCTCCGCGGCCGCCTTTCGGCGGGGGTATTCCGACCCCACCGCGCGTGCGAGGAGAACGGGACACGGGTTGGACACTTCCCTGTCCGCCAGCGGGACACCGCGTGAGCTAAGTCGTTGCAGGGACTCGCCGCGCGGGGTGGCACCCCGCGTGCTCCTCTCTCCGTCACCCACTTCCCCGTTGGAGGGTCCCATGTCCGTTCTTCGTCTGATGTCTCCCTTGGCCCTCGCCGCAGTCCTGGCCGGCTGCCAGCGAACCGAAACGCCACGCCTGGACGACGCGCTCCGGAACGACCTCTCGCTGGCGTCTCAGGTGCAACCCTACCAGCCACAGCTCTACGTCTCGCCGCAGGAGCAGGGCTACGGCTACGGCGCGCAGCCGGGCTACTATCCGCAGCCGCAGTACGCGCCGGGCTATCCACCGCAGCCGTACTACCAGCCGCAGCCGCAGCGCGTGGTGTACCGCTCGGCGCCGCAGCCGCGGGTGATCCGTCGCGCCCCCGCGCCGACGGCCGAACCGTCCGGCACAGGGGCGGTGTACGGCACCTCCGGTGGCGTCTACGGTGCTGAGGCGGCGGTGGTAAAGAATACGAAGCGTGACGCGATCATCGGGGCGGCGGCCGGGGCGGCGATCGGCGTCGCCAGCACTCGCAATACGCTCAAGGGCGCGATCATCGGCGCCGCCGCCGGTGGCCTGCTCGGCGCCGTCGTCGGTGAGAAGATCGACGTGCGCCGCCCGCGCTAGTTCGGTCGCCGAGTCGTGACGGCGATGACGGGGCGATTCAGATTTCCTCCGCATCGCACCTCCGCGTCGTTAGCCGTATGGAAGCGAATCTCCATTCGGGTTACGAATATCGATGTTTCGAAGGTCCGAGATATCCAGCGCGGGGGCAGCATCGACGCGAAGGACCGGCGCACCGCTTTCACCACTCAGTCCCGCGACCCCTGTCCGGAAGAACGCGGGACGGACGCGGTTGATGAGGTCGTAGGCGATGGAGACACCGGATTGTTCTGCGATCTCTACCTCCGAGATCACACTCTGGCTTCGCGACCGCGCGCGCGACGGGGCCTCGATGCCCCCCGCGGCGACGGCGCCCGTCCCAGTCGATGCGCAACCCGCCAGCACGACGGCGGCGATTCCGAGCGCGAAACCCTTCCTCATCCTCCCCTCCCCTGATCGTGTCGATGCGCAACCGAAGCTGTGGTGGCGCGTCAAGCTCCGAAGTAGCGGCTGCGGTCGCAAGCGCATTGCGCCCCAGAGGCCGGCAGGCGTACCGTAGGCGTCAGCCTTTGGGGATCCGTCACCGCGCAGCTACCGCCAGCCGCAGCGCACCGGCCGTGCATCGCACGACGACCGTCGAGGTCTCTGCCTGGTGCAGTTCGCCGTCCGCCTGGAAAATCGGCGGGGCGTCGAACGTGAGCGTGAGCGCGCCTGTTGGGCGCGACGACACCTCTGGCGCCGCCAGGTGCGTTCCCCGAGTGGCGGCGGAAAAGACGGCCATCCGGCGCCACGGCGAACCGTCGGCGATTCGTACGACGTCCAAGCGCCCGTCGTCGATTGACGCGTGCGGCGCGATGAGGAAACCGCCCCCGAAACGCGGCCCGTTGGCCACGATCAGGGCGAGATGCCGGCTGCGCGCATGGGTGAGCGCCGTGGCGCGCCTCGGGGGAGCGAGCGCGGCGGAATCGTTGTCGTACGAGATCGATGCGTGGAAGCCGCGATAGCCGAAGAGCTGACGGGCCGCCGTCACGAGGT
>JBDTUA010000086.1:0-15070 GCA_040007995.1 Gemmatimonadota bacterium | reverse complement strand
CCGGTGGGACGCCTCCGCGCGAGGAGCGCGACTTGCGATGCGATGCCTATCGCAAGCAGCGCCAGCGCCATCGGATGAAAGCGGGGAATGAGGAGCAGGACGTCAAAGACCGCCAGGAACGCCGCCATCCCCACCGCGGCAGTCCACGCGGGACGGGGACCTGCCAGCCGGCCGGTGAGCCACGCCACAACAATCAGCGGCGTGAAGATGATGACGGCCGACAGCGGGCCGAGCCAGATCGAGTCAGGATTGATCGCGACCGGATCAGGGAGAAGTCGGCGCGCGAGCAGTCGCAGAACCAGCTCCCCGATGCCGGCCGCAAGGGCTGCGGCGAGCGCCAGTGGGAGGAGGCTTGCAAAGGACGGGAGTGCCGCGTCGGAGTCGGCGTTATCGACGGAATTCAACGGCACGGGGCGTTAGGTTGGGGAGAAACTATCTTCAGCAGCACGAAGGCTGGGCCGTTTGTTGACTGGAAACCTACGACGATTCGGGAAAGGTTCACCCAACATGCTGCGATTTCGTGTCTTCGGCGGTCTCCTCTCCGCGCCCTTCCCGTTTCCCGAACTTCGTGCTGACGAAGGAACGGCTCCGGTCGACTGGACGCTGCGCGTGGAGTCTGCCACGCCGACCGAGTTCTCGGTCACCCCCGTCGGACGCGACGAACTTGCGCCAGGCGTCGAGGCGTCGCTGGTGCGCACCCCGCTCGGGCTCCGCCTCTCCTTCGATGATACGGGGACCTTCGACGTCAACGATCGTGGCGCGACCATCACATGGTACCCGGTCGCGGGGATCGATCGGGAGTTGGTGCGCGTCGACATTCTGGGACGCGTTCTCGCCGTCGCCGTTCACGAGCGGGGACTGCTCTCCCTGCACGGCAGTGGAGTCTCGCTTGGTGGAAAGGGGCTCGGCTTTCTTGCCCCGAAGGGGTCGGGCAAGTCGACGCTTGCGCTCACGCTCTCCTCGCACGGCGCGCGACTCCTCACCGACGACACCCTTCCGGTGGATCCGGCGACGGGCCTCGCCTTCCCGGGTGTTCACTCGGTTCGTCTCTGGACCGACGCCGCCGAGCGCTTCGCCGAGTTGGGCGACTGGCGCATGGGGCTGAGCGACAAGCGGACGTTTGATATGCTCCCGGACTCGCTCGTGCAGCACGAACCCGTTCCGCTCGGCGCGCTCTACGAGCTCGTCTCGGTCGAACGCGCGGCGGGAGAGGCGCTGGTTCGTCGTACGCCGCTACCGGCCGCCCACGGAGTCGTCACGCTGATGACGCATTCCAAGCTGGGTGCATTGATGGGTGGAGTAGAAGCGATGCACATCTTCGATCGCTGCGCGACGATCGCCGCCACGATCCCGATCTTTCGTCTGGAAGTCGCCCGGGATCTGGAGTCGGTCGACGAGGTAGGAGAAACAATCGCGCGCTGGCATTCGTGACCACGCTTCTGGCCCTCGTCGGGCCGACCGCCACACTGCCCGATGCCGAAGTCCGTGCGCGCCTCGAGGCGTCGCTTGGCACTCGACCGTCGACCGTTTCCCTCGCTCGAATCGGGGACGACGTCGTGCTTGGTCTAGCTGTACCTACATGGGATGAGGCTTCAACGCGACGGATTGCGACTGATGGACGCTACACCGTCGTCGCGCACGCTGCGGTCTTCTATCGGGATGCGCTGGTCTCGGCACTCGCGTCGTCTGGAGAACGGGCAGCGGTCGTGAGTGACTCAGCGGTAGAGCTGATCCTCGCCGCCCTTCGCGCGTGGGGGTGGCGTTGCGTCGACCATCTGGAGGGCGAGTACGCCTTCCTGGTCTGGGACGCGAAGGAGGGGACGTTGTTCGCCGCGCGCGATCATGCAGGCTCACGCGCGTTGTTCTACACGCGGATCGGCGACGGCCTCGCGGTCGCGAGCAGCCTGCGCCTGCTTCGAGCGCTCCCTGGCTGCGAGACGGCGTGGAATCTTGTTGCACTGGCGGAGGATGCCGCCGACCTCGAACTCACGGTGGCGAGCGAGACGGCGGTTACCGCGATTGAGCGCCTTCCAGCGGGGCACACGCTCGAGTGGCGTCGAGGCGCCGCGGCCCGCGTTAGCCGCTGGTGGGAGATTCCGATCTTCGAGCAGGATTCACGGGTCCCGTTCGAGGAGGCTGCGGAGGAACTCAAACGCCTCATTGCCGACGCGGTGGCGGAGCGCTCCGACCTGTCGCGCGGGAGCGCGGTGATGCTGAGCGGCGGCTACGATTCACCCGCGCTCTACGCTGCGGGGAATTGGAGGTTGGGCACCGCGGCAACACCGGCGCCGCTGCGCTCGGTGTCCTTCTCGCATCCGCCGGGCGATCCCGGGCGCGAGGACGAACTAATCGCGGCGGTCACCGCACGCTGGGGGACGCTCCCCTACTTCATCCCTACAGATTCAGTGCCGGCGTCCGAGCCGTCGCTGGCGCGCGCGCAACGGCGCGAGGAACCGTTCTACCACACGTATGAACTGTGGAATCGCTCGCTCGCCCTCGGGTGCAGGGCGCAGGACGCGCGCATCGCGATGAACGGGAACGGTGGCGATCCCTGGTTCTCGACGTCGCCCGTGTTTCTCGCCGACCTGATGCGCCAGGGGCGACTGCTGGCGTTTCGCCGCGAGTGGCATGCGCTCTGGCGCACGATGAACTGGTACGCCGTCTTCAAGACGGCGGTGCAGCCGAATCTTTCGCCCTGGGCGCTCTCGGTGGTCACGCGACTTCGGGGAGGACGCCCTCTGGCCGACGCGTCCGTCAAGTCACTCCCGGCGTGGATGGGAGAGGCCATGCGGGGCTCTCCGGAACTCCTGGCTCGAAGGCGTGTCTCCTACGCGCGCCGCCGTGGGGAGGGACATTCGGCGGCGGAGCGGACGTGGTACCTGAGGTCGGCGTTCGCCGAGCGTATTACCGCGCTCGGCTTCTCGATCTGCCAGGGAGCAGAGGTGGAACTCCGCACGCCGTTTCTCGACGCGCGAATCATCCGTTTCGCGGCGACTCGGCCGAGGTGGGAGAGCAATTCCGCACGACAGAACAAGTATTTGCTTCGGCGGTCGATGAAGGGACTCGTTCCGGACGAAGTCCTGGCCCCCCGATCCGAGCGAACGGGACTGCCGGTGACGTACCTCGATCGCACGCTGGACGCTCACCTTCTGGAAGCACGCGACGCGTTTCGGGATGGCATGCTTCTCGCAAAGCTAGGTATCGGAGATCACGCGAAACTGTTGGACGAGATCGACGGTTTCCTGACCGGCAGGATTGAAGACCGGGAAAGAGGCGCCACGCTCGTGGCCGCCGTACAGGCGGAGTGGTGGCTTCGAACGTTCGAATAGCTCGAAAGAGGACTAGCGGTTTGCAGCAAGGATCGACTATCTTGCGATTCACTAATGAGTCGCTGGAAAGAATTGCGATCACGGGGGATCGCATGGCGCCGGGGCCAGTTCCCGGAGCAATAGGAGGAATTACGATGTATCAGACGCCTGAGCTCACCAAGTTCGGCACGTTCCGCGAGATCACTCTCCAGGGACGTTACGGTGTGGTGGACGGAGCCGTGATCCACGGCGACGGATGCACGAGAAACCCGAACGCGCGCTGCTCCTAAGTTGTGATCCGTGCGGTCCGCAGAGGATAGCGAACCGGACAACCACGCTGAGAGTACGCCAGTTCAAAACGATGACGCCGCCTCGGATTCCGAGGCGGCGTTGTTGCGTCTAACCGTCAACTTCATGCGATCGGGCGACAGGGTGAGAGTAAAGCTCTACCCCGATGAATAGTTGGAACCACGAAGGGTCTTCCCGCCACAGATTGCCCGCTTAGGTCGACAATCGACCGGCGATGCGGGCCGCGGCGTCACCCCTGCCGAAAAATGGCGGAGGGGGCTCGCTGGGGCGTTTCCAGTCGGCAACGAGCGTCGCCAGCGCTTCGCCATGGTCGCTCACCAGGGTGTTCCACCCGCTGGTGATCGTCTCGACCCACTCCGTCTCCGGTCGCAGGGTGAAGCACGGAATCCCGAAGAAGTAGGCCTCCTTCTGGACTCCACCCGAATCGGTAATGATCGCGGTCGCCCCCTGCTCCAGCCGCAGCATGTCCAGATAGCCGACGGGGTCGATGAGCCGTAGCCGTTCGAACGTCAGATCCGGCGCAAACGCAGCGAGCCGGGCCTTCGTCCTCGGATGCATGGGAAGGACCACGACGGAATCCAGTCGGTCGAGCGCCGACAGCAGCGCATGGAGTCGTGCTGGATCATCCGTGTTGTACGCGCGATGAATCGTCGCGAGGTGGTATCTCCCCTCCTCGACCCCTGCGGCGTCGAGGATCGTCGAGCTCGCGCGGGCCATAGCGCCGAAGTGAAGGACCGCGTCGTACATCACGTCACCGACGAGGTGAACGCCTCGCTCGATCCCCTCCCGGCGTAGATGGTCGACCGCCGTTTGCGTGGGGCAGAGCAGCAGGTCGGAACAGTGATCGGTGAGGACGCGATTGTGTTCCTCGGGCATCGAGCGATTGAACGACCGAAGGCCCGCTTCGACGTGGGCGATCGGGATTTCTAGCTTGCACGCGGCAACGGCGCCGGCCAGCGTGCTATTGGTGTCGCCGTACACGAGCACCCAATCGGGGCGCTCCTCCAGCATGACCTCTTCAAGCGCGATGAGCATGCGACCGGTCTGCGCGCCGTGCGCCCCGCTCCCGATCTCCAGATTCCGGTCCGGACGCCGGATGCCCATTTCGTCGAAGAAGACCTGAGACATCAGGTCGTCGTAGTGCTGACCGGTGTGAACCAGATGTTCACGGATGCCCGCGGCCGCGAGCGCACGTCCCACGGGCCAGGCCTTGATGAACTGCGGGCGGGCACCGACGATGGTGAGAACCTTCATGCGGACACGACGGGCTGTGACGGCGGCACGTCACTCGTCGCGAGCGTCTTCACGTAGAGGTTGGTGACGATTCCCCATCGCACGACCTCGCCTCGCATCTCGAACCCCTCCTTTCGAACAAAGCCGTTTGCGGCCGGGTCGGTGTGCGCCGGGCGACAGAAAAGCTTGACCTCAGCGCTGCCACGTGCGCGAAGGTACGCAATCGCGCCCTCGAGCAGGGCGTGCGGGACATTGATCCCGCTCGCTCGTCGCAACTCGGCGCCGCCGCGCGCCGTCTCGCGCACGGCGATCGTCAGTACCTCGGCACGGACCCCCATTCCCGGCTCCGGACGTCTCCCGAGGATCGACCCCGCGATGCGCATCACGAAGGCGATCCGCCGGGGCGAGAGGAGCGACAGCAGGATTGCCCAGCCGAAGGTCACGGTGTGGCGGCGGAGCGTGGAGCGAAGCGCTTCGCGCACGTCGTGGCTGTAGATGATGAAGCCGAGCAACTCGCCCTGAGCGAAGTAGCCATCGAGGAGAAGGTCCGGCTCGTCCAGCAGGGCCCGATGATACCGTTCAGCGAAGCGAGGCCCGAGGCGGGCCGCCATGGTGTCGGGAATCGCCTCGCGCGCCAGCGCGAGGAGGGCGGGGATGTCCGCCGCCGTGAGCGCTCGTCGACCGTCCCTGGCGGTTGCGATGGGCTCGGCGTCTCCGCGAGGTGCAAGAGGGGTCACGCGTGGAGTGCCCGAGTCAGGCGTGGCCAGCGGTCGTACCCGGGGCGGGGCTCGCCGTCAGGAAGGAGCGCACGCCACGGAAGTACAGGTAGACGCCAACCGGGGCGAGCGCCAGGAACAGGAGCCGCATTCCCAGCATGGTCTCGGCGCCCCCCTCCAGTCCGGCGATGCCGTAGAGCGAGGCGACCGCGGCTTCGGTGAATCCGATGCCACCGGGGGTGATGGGGACGTTGTTGAGGACGAAGGCCAGCGACGTCAGGAACCCCCCGAGGACGGCTGCCGAACCAGGATGCATCGCCAGCTGCAAACAGACGATGGAGGCGGCGGCGCAGAGATTCGCTGCGACCGAGACGCCGACGGCAGACGCCAGAGCGCCACCATTCCGACGATAGCTGTGGATCGTGTCGAGGATGCGACGCGGGTAGCCGCGGAGCGGAAAGGTGCGCAGCGCCCACTGGACCGGCGCGCTCCCAAGGCCACGGCGCGAGAGCGCCACGAGGATCCCGGCCAGCAGCGCGGCAGCACCGGCCGCTGAGACGCCGAGGATCCACAGGATGACCGGCGAGGCGCGGACAACAGAGGGAAAGAAGGGGGCCAGGACGATCGGGAGCAGCAGGATCCCGACGAGCCCGAGGACGCGGTCGAGCAGGACGATCGTGGCGATCTCGGTCCGTCGTCCGGCGTGACCATCGGCGGCGAACCAGAGGCGCACCAGGTCGCTGCCAACGGTGGGGAGGACGAGGTTGGCGGCGTTTCCGATCAGGGTGAGACGTACGGAATTTCCAAGGCTGACGTGCAGCTGCTGCGCTTCCGTCAGCAGGCAGAAGCGCCATGATGCCAGCACCATACCGCTGAAGAGCAGTCCGAGCGCCAACAGGGTCAGCGGCCATGCATGCAGCAGTCCCCGCAACTTCGGCCACTCGATGACGCCGCTCCCGGCGAGATATGCCAGTAGTGCGACGGCGATGGCGACGCGGACGATCGACCAGAGCCGCTGACGTCCCTCGGGGGTCATGGGCTCGTCACCGCGGAGGGCGCGATGCGTTCGTAGATGCGGATCGGCGGGTTGACGACCGGGTAGTCGAGGTCGGGTCGGGAGATGAACGGGAGCAAGGGCGGTGACTCGAAGAGCGCCACCGGGCGATAGCCCATCGTCCCGCCCTCGAGCGCGCGAAACGTCGCCGGAGGGCACGATGCCGTGTATGGCTTTCCGGGGTTGGTGTAGTCCGGCATCAGCAGCACGAATCGCGGCTGGCGTTCACGCCACCCCGCATCGATCGTGCGTACCGCGACGTCCGTCGTGTCTGCGCGAAACATGCTGCCGCGGAATGGAATTGCCTGGCGTGACGACAACGTTGTCGGGAACGGGGGATTCTTGTGCTCCGATCCGAAGTACTCGAGCGCGTCGCCGGGACGCGCCGTGGCCGCGATCCAGCGGCCGGCCGCGTACCTCGAGTCCCGCAGCATCGCAGCGGTGAGGTCGAGCGCCCAGAAGACCAGGATCGTCGCCGATGTCGCCGCCACCGCGAGGACCGGCACGCGCCACGCCCCTCGCCCTTCCCACGCGATCACGGCGCCGCGGCCGGCGTAGATCGCCAGGACCAGCGCGGCGGGCATGACGTATCGCAACTGGGCCGTCCGCGCCGAGAAGAAGAGCACGGCGAGGTAGCCGATCGCCGACAAGGCGAGGATCGCGTCGCGTTGTCGCCGCCAGGCGATCACCGCGACCGACGCGACGGCGAAGACCAGTCCCGGCCACGTAAGGGAGTTGGCCAGCAGCGTCGTCAGCCGCGCGGCGAAGTCGCGATTGCCGGCCCAGGTGCGGGGGTACATGTGGACGAAGGCGATCCCGTTCGCTTCGAGATCGGTGAGTCGCGACTGGATGAACTCGATGTGAGCGATCCAGCGGCGATGATCGATGACCAGCCCGCTCGCCAGTGCGTAGGTGAGCAGCGACGCCCCGGCGCCCGCGAGAGCCAGCCGCCAGAACGCGGGCGATTGCACGGGCGCGCGATGCTCGCCCGGGTTGGGGAGCAGGAGCATGACGACGGGCGCGAAGACGAACGAGGCGAACGACGGTTCTTTCGTCGCCACCGCGAGTCCCACCGCAACCCCGAACGTCAGCGCACGGCGCATCGTCAGCCCGTGCCGCACGATGACCGCGAAGGCCCACAGTGCCCCGGTGGTGAAGAACAGCACCGGTACGTCGACGTTGGAGTTCCTGGCGTAATAAAACATCGGGTACATCAGAAGGACGGCAAGAGCCGCTGCGACGCCGCTGCGCTCATCCCATTGCACACGACCGATCTCGAACGCGCCGAGCACGACGCCCATCCCAAGGAGCACGGAGAGGAAGTGCGCGATCAGGGTGAGTGTGCGAAGCGCCGCGACGGGATCGCGAAAGCCGTGCGGGTACGCGACCGTGGGATGACGAACTCCACCTGTGGCGAACAGGTAGCCCATGTACGGCGTGAAAGTCCCCAGCACCATGAACGGGTGCAGCATGGGGTAGCCGAGGTTGGGATTCTGCACCGCCTTGGGATGCAGGATGTCATCGGCCTGCGCGAGTGGACCGAGCGGCGGCTCGTCATCGACGCCCCAGGCGTTGGTACGATCCGGGCCAGATGCATAGGGCGCGCCCCACCAGAAGCCGGGCGTATAGGCCAGGAGCGCCAGCGCCAGCAGCGTGAGTCGCGTCCTTCCGATGCGGGACCACCACCGAGCACCGACGGCCGATCGATCTGATGTTCGGGATCCGGATGTTCCGGATCCCGATGTTCCGCTTCGCGAGGCTGGGCGTTCTCCCGACATCGCCGCCGCGCTCACGGCCGCGCCCTCGCGCCAGTACGGAGCGGCGTCAGGGAATCGGTGGCGATATTCGGGGCGATCGCGGCAGGTGCGCAATCGTACATCGTGAAGATGGCCGAACGCTCGCCCGGCAGCGTCACCTCGCGACATCCCTCCCGCAGTTTGTCGAACAGCGGACGATCGACCCGCTGGTACGGATTCGGCAGCATCTCGGGGAGCCAGCGCCACGGAGCGAAACGGGCGGATGGGATCCCGTCGACGTACGAAGTATTGTCCACGAGGAGGAGGCGCGACTTGACGGCTGCGGCGATGCGGTAGGCGCTGTCGGGAGTGGGGAGGAGCGACAGTCGGAAGCCCTGCGTCAGCGGATTGACCGACGGGCGTCCCGAGAAGTAGCTCAATCCCCCGCTGTACCCGAAGGCGAGGATCGGGCGCTGTCCGCTCGGGTCCGCGTGATCGGCGAGGTGCCGGATGAAGGCCAGGTCTCGGGCGAGCCCCGGCACGAGGCGCGCGGATCCGCGCGGCGTTTCCACGGTAGCCTGAACGCCGCGCCGGCTCCCCAAGCCGTATCCAAAGCGCCAGTGCATGCGAGCGGCGAACAGGAGCAGCAGCGCGCATCCCAGCGAAAAGAATTGTACGCCGGGGCGTCGCAATGTCGGCCAGAGGAGTGTCGCGGCCGCCACGTACACCGGCAACTCCACCATCAGGACGGACCACTCCGTGAACGACACCATGCGCCGCGCGCGGAGCGCCAGACAGGCGACGAGCAGGATCGTCACGAGATTCCACAGGCGTCGGTCGCTGACCGTTGCCCGCCGGACGAACAGCAACCCCAGCACCGAGAGCGGGACGAACAACGGAATGAGGTGTCGCAACATCTGCAGACGCAACACGCCGAACGCCTTCCGCACGCGTACGGCGGCACTCCCTTCCACCGGCTGCAACGCCCCCTCGAACAGCGTCGGGAGGCGCGGGGCGCCGTGCTCCATCATGTGGCGCCCGATGCGCTCGGCCTGCCAGAGCCAGATTGACATTGCGGCGCCGCAGATCACGACGCCGAGCACGGCGACCCACAGCACTCGCGGACCGCGCCACGCGCCGCTGGCCCACGCGAGCACAGCGACCAGTGCCATCGCCGCGCCAAAGGTCGCCAGCTCCACCGTGATCTGCGATGCGTCGGGGAGGTTGACCCCGGAGAACTCGGCCACGTGCCCGAAGCCGGTGAAGATGTCGCGCAACGCGGCGACGCCGTGCTGCGCGGCCAGCACCCCGACGCCGATCCCGGCGACCACGGCGAAGCTGCCGCCGGCCGCCAGCACGCGCGCGACGCGTCCCTCGCGCCCGGGGATGGTGAAGACGCCGGCGGCCAGCGTGATCCAGGCGCAGGCGAACCAGACGTCGTGCTTGGCGAGGAAGCCGAGCGCGCCGAGGACGCCGACCGCGACGGCGCCGCCGAGCGTCGGGCGTTCCCAGTCGCGCAGGAAGGCCAGCAGCTGCACCATCAGGCAGAGCGTCGCGACCGGGACGGCCGGCGTGTACATGCCTAACGCCAGCGGTGCCGAGGACTGCTGCGAGTATACGGCGCCCAGCACCATGCCAGTGGCGGCGACCAGCACACCGAGCCGTCCTGCGACCAGCCGCGCGGTGACGGCACCGTACGCCAGAGCGATCCCGACGGCGATCAGCGTGGTGAGCGTCCACACCTGGACGAGGTCGGCCCCGATGATCCGGGTGATTCCACCCAGCAGCCACATGGCGAGCGGGGGAAAGGCCCAGTAGATGTCGCGATAGAAGACCGCACCGTGCGCAACCTGGTCGAGCTCGTGCAGCCAACGACCGTTGTCACCCCACCATAACGACGGATAGCCCCACACCCCCGCGGCGTGCACCAGCACGACCGCCAGGGCCGCCAGCATCGCCGGACGTGTGAACGGTGCCAGCGGCTGCGGGACGTGCGACTGCTCGTGGGTCACGGACGTTGCCCGCTCAGGAAATCGCGGCGACTGCGCGTCCCACGCGCCGCGGGGTAAGGCGATCCCCGTCGACGAATGCGCGATACCAGAGTTCCAGCGACAGGAGTCCCCAGAGCGGACGGCCGAACACTGCCTCCTTCCCCAACAGCTGCTCGACACCGGCCATGCGGTAGATGCCGCGCTGTCGGGCGCGGTCGCTCAAGAGCACGTCGCCGACGAAGTCGCGGATCGGTCCACGCAGCCACTCCGTCAGCGGGACCGGGAACCCCATCTTGTCGCGGCGCGTGAAGACGGACTCGGGGATGTACGGCTGGATCGATTCGCGGAAGATGCGCTTCGAGTCCCCGCCCTTGAAGCGCATGGCGGGAGGCATGCGAGTGACCAACTCGGCGATGCGGTGATCGAGCAGCGGCACACGCGACTCGAGCGAAACCGCCATGCTCGTGCGGTCCTCGACCTGCAGCAACGCCGGGAGCAGCGTCTTGAGGTCGAAGTTGGTCATCTTGTTGAAGTACGACTTGGTCGACGGGTTGTTGAAGATCTGCGCGTACGACTCGAACATCCGCGCGCGCGCTCCATCGTTCCACACGTCGGGGGTGATGAGCGTCTCGGCGTCCTCGATGCGCGACACGAGGCGGAAGTATCGCCGGTCCATCTCTTCGAAGAGTCCATCCTTGAAGAAGCTCTGCAGCATCGGACGATACTGCTTGAGCATGCCGAGGCTCGGCTCGATCGAGTCCCAAGAGACGACGTACCGGGGGTCGCTCCCGGTGCCGTAGATCGCCCCCTTCATCGCCTGTTCGAGATACGCGACCAGGTAGCGAGCGTAACCGCCGAACAACTCGTCGCCCCCCTGTCCGCCGAGGACGACCTTCACGTGCTGGCGGGCGAGCTTCGAGACTGCGTACTGCGGGAAGAGTCCCGGTCCCGCTGCCGGCTCGTCCATCATATAGATCAGCCACGGCAGGGTGTCGACAAACTCCTGGGCCGACGGCCACACTTCGTGATATTCGGCGCGCACATTCTCGGCGACTTCACGCGCGTAGCGCGTTTCGTCGTACTGCGGCCCTTCGCGGAAGGCGCCGGTGAACGTCTTGAACGTCCCCGGATAGTGGCGCGCCGCGATGGAGACGACGGTGGACGAATCGATGCCTCCCGAGCAGTGCGCCCCGACCGGGACGTCGCTCCGCAGTTGCAACTTCACCGAGTCGTTCAGGACGGTGACGAGCTGCTCGCGGTAGTACTCCTCGGTGTGGTGGAAGTCGAGTTCGTAGTTGTAGTCCCAATAGCACACGTCCGACGGCGCACGGTCACGTCCCGGGCGGAACGTGAGATAGTGCCCAGGCTCCAACTTGCGAATGTCGCGGAAGAGCGTCCGCTCGCCCAGGCAGAACTGGAAGGTGAGATACTCCTCCAGCCCCGCCGCGTCGGGCTCGACGTCCATCATGCCGGTCGCCAGGATCGCCTTCGGTTCGCTGGCGAAGAGGAGCGCGCGATCGGTCATCGTCCAGTAGAACGGCTTGATGCCGATGCGGTCACGCGCGGCGAAGAGGCGCTGCTGTCGTCCGTCCCAGATGGCGAACGAGAACATCCCGTTCAGCCGCTCGAGACAGCGCTCCCCAAGCTCCTCGTAGAGGTGGAGGATGACCTCCGTGTCGCTCTGCGTGCGGAACTGGTGGTGACGCGTCAGCTCCCGTCGCAGCTCGACGTAGTTGTAGATCTCGCCATTGAACGTGATCCAGATCGTCCCGTCCTCATTGCACATGGGCTGGCGCCCGGACTCGAGGTCGATGATCGCGAGTCGCTTGTGCCCCAACGCCGCCGGACCGTCGATATGCACGCCCTCGCCGTCGGGTCCGCGGTGGGCGATCGCCTCGAGCATCGCGCCTAACGCTTCTGCGTCGGGCGGTTGCTCGCGATCACGAGACACTATTCCGGCAATGCCACACATTCGCGCTTGAGCTCGAGGGTTTCCACCGGGCGGCCATCGGGGCCGTACGCATGCTGCATGCGCTCGCGCGCCTGACGCTGCCAAAGCGAACCGAGCTCGCCCCAGGGATAGAAGTACTTCGCGATCAGCACGAGGTAGCCGAGCGTGGTCAGCGACGTCACGACCTTGCTGTCGCTCAATTTCTGGTCGTAGCGCAGCACGAAGCCGACCTCGCCGACGCGCGCCCCCATCTGCTTCGCCTTGATGATCTTCTCGACCGTCCCCGTGAAGCCCATCCCCTTCAGGTCCACGAAGCGGTTGCCGTAGATCTGGATCGCGTCCTTCAGGAAGGCGACGCGATAGGCGCGGTAGCCGCTCGTGTATTCCCACACGTTCTTCATGGGGAAGAACGTCTTCATGAGCAGGTTGGCGCAGCGGCTGATGGTGCGACGATACAGGTCCACCCCGATCTGGTCCCCGCCGGGGGCATAGCGCGAGGCGATGACGACTTCGTCGCCGTCCATCAGCTTCTGCGCCATCGCCTTGATGTAGCGCGGTTCGTGGGTGTCGTCGCAATCCATCCGCACGAGGATGTCGTGCCGCGTGCCGGCGTCGGCGACGTATTCGAAGCAGTCGCGGATCGTCTCGCCAAGGCCGCGGTTCCGCACGTGCGTGATCACGTGCATCGGGTATCGATGCACGAGTTCGCGCAGGATCTCCGACGTGCGATCGCGGCTGCCATCGTCGCCCACGACGATCTCGTATTCCGCGTCCATCTCGCGCATCGTCAGCGCGATTTTCTCGGTCAGCGGCTCGAGCGCGTCTTCTTCATTGTAGGCGGGCAGGACGACATAGATCATGCGGGGAAAGGCTCCTCTGGTACCGTGCGTGATGCCGGCTGTGACGTGGTGCGCAATGGCGGATCGATCTGGTGCTCGTGCGATACTTCCCCCCCCACGAACCCGATCGTCTGTGACAACGACACCGATCGCCCCGCAGACAACGCCTCGCTCCACCCGCTGAGCGTCGGGAGGGAGATCGCGACCAGCTCGTTGGCGTGAAAGTATTTGGCCGAACCCATGTGGATCGGAAGCAAGGACCGTTCGAGCGAGGCAAACGTGACACGCTCCGCGGCATCCGGGATCACCTCATCATGCAGGACGATCCGCTCTGCCTCGAACGCAACACTCCTTCGCAACCTCCACGCCCCGCGCTCGCGACCAGTGATGAGACGAGCAATTATCATGCGACGGACCATCGCCCCAAGGCGGACCGATCGGAACACCGTGAGGTTCAAGATGCGCAGTACCAAGAACTTGGCGGGTGTCATCAGCTCGCGCTTGACCGCGGCAAATCGCGTGGTCACCTCGGCGACCTGGGTCGCCTCTCCCAACGTAGCGACCGACTCGCCGAGCAGTTGGGTCGACCAGTCTCCGCCCTCGGACGAGAGGAAATAGCCGGCGTCTTCGTAGGCAATCGTGGCCGTCTCCCGGTCGAAGACGCGCAGCGTCCCACCCTTGGAAAGGTTGGCAACAGCGTAGTAGCGTTGCGTCGCCGCCACGACGATCCGGGAATCGTCGAACTGCCTCAACACGTTGCCGCTTTCACAGGGGAGCGCCGGCGAACGCCCCGCCCGGGCGACCGCGCGCGTCGCCGCCACCGCATAGCTGAAGGTCAGCAGTGGAAGGTTGTCGTCGTCACAGCGGAGCGGCGTGACGACGTTTCCCTGGTCGAGTCGTTGGCCGACAAAATCGGCGATCGCGGCCGCGGTCGGATGTTGTGGCGCCAGTACCTCAAGCCCGCCTGGGGCATACTGCCCTGTGTTGCGGCTCCCGTAATTGCCCCCGATCGAGCCGTCTGGATGGACGAAGTGCGAGAGAAACTCCACGCTCCGTCCGAGTGCGGTCGGCAGGACGCTGTGCCGACGTTCGGCGTTCGCCAGCGCGAGGTAGGTGAGACCGAAGGTCTCGTATCCCGGATCGGGGCCGCCGTACTCCTCGAACCAGCCATCCGCCGACTGGTGGGCGCACACGCGATCGAGCACCTCGTCCGCGCGTGCCGCCAGCGACTCGTCGCCCGTGAGCCGACAGGCGCGCAGGTAGGCGAGGGCGAAGGCGGCCTGATGATTGTTGATGAACGCGTAGTCTTCGTCGGACGACGCGGCGAAGCGACAGGCGCGCGCGACGCTCTCGCACGTGCGGGTGCGCTGGTCCGGCGATAGTGCGTCGTCCAGCAACTCCGTCGTCGTGGCGAGCGTGAGCACCATCGCCAGGGTAACGCCGTGGTCCTGCGAGTACGGGGTGAAGAAGAGCGGTGGAATCTCGTCCTTGACGGCGCTGTACTTCGCGTCGGCGACGAGCCCGACGATCTGGACGTCCAGCTTGTCATTCTCGCCGTCCGACTGGGCCATGAACTTGCCGACCGCATCGCGTCCCAGGTTGAACTTCCTGGCAAACGCCTCGTTCACGAGGGCGACCTTCTGCCCGCCCGAGAAATCGGCGTCCACCAGCTCGCGTCCGGCGAGCAGTGGGACGCCTAACGCGCGGAAGTATCCGGCGCTGATCATGTTGAAGCTCGCCCCCACGTCGGTATCCGGATCCTTCCGGAAGCCCTGCACGGAGACGCTGGAGCCGGCGCTGCTTCCATTGAGAAGCGGGATGACGGACGCCGCCACCGCCGTGACGCCTGGCGTTGTCGCGAGCTCCTGCTGTACGCGGTTGATGAGGGTGAGCGAACGCGCCGGCTCGTATCCATTCAGGGATGGTTGTACCC
>JBDTUA010000085.1:0-15102 GCA_040007995.1 Gemmatimonadota bacterium | reverse complement strand
GTCCATCGGCCGCGAGCGACCATCGGGGTCGCTCCCGGCCGATGGGCCATTCAGGGGGACGCCATCAGCGCCGCCGGGAGCTCAGCACGACTTGCACTTGTGCGAATTCTTCGAGCCGAGCTTCTCGAGCAGCGCGACCGTTTCAACAAATGGCGGAATGCGCTGAACCGGGCCGTTGGCCATGTCGGCGACCGTCTGTCCGCGACGAGCGACGACCGTGATGTCGGCGCCTTTGGACATGAAGTATTCGATCAAGGCGTCGTCGCCGCGCGCCGCCGCGTGGTGCAGCGGCGTGAAGCCATTGTGATCCCGAAGGTTCACGTCGGCCCCGAGTTCCTCGACCAGGAACTTCACGGTCGGAATCCATGCGTCCGGGGCGTGACGATGCGAATTGGCCGCGTAGCCCTCGCCGTAGCCCACGCCCGAGGCCGCGTGAATCGGATACACGGCGGGTCCGCCGATCGGCACGGGAGGTACCCCTGAGAAGTCTTTCGGTGCCCCGGCCACGGCCTCGCCCGGCGCCGGGGCGTCGTCACCACGCAGTCGGCCAGCTGGCTTCTTGGTCGGGATGTTCGGGTCGGCGTTGTACTTCAACAACAGCTTCATTGCCGGGACGTCGAGGCCATACGCCGCGCGCCAGAAGGCGGTTGCCCCTTCGGTGTTCACGCCCAGCAGGTCGAAGTTGAAGGACATGAACCAGAGGTGCTTGTTCAACCGAGCGTTGACATCCGCGCCAGCTTTCAGCAGCGCCTCCATCAGTTCCAGATGGGTCGTCTGCTGTTGATACTGCGCCGTCGGTTGCGGGTAGAGCGACTTCGCTGCCCATTGCACATTGATCGTCGCATAGAGCGGCGTGGCGCCGGCGTCGCTGGAAAGCGTCGCCTTGGCCCCTTTCTCGAGCAGCAGCTTGGCGAGGTCGAACTGGCCGTTGATCGTGGCCATCAGCAGTGGGCTCGTGTGGTCGCCTTCGCTCACCTGGTTCACGTCCGCTCCCGCCGCCAGCAGCGCTTCGACCGATTCGAGGTTCCCCTGACGGACGGCGAACAGGAGCGGCGTCAACCCGCCGCTCTTGCCGACGAGGTCCCCATATGAGAGCGAGCGATTCTCCGTGGCGGCACGTGCGGAGTCGGCAGGTGTCCGAGCGATCAGCGCGGGGCCTCCTGCCGATCGTTTGGTACCCGCCGCCGAATCCGTTGACGCATCCACAGCGTGCGCGCCGCCCTTCTCGTCCGCTTTCGTATGGACCTTCGCGTCGCCCTTCGCCGCCCCCGACTTCCCGTCGTGCTCGTCCTTGGACGCCTCATCGGAGTTGGCGCTGGCCGAAGCGGTTACCGCCATGGCGTTTGACGCCGGCGTGGCGGCGCGCGCGGCGCCCGGTGCGGGCGCCGCCTGGGTTCCAGAGGCCGGTCGTGTCGGTTGTTCGGCCGCCCGGAGCGCGACCATCTTCTTCGTGCGCACGCCCAGCGCGGCACTCGCCGCCTTCTCCTCGGCCGAGACGTCCTCGACCTTCGAGGCGAGTCTGAGGTCGGCACCGGCCGACAGCAGGAGGCGCATGGCCGGCACGCGATCGGCAGCCGCCGCCCACATCAGCGGCGTCTGGCCGAAGGCGCTCTCGCGCACGTCTACCGTGGCCTTGTGCACCAGCAGGACGCGGAGCACGGCGGTGTCGCCGATTCCGGCCGCCATGTGCAAGGCGGTCGCCCCACCACTCGCGGTGGTGGCATCGACGTCGGCCCCGGCGTCGAGCAGTACCTCGGCCACCGCAGACTTCCCGGAGCGACACGCCAGGTGCAAGGGCGTGTAGCTGCCATTGCGCGTCGTCGCATCGAGACGCGCCCCCGCGAAGACGAGCATGCGCGCCACCGCTGCGTCGCCGCGCGTCGCGGTCCAGTGCAGGGCGGTCATCCCGTCCCCCTGCGCGGCATTCACGTCGGCCCCTTGCTTGAGCAGCGCTCTCACCTGGCTGGTGTCGCCGCGCATCGCCGCATCGGCGACAGGAGCCTCGTGGGCCGTGCTCACGCTCCGTCCGCTTCCGGTCGACGTGCCCGCGCCACGACTGAGCGCGGCGTGGCGTGCGGCCGGGACGAGGGCCGACAGCCCGGCGACCAGCGTGATGCCTAACGTCAGCGGTGCGGCCAGCCCGCGACGTGTCGGGCGCGTCCCCCTACGCATGAACTCGCAGGTTCATGGCACCCGTGCTGTCTCCGAACGTGTTGAGGTCATCGACGCCTAGCGAGTGCAGCATGCTGAGCATCGCGTTCGCCATCGGTGTTCCGTCCGGCGCCACGAGATGTGTGTTCCCTGCCAGCTGTCCGTTGGCCTTGCCGAGGAGGACCAGCGGGCACCGGCGATGGTTGTGCAGGTTCGAGTCGCTCATCGGCGACCCGTACACAATCATCGTCTTATCGAGCATGTTGGACTCACCCTCCTCGATGCTCTTGAGCTTGTCCAGGAAGTACGGCAGCATGGCGACGTGGTACTTATTGATGAGATGGAAGTCCTTGACTCCTTTCTCGGTACCGCCGTGGTGCGACGCCGGGTGGAACGGCTTGTCGGTTCCGCTCTCCGGGTAGGTACGGCTCGAGCCGTCGCGCCCCATCTTGAACGAGAACACACGCGTGATGTCGGCGGCGAAGGCAAGCGCCTGGATATCGAACATCAGCTCGACGTGCTCGGCGAACGAATCGGGGACGCCGGCCGGCGCCTCGGGGAGCTCGCGGACGTCCCCGCTCGCGTTGCGCGCCTCGATGCGTTGGATACGCCTCTCCACCTCGCGAATGTCCTCGAGATAGCGATCCAGGCGGTGGTTGTCGTCGGGACCAAGCATGCGCTGCAGCGACGTCATCTCGGCGGCCACGAAGTCGAGGATGCTGCGACGCGAGCGCCGGCGCGATGCCCGCTCCTCGCTCGACCCTCCAACCCCGAACAACTTCTCGAACGCCACGCGCGGGTCGCGGATGACCGGCAGCGGTTCGGTCGCCGACGCCCAGGAGATGGAGTCGGTGTAAACGCATGCGTAACCGTAGGCGCAGCCCCCCGCCTGGTCCACGTTCTCGATGCAGAGCTGCATCGACGGAATCGGCGTGTCCTGTCCGTAGCGCTGCGCGTAGATCTGGTCGAGCGACGTCCCGACGCGTACGTCCGAGCCTTCGGTCTGCCGCGGATGCATCTGTGTCAGGAAAACCGCGCTCGAGCGGAAGTGGTCGCCGCCGATCTCCTTCGGGATGACCGGCTCGGCCCCACGCGCATCAGTGTTGCTGATGATCGTGAGGTAGTCGCGATACTTTTCCAGCGACCCCAGGGCCGAGGGGGAGAGGTCGAAGTCCCGGCCGGCGGCGGAGGGCGACCACAGGTTCATCTTGGCACCCAGCTCGTTGCAGCCGGCGGCGCCGTGGACCATCTCGATCGCCACAAGACGTGTCCGATCCGCCGCGGCCGCGCCGCGCCGGCTCCGGCCGGTGGGGACCATCGCGTCGAGAAAGGGCAGCGCAACCGTCGCTCCCATGCTGCGGAGGAAGGTGCGCCGTGGGAGGGCCCTGCCATTCAGGAATCGCATCTGGTCAGCGTCTCCGCTCTCAATCGTTGGATGGGCCGGTGGCGCTCGCCACCGCGGCCCGCTTCGCCCGGAAGGCGTCGCTCATCACCACCCCGTTCACGAACTCCGAAAAGCGATACCCCTTCGCCGCCGCGTCGCTGGCGATGCGACGGATGGTCGGCATGTCGTAGTACTCCATGCGTCGCCCGACGGCGTAGGCCATCAGGTTGAGCGTAAAGGTCCGCACCAACGGAGCGGGACGCTTCATAAGCGCCTGCTGCAACTCAGCGGGCGTCGTCACCGGCGTCCCGTCATAGAAGTCGCCCCGCGTGTCGAGCGGCATCCCGTTCTCTCGGATCCGCCACCGCCCCGTCACGTCGAAGTTGTCGAGCGCCAGCCCGATCGGGTCCATGAACATGTGACACGACCGGCAGGCCGCGTTGGCGCGATGCATCTCCATCCGTTCACGCGTGGTGAGCATGCGCCCTTCCTTCGCGTCCTTCGTCTCCTCGAGATCGGGGACGCCGGGGGGCGGCGGGGGCGGAGGTGAGCCGAGCAGGACCTCCATCACCCACTTCCCACGCAGCACCGGGGAGGTCCGGTTGGCGTGGGAGGTGAGCGTCAGCACGCTCCCCTGCCCCAGCAGCCCGATGCGGCGCTCGTCGGGATATTGCACCCGGCGGTACTCGCGCCCCGTCACGCCGGGGATGTCGTAGTGTTTCGCGAGGTCTTCGTTGACGAAGGTGTAGTTCGCCGTGAACAGGTCGAGGATGCTCTTGTTTTCGCGCACGATGCTGCGGAAGAACAGCTCCGTCTCCCGACGCATCGCCTGGCCCAGCTGGGCATCGTAGTCCGGGAACTGCAACGCGTCCGGGTGCACCTTGTCGATGTCCTGCAGGCGCAGCCACTGGGCGGCGAATCGGGTCGCGAGCGCGTCCGACCGGCGATCGGCGAGCAGGCGCCGGGTCTGCGCCTGCAATCCGACCGTGGTCGACAGCATCCCGCGCCTGGCGGCGGCGATGAGCGCATCGTCGGGCGGTTCACCCCAGAGGAAGAACGAAAGGCGCGCTGCCACGTCGAGGTCGGCGATCGCGTAGCGCGCGCCTGCCTTCACAGCTTCCGGACGCTCCTCGACGCGGAAGATGAAGTGCGGGCTGGAGAGGATCGCCTCGAGGGCGAAGCGCACCCCCGACTCGAAGCCGCCGTCCTTCGCCCCTTCGTCGTAGAACTTGAGGATCCCGTTCACGTCGCTCGCCGTCAGCGGCCGGCGATACGCGGCCCCGCCTAACGAGGTGACGATCTTCTGGGCGCACGGCCTCGCCTCGTCGGCGGAGAGCGGACGACAGCGGAAGATCCGGCGGCGACTGGGCGTCTCGGAGACGCCGGTCGGGTTGTACGGTCCAAGCACCACCACCTCGCGCAGGTGGGGGAGGATCGTGATCCCCCCGTCGGCGCCGATCTGCGTGTCGGCGATGCTGTGACCGATCGGTGCAATGAGGTCATTGACCGGCCCCTCAAACGTCCGCACGAAGGCCGCCGACACGAGCTGCGGTCCCGCCCGCACCTGGATCGGTGGCGACTTCAGCTCCATGCCGTTGGGATCGGACTGCGACATGCCTCGATCGACATCGATGAGTGCGACCCGCTCGCCATTGATCGCGATCTCCACCTTCTCGTCGAAGGGGGCCATCGAGCCGTAGAGCTGTCCGGTAGGGATCGAGTGCAGCGTGATGGCAAAGATGTACTCGCCATCGGCCAGGAAGTTGTGCGTGACCGCGACTCCGCCGCGCGTCCCCATCGGCGCCCCATCGACCCGCTCGAGCTGCGAGGCGAGGCGCGGAATCTTGTAGGTCGCCGAGGTGGGGGCAGCGTTGCGGTCACCCACCGCCATGCGCGAGATCGCGCTCGCTGCGTCGAGGTAGGCGTCCAACAAGGTCGCCGACGGCATCTGCACGTCGGCGATGTTGTCGAAGTTGGCGCTCTTTGTGTCCAACGGGAGCCAGTCCCCGGCGTCCACGTCGATCGTCAGCAGGTCCTTGATCGAGCGCGCGTACTCAGCCTGGTTGAGGCGCTGGAAGGCGCGCGTCCCCGGCTCCGGATGCAAGGCAGCCTTGGTGTCGATCAACCGTTCGAGCGTGGCTTGCAGCAACGCGAGCGTGTCGCCTGCCGGACGTGCCCGACCCGGGGGCGGCATCATGCCCACCTGCAGCTTCCCGATAATCTGCTCTGCGACCTGTACCATGTCCGGCGACTGCGCGGCCGTCGCCACGTCGAACCCTTCCAGCACGAGGTTGCCGGCGCGCCGTGTGGCACTATGACAGCCGCTGCACGTCCTCTTGACCACCGCGCTCAGGGCGTCGAGATCGAGCGTCGGCGCGGAGGAACGTGGCGCGCTCCGATGCGGGGCAGCATGCGGAAACGCGCGCGGCAGCATCCTCGGCGGCACATGCGGCAGCACACGCGGACCAGCCGTCGCCGAGATTGTGCGAGCAGGGGCGCGCTGGGGCACCTGTGCGTGTGCGAGACGGAGCGATGACGCCGATCCCGATCCTGCGCTGATCGCCAGGATGCCGATTGCCGCCGCGACCGCGACTGCCTTCATGCCGTATCTCCCGGAGTCTCCCACGATCGACGAGCGGTGGGACGAGGCGTACAATTGTTCTCTCGCGCCGCGCTACTGGCAAGGGGACGGGCCCGTCACCGTTCAACTCGCGCATACTATTTGAGGGATTCTCCTCGCCTTCCAACGGCGCGCTGGGACCAAACGTTGTGACGTGACCCGTCGCACGCAGCGGCTTCCGGAGTGATTTTCGGCCCGCACGACGGGCTCGCTTCCGCCTCCTCCTCCTCCTCCTCCTCCTCCGACAGGCACGCGATGCGAACCCGCTGGATGATTGCAACCTCGGCCACCGCCCTTCTCGGCGCGACGATGCTCACCCAAGGCACGCCGCACCTCAATCCGATGATCGACCTACTCGCGGCGCACAAGCCGATCTTCGGCCTCTACGCACCGAACAATCGTCGCCCGCCGGCACGCCCGGGTGCGCCAGCCACGCCTGCGACCACTCCGCGCACTCCCGCTGAACTCGCCGCAGATGCCATGACTCAGCCGGCGAGTGACTACATCTTCGACGGCGCGATGGAGCACGACTTCGATGCGGGCTACACGTCGTTTGCGGACTTCGTAGCCGGCTTGAAGTCAGGGGGGCTTCTGCAGGCGACGCCAATCAAGCGCCTTCGCCTCCCACTCGTCGTCAAGACGCCCGAGATCGCCCCCGATGCTGCCAAGGCCCGGGAGCGGATCTCGCGGCAACTCAACCTCGGCGTGAGCACCATCGTCTTCGTCGGCGCCGAGAGTGCCTCCGAGGTGGAAGAGGGGCTCAAGATGATGCGCTTCACGCGTCAGGGGGGCACGCGGCCAGACGCGGTGGGGAGCGCGCCGGCGCTCTGGGGGATGCGCGAGAAGGAATACCGCGAGAAGGCCGACCTCTGGCCGCTCAACCCGAAGGGCGAACTTGTCAACTGGACGATCGTCGAGAGCAAGGTCGGACTCGCCCACATCCGGGAGATCGCCGCCGTGAAGGGGATCAGCGTGCTCTTTCCGGGCGCGGGGACGCTGCGCGGCGTCTTCAGCAGCACCGACGCGAGCGGCAAGCGCGTCGTCGACGAAGTGGCGTGGGAGGGGGCCGTGCAGCAGGTGCTCGCCGCCTGCAAGGAATTCCACGTCCCCTGCGGCTACCCGGCGGTACTCGGCGACATCGAGATGCGGATGAAGCAGGGGTTCAGCGTCTTCGTGATCGGTTGGGGCGACAGCGGCTTCAAGACCGTCGAACTGGGCCGCCGACTCGCCGGGCGCGCCGCGACCAACGCCGAGGAATGGCGTTAGGCGGTACGGTACGTTTCGGGTGACAGGCCCCGACGCTACTGCGTCGTCGGGCCTGTTTCTTTCACCAAAGGTGTCCTTGCCCAGCGCACGCGTTCGAGCGCGCCGGTTAGTTCGAGCCGAGGAATCCGCGGATCTGACGGACGGCGTACTCGACTTTCAGGTCAAATTGCTTCTTGCCGAGCTCCTTGCTCGAGCGTCGCGCGTCACCGGTGATGCCGTTGTCGAGGCGCGGCGCGCCCGGTGCGGCGGCCGGGGCTCCCGATTCCCGGACCGGGTCGCCTAACGCGGTCTTGATCAGCGCCGGGCGCACCCACTCGTCGCCGCCGAGGTACCACATCTCGGACGTGTCGCTGATCGCCGCGTGCCCCCCCGACGGATAGCCGTTCTCGGCGAGCCAGGCGTTGAAGTCACCCTGCGCCTTCGCGTAGGTCTCGTCGCAGTAGAACACGTGCATGCCCTGCGGGGCGTACTTCTCCTCGAGCTTCTTCGCGACGTCGGCGTACACATTCGGTTGGCCTCCCCCGTGGTCGCCCATCAGGATCACGTTCTGGAAGCCCGACGCGATCGCCTGCTCCGCGACGCGTTCAAGCACCGCCGCGAGGATCTCGTTGGTGAGCCCGATCGTTCCCGGAAGGGTCGCGCTCGCGTTGTTTGGCGTGTATGGGAGAACAGGCATGGCTATGGCATTGCCCAGCTTGAGCGCGATCGCCTTGACGGTCGCACGCGCCATCATGTTGTGGCCACCGTTGGCGTTCTGCGGTCCACGCTGTTCGGTGCCTCCCGTGTAGAAGAGCGCCGTCGTCTTGCCGGCCGCGAACGCCGCCTTCACCTCTGCCCACGTCATCAGCTCGAATTCCACCAGCGGATCCTTCGCTGCGACGGGCGCCGCCGAATCCGTTGCCAGAGGTGCATCCTGGAGGGCGTTCGCCACCGTCGCGTGGGGCGACAGCGCCAGCGGGGGCGTGGCAATGCGAGTCGTCGCGTCGGGCGCGACCTGCGCACGCGTGGAGAGGGGGGCGACGAGCAGGAGGGCAGCGAGTGCAACAGGTCGTAGCATGAAAGCTCCTGGGGCGCGAGAGACGGCTGCGGGCGGCGTGGCGGTGCGGGTAGACGTGGCGAATAGAACTGCCGGGGGCGCGCCGCGCGAGATCCGCGCGTGCGCATATCGCCGCGAACGACGGTCCGCCACTTCCCCATGCGGCGACGCCATCGTAACTCCCGACACCGCGCGCGGTGCTGCGCCACGCACCGTCAGTCGCTCGCTCCGCGCGGTCGATGCCCTTCCCTCGCTCTCGCCCCTGCCACGCGTCATGCTGACTCGCCCATTTCCCGACCAGGTCCCCGGCACCTCCGGCCTGCGCAAGAAGGTCGCGCTGTTCCAGCAGCCGCACTACCTCGAGAATTTCGTGCAGTCGACCTTCGACGCCGTGGCGCTTCCCGCCGGCGCGACACTCGTGGTCGGCGGCGATGGCCGATTCTTCAATCGCGAGGCGATCCAGACAGTGATCCGGATGGCGGCAGCGAACGGCATCGGTCGCATCATCGTGGGGCGTGACGGCCTGCTCTCGACCCCTGCGGCGTCGCACCTGATCCGGCTCCGCAAGGCAGACGGCGGGATCATTCTTTCCGCCAGCCACAATCCGGGCGGCCCCGACGGCGACTTCGGCATCAAGTTCAACATGTCCAACGGAGGCCCCGCCCCGGAGAAGGTCACCGGGGCGATCGCCGAACGCACACGGATCATCTCCGAGTATCGCATCGATCCGGACGTCCACGCGGCGCTCGACACGCTCGGGGAATCGACGCACGGACGGCTCGTCGTCGAGGTCATTGACCCTGTGGCCGACTACGCCTTGCTGATGGAGTCGCTCTTCGACTTCTCGGCGATCCGCGCGCTCATCACGGGCGGAGACTTCCGCCTGCGGTTCGACGCCATGCACGCGATCACCGGTCCGTATGCCATCGAGATCCTGGAGCGGCGACTCGGTGCGGCGCCCGGGACGGTGATCAACGGTGTCCCCCTCCCCGATTTCGGGGGGGGCCATCCGGATCCGAACCTGACGTACGCCCACGACCTCGTGGAGGAACTCTTCGGTCCGTCGGCGCCAGACTTCGGCGCCGCGTCGGACGGCGACGGCGATCGCAACATGATCCTCGGACAGCGATTCTTCGTGAACCCGTCGGACTCCCTGGCGCTGCTCGCGGCCAACGCCACGCTCGCCCCGGGGTACGCCGGCGGGCTCGCCGGGGTCGCGCGCTCGATGCCCACCTCGGGAGCCTGCGATCGGGTCGCGACGGCGTTAGGCATCGAGAGCTTCGAGACGCCGACCGGGTGGAAGTTCTTCGGGAATCTCCTCGACGCCGGCCGGGTCACGATCTGCGGCGAGGAGTCGTTCGGCACTGGCTCCAACCATGTGCGAGAGAAGGATGGCCTCTGGGCGGTGTTGTTCTGGTTGAACATCGTGGCGGCGCGACGCGAGTCGGTCGAGGAGATCGTGCGCGCGCACTGGCGGCGATTCGGACGGAACTACTACACGCGCCACGACTACGAGGAGGTCGACGCCGCGGCGGCGAAGACGGCGGTCGAGGCGGCGCGCACGGGTGGCCGCGCCGCCGTGGGACAGGCGCTCGCCGGCGACGTGGTCTCACTGGTCGACGACTTTGCCTATCACGATCCCGTCGACGGGAGCACGAGCTCCAACCAGGGGTTGCGCATCCTCTTCGCGAGCGGTGCCCGCATCGTCTTCCGCCTCTCCGGGACGGGGACGTCGGGGGCGACCTTGCGGCTGTACGTCGAGTCCTACGAAGCCGACCCGGCGCGTCAGGGCGCCGACCCGCAGGCGGCGCTCGCGGCGTATCTCGATGCGGCGCGCTCACTCTCGCACCTGCAGGAACTCACCGGGCGGGACGGCCCCACGGTGGTGACCTGAACTCCACGAACGATCGACGGGAGGGGCTGGTGAGCGAGGGTCGCGACGTCAGGGCTTCGCGCGCGCGTACCACCACGCCCCGCCACTGACGCCGCCGACGATCAGTTCCGCCACCCCGTCGCCGTTCACGTCGCCGACCGAGGGCGCGGAATACGCGTCGGAGGCCACCACGAACGTCGAATCGCGCGCAAAGCGCACGGTGCCGGCGTCGCTCACGTTGCGCCACAGCTGCACGCCACCGTCCTCGCTCCCGAGCAGCAGGTCAGGCTTGCCGTCCCCGTCAAGGTCGGCGAACGCCGGCGTGCTGCGCCGGCCGACATCGATCCCAAGTAAGGTGTCGCTGACGAGTTCGAAGCGCGGCGCGCTCCGTGTACCGACGTTGCGGTAGAAGTTGAGCTGACCGGAGGCCTCGCCCACGAGGAGGTCCAGGTCACCATCGCCATCGAGGTCGGCGAGGGCGGGGGTGGTGTTGCTCCCTCGCGTGAGCACGACCAGTGCGCTATCGGCGAGCGTCCACGCCGGCCGGGTGCGCGTCCCCGTGTTTCGCCACCATTGCACCCGGTCACGCCAGGTCCCGATCACGAGGTCGGGGAGGCCGTCTCCGTCCAGGTCCGCCACGCTCGGTGCGTAGTGATACTCACCGCGCATCGGCAACACGCCGCGCTCGCGGAAGCGCGGCGCCGTCGTCGTGCCTACGTTCTCCAGCCACGCCACCCGCGACGTTTCGCCGTCGTCAGGTGCAATCTTGCTGCCGATGAGCAGGTCGAGGTCGCCATCACCATCCAGGTCGGCAAGCGTGGGGAGCGACTCGTTCCCGACATCGAGCGTGCGGATGAGGCGGCGTGTCACGACCTTGAATTCGCCGCGTGCGACCTGTGAAATGAGCAGCAGGTTGTCGACCGACGTGGTGCGCGGGGTGAAGGCGCCACCGATCACTCCCATCACCACGTCGAGGAAGCCATTGCCGTCCACGTCTCCGGTCGCCGGCGCATTGTAACCGCTGGTGAGGACCAGGTCACCGTCGGGAAAGCGCCGCGGCGGCTCCCGCATGACCGGTGCTCCGCAGCCGGACCTCCGATTCTCGAAGAGAAGCAGGCCCTGCTCGAAGTAGTCGCCCCAGAACAGGTCGACGTCACCGTCGCCGTCGATGTCGCCGAACGCCAGCGTGTTGGCGCCGTGGCGCGTCCCGCCGATCTCGATGCGCCGCGGCGTCGGCTGCCCCGGGATCGGGCCGAGCACTTCGATATTCTCGAATCGTGCCGTGTGCAGCACAAAGCGAGGGATACCATCGCGCTCGCTCCCCGGCACCGCCTCATAGCGATCGACCGTCCCCGCGACCCGGCCGAGGAAGAGGTCCAATCGTCCGTTGCAGTCGATGTCGACGGCGTTCAGGATGTTCTGCCGGTCGGCGGGGAGCGGCGCCCCATCGATGTCGCGCAGGGTGTCGGCGGCGATACGGAAGCGCGGCGCCTGCCGCGTGCCGATGTTGCGCCACGCCCGGATGTACGAGACGGGTGACTCGCTGAGCAAATCGACCACGCCGTCGTGATCGATGTCGACGAATCGATACCACTCCCCCACCGCCAGGTCGAGGAAGTGATCCGTCCGCCAGGTAAAACGCCCGTCGACATTCTCGAAGAACATGACGGCGTTCGAGCGCTCCTGCACGAAGAGATCGAGGTCACCGTCGCCATCGATGTCGACGACCTGCGGCCGGGGCACGTCGAAGCCGCCGAGGAACGGCTGGTCGTACGGCGTGCCGGTCGAGTCGAGCACAGGAAACGGCGCCACCTGCCGCACGAATCGGAGGGAGTCGAGCGCACGGCGTGGGGTTGCCACCTGCGCGCGTGCCTCGAACGCGCTCCCCGCCCACCACAGCGCGGACGACGCCGTCAGCAGCAGCGCCGCCCGTGCGAATCCCGACGTCATCGCGCCCCGGACGCACCGATGCCGGTCGGTCCGGTGCCAAGCATCAGCGTGGAACGGACCTTCCCGGACTTGAGGTCGATGATCGACAGCCAGCCATCCGAATCGTTGTGTCCCGCCATGCCGTGCATCGCATGACCGCTCTCTCCCGGCTTTACGGCCCCGGTGTTCTGGCTCACGACGAAGGCGGTGCGGCCATCGCCACTCAGCAGCATGCTGTAAGGCTGCGCGAGACGACCGTCGATCGCCTGCACGACGCGTCCAGCGTCCACGTCGACCTGCACCACCTGGTTACCGACGAGCGTGGTCAGCCATACGGTGTGCCCGTCAGGCGCAAAGCGCGCCTCCCACGGCTTGCCCGGCACCGGAATTTCCCGGACCGGGGCGAGCGGTGGTCCGTTTCGCAGGTCGAAGACGAGCAGCGTGTTGGACAGCTCGCCGCCAGCCACCATCGTGCTGCCGTCCGGCGAGACGGTGAACTGCACCAGCGAACGCTCGGCGCCGGGAATCGTGCTCAGCGTGACGCGCCCGGTCGCGGTCTCCACCGAGGCAATCCGGTTCTCGGCGAGGGAGGCGGTGTGTATCCACTTTCCGTCGCGCGTCGTCGCGATCGCGTGCGGGCGGGCGATCAGGATCTCCTGCTCCTCCACGAGCGTGAACGACCGGCGCGCGATCACGCCAAGCGACTTCGGCGGATTGACCGCAGTCATCGACCGCCCGACGTAGAGCGAATCGTGCACCGGGTCGAGCGTCATGAGCCCCGGTGTCTCCATCGGCAGCTGAGCGACCACGTGATTGGTGCGGTCGAGCTTGAGCACGCGCCCGTCACCGATCAAGGTGACGTACCAGAAGCTTCCGTCCGGCTCGACGACGACGTGGTGCGGTTTGGCGTTGGCGCTGAACCCCATGGTCCGCAGGTCGAGCACCGTGTCCACGCGTTGCCGCGCCTCGTCGATGATCGAGATGGTCGCGCCAGCCTGGTTCACGACGTACAGCTTGCGGCTGGCGGGCTTCGCGTCGCCGGTCGTGCCGTCGCCGCCGGCGGCGACGGCGAGCGCCGCCGCCGCCCAGAGCAGCGACCGCATCATTGGACCGTCTTCCGCGTGCGATCGTGCACGAAGAAGACCCCTTCCCCGATGCTCGTCACCACCACCGTGCCGCTCTTGAAGTACGGGTACACGCTCCACGCCCCCTCAAACTGCGGCGTGCCATCGTCGCCCGGGTGCGTGTCGAGGAACCCGACCTCCTTCGGATTGCGCGGATCACTGATGTCGAGAATGCGCAGCCCCGAGGTGTAGTTCGCCTGGTACATCCGGTCGCCCTTGACGTACAGGTTGTGGTCGATCGCCTTCGCCACCCCGATGTGCTCCTGGGTGAGGATCGGGTCGGAAAGGTCGGCCACATCCCACACCAGCGTGCGCGTCCCCTTGGCCGCCTCGCCCTTGCCGGCCGATTCGTCCCCTTCGTCGTTGAGATACAGGTAGCGATGGTCATCAGTGAGCCACGCCTGGTGCGCATACGCCACGTTCGGGTAGCTCGCACGCGAGATGGCGACCGGATGCTGCTTGTCCGTAAGGTCGGCGATGCTGATCGCAGTCTCGTTGGAGCCGATGCAGATCTCCTTGCCGCTGTAGCGGGTGTCGGGACCGTGATACTTCACGCACTGTGCATCGTGCGAATAGCCGGTGCCGGCACGTCCTGTCTTGGGATCGCCGAAGCAGCCGGCGAACTTCGGCTTCTTCGGCTCACGTACGTCGATCATGTGGTATCCGCCGCCGCACGTCTCGCCGCCCCCCGAGTTGCCGACCGTGTACATGAAGCCTGTCTCTTCGTTTGACACGATATTGTGCGCGCTGTTGATGCGGTCGTACGTCACGTCGGGGGTGAAGACCTGCGGCGTGGTGACCTTGCGCAGGCGCGTGAGGTCGAAGACCTGCATGCCGTGCTCACCGGCGTTGTCCGAGACGACAAAGACGTGATTCTTGTACGTCTTCATGTCGCGCCATGCCGAGGCGGGGGATCCCTTCGTCTTCGGGAGGTCCCCGAGGTACTTCGGATTCGACGGGTCGGTCACGTCGACGAAGGACGTGCCGTCCGTGCGTCCGAGCAGGGCGATTTCCTGGTGGGTGACCGGATCGGTCCAGCCCCAGTTGTCGTTCATGCTCGTCCCGCGCTTGCCGCCGATCGCGCTGATCGGCAGGAACGAATACAACGACGCGTTGCCGCACTCGAACTCGCCCGCTTTTCCGTCGCCGCCGCACATCGTCTCCTTCCCTTTCATCGCGGCATACGTCTTCTCGGTCGAAGTCGGGAAGACGGTCCCGCGCGAGGTCCACGCCCCGGCGGCCGAGCGACCGAGAAACATCACCGTCCCCTCACCCCCGCCATCGCTCGGCATTCCGACGGCCGCCTGGTCGCCGCTGATCGAGAACGACGACGCGAAGAGCGCCCCCGGTTCAACGCCCGGAACCTCCAGCGTCTGCATCGCCAACCACCCGCCGTCGCGGTCCTCACGCAGCCGGTAGATGCGCCCCGTGCCACGCTCGCTCGCGGGGGCGCCGATCCAGAGTTCGTCGCCGGCCATGCCAAGGCTCTGCCCGAAGCGAGAGCCCGAGTAGTCAAACGAGGTGAAGGCGCGACGTTCCCGCCAGATCTCGGCGAGCTCGGACCAATCGAAGATGGCGACCATGCCCACGCTGCCCGCGCCCTGCCCGGGGATGATCAGCGCCCCCGGTGCCCCGGCGACCAGCCGCGTCCCCTTGAGCAGCACGCTGCTGCCGAGTCGGGCATTGTCCGCCACGCGCGCCGAGAGCACGATCGCTTGC
>JBDTUA010000084.1:0-15207 GCA_040007995.1 Gemmatimonadota bacterium | reverse complement strand
CCCATACCCCCTGCGAGGATGACGGCGCGCCTGTTCATAGGTTGTAGCGGCCAGCCCGATAGCCCGCGAGGTTGCCGGGAGCCGAGAACCACTCGACCGTTTCGGCGAGTCCGCGCTTGAATCCATCGAGGCCGCCGTATCGTGGAGACCAACCCAGCAGCGTGCGCGCCTTGTCGTTGCTGGCGTAGAGCCGTTCCACTTCACTCGTGTCTGGACGGAGCCGTTGCTCGTCTGTAACGAGCTCGATGTTTGCGCCCATGACATCCGCGATCGCGCGGGCGGTGTCGCCGACGGAAATCTCGAAGTTGCTGCCCAGGTTGATCACTTCACCGACCACCGACGGCGCTTCGAGTGCCGCGATGAAGCCAGCGACCGTGTCCGCCACGAAGCTGAAATCCCGTGTCGGATGCACGGCACCCAGCTTGATGCGGCGCTCACCCGCGGCGATCTGGGTGATGATTGTCGGTATCACGGCACGCGCCGACTGTCTCGGTCCGTAGGTATTAAAGGGACGAATCGTCACGACCGGCGTCCCGAAGGATGCATGGAAAGACATCGCGATCTGGTCTGCCCCGATCTTGGTCGCAGCGTACGGCGACTGCCCTTGGAGCGGATGATCTTCCGTCATCGGCACAAAGCGCGCGGTGCCGTATACCTCGCTCGTCGACGTGTGCACGACCCGGCTGACATTCAGCGCGCCCGCGGCCTGCACCACATTCAACGTCCCCTTCACATTCGTCTCCACATAGGTGTCCGGGGAGTGATACGAGTACGGAATGGCGATCAATGCCGCCAGGTGCAGCACGGCATCACAGCCCTCCATCGCCGTCCGCACGCCGTGCGGATCTCGGACGTCGCCGGCAAACACCTCGAACGTACCCCTGACGTCGTCGGCACACTGATCCAGCCATCCCCAGGAACCAAAGGAATTGTACAGAACAAACGCCCGCACGTCGTAACCGGTGCGCACCAGTGCCTCCGTGAGATGCGACCCGATGAAGCCATCGGCTCCAGTCACCAGAACCTTTCGCATGCGGGGTAAACAGGGAGTCGAGGGAATGCCACCGCCCTGACGACACGGTGGCGAACGCAGGGTCACACGGTCCGGGCGTACGCGTTTGATATGGAACGCCGGGAATTACTGCGATGCCGGTGAGGGCGCAACGGGTGTCGGGCCGGCGAACAGCGCGCGCGCAGCCGACCGCTCCGCGCGAATGCTGGGTGCACGGAACGGAAGGTGCGCCGCGCGCCAGCATGCCTGCCGAGCCAGAGGTCGGAACGAAGCACCGGAAGAGGTACAACGAGAGGTAAGAACGGGACACTATTCATCACCACCGATTGATGCCCGTCCGAACAGCGCAAACAGCTCTCCGTAAATCCCGTGTCGTCCCGTCGTGGGTATCGGCCAAGTCCTCGCGATCGCATGCGCCGAACGGCTTGCGCTGTCACGGGGTCATCCGCGGAGATGCGAGGACCGTCTCTCGACGTGGCCTCCCTGAGCGCTGGCAGCGCGTGATATGCAATGCGGAGAGGGGACGCTCCGGTCTTCGTCAAGCAGAAGCGGCGCACGTGCTCGCGTGGTCCGGCGATGCGGACCATGCTCTCGCGGCTGCGGGAGTTCTGTCGCTTCCCGTGTGCGAGCCAGTACTTCGCCTGCTCATTGTCGAGATTGTCGATTCGGATGGGCGGCAGCGATAGGTTCGAAAGATAGAATCGGCTGCAATCCTGAAGTCGGATATTGCCGAGCTCAAGGCGGAGGGCACTGCGACGAGTCGGAAACGGATCGCGCGCTTCTTGCGGTGGGACGGGTTGGTGGCTCGCGTCCCCCGGGTCGTCGCGTCGGGACCACCGACTCGCAACACGCGGAGCCGATCGCGCCGAATCTGCTGACGCGGCAGTTCGATGTGAACGGCGTCGCGCCAGATCAGGTCCGGGCGAGCGACGGTTCCTACATCCCCACCCGGGCGGGGTGGCAATGTCTCGCGGTGGTGCTCGATCTCGCCTCGCGCCGTTGCGTGGGCTGGAGCACGTAGGTGACCTTGCAGGAGGAACTGGCGCTGGGCGCGCTCCGGATGGCGCTGGCGGCGCGTCAGGCGGCGCCGCGACTGGTCCAGCAATCGGACCGGCAGCCAGTATGCCGGCGCGGCGTATCGGAACCGCTGGGCGGCGCACGGCGCCATCGCGACATGAGCTGAACGGGCGACTGCTACGACAACGCGGTGGCGGAGAGCGACACGCGCGAGGTCGAGCTGAACATGCGGTACGACCGGGCCACGAAGGGGGAGGCGTGCCGTGCAATCTTCCGTTACACGGAGCGGTGGTACAATCGCAAGCGCCGGCATTCGACGTTAGGTTACGTTAGCCCGGCCGAGTGCGGAGCGCAGTGGGAGCAGGCAGCGTAGGCGTACCAATCACGTGTCCACGAAATCGGGGTAGCTCACAGTGATTGGCCGCGCGTAAGAATGAGAATGGAGCGATCGCGAGCCGGCGATAGCCGCTGGGACTTGGCCCTCCTGTACGCGATCACGGTCGCCGGGTATCCACTCGTTTCCTCGCTCCCCATCGCTTTGGGCGTCGATAGCCGCGTGGTGACCGTCCCATTTCGCGCCGCCGTGTTGGTCTTGAGCATGTGGTCGATTCTGCGCACGCTCGCCAGAGACGAGATGTATAGCGGCGCGCTCTGGTTCCCACTTGGCCTGTTTTGGACGATGTACCTCGCCCGAATGGTCGCAGATACCGTCCTCTTTCCGCAGGACCTTTCGCGCCCCCGAGGCGAATATTTCCTGTATGGGCTTGGAACGACCTTCATTCCGATGTTGGCGCTGTTTGCGCGCCCAACTGAGGCGACGCTGCGGCTAGCGATCAGATTGTTGATCGGCATGGGACTCGTCGCTCTCACCTCGGTACTCTACATAGGAGCGCGGCTGGTCACATCAGGCGAGGTCCCTCTTGCAGCCTCGTCTGGACGTTTTGAGCTCCTCACACTCGATCCCATCTCGTTGGGGCACGTCGGTGTGGCGCTGGCGACAGCAAGCGTGGCACACTTGCTCATGTCCCCGCCTCGCTCCTCGTGGCGGAGTGTCCCGCTTCTCGCGGCCGTTGCGCTTGGCGTGGTGTGTGCCGGTATGTCGGCATCAAAGGGTCCGCTCCTCGCACTTCTGCTTAACATGGGGTGGCTCATCCGGCTTGACTGGCGTAACGGAAATCGCCGTCGCGCGACGTTGGCAGCGGTGATTTTGCCAGCGCTCGGCCTACAACTGGCGTTTTTTTTCGAGGACCGTCTTGGATTTGGCGTCATTTCGAGATTTCAGACCGCGTTGAATGATCCGAGTGTTGCGTCCGTCAGTATCCGGGTCGACACGCTCAGCCGCGCTTGGGAGCAGTTTCTGGCTCACCCGTTCCTGGGTAGCTCCCTCGAAGAGCGCGTGATGCTTATCTATCCGCATAACTTGGCCATTGAGAGTTTCATGGCCGTCGGCGCCGTCGGGGGTCTGATGTATCTGGCCTTTCAGTGCATCGGGATCTTTCGCGCCGTGCGAGTGATCCTCACGCGTCCAACAGCGGCGTGGGTCGGCATTCTCTGCCTTCAGTACGTTCTCAGTTCAATGTTTTCGGGCTCTCTCTTCGAGTCCGGCGCGATGTGGGCACTGTTAGCGGCCTGCATTGCGATTTCGGACGACGCAAAGGCTGACCGATGGCCTGCCACATCGGATTCCGAACGTGTGCGGCCTGCCGTGGGTCAGCCTGAACTCGCTTGACTTGCGGCTCGGACCCTATCATTCCGGTACTCTGCAGCACACTTGTCGACCGCCATGCCAACTCTTCAGTCAAGCTCTGCCGAGCAGTGGCAGCAGGATAACGCCGGCACCGCTTCACTCCTGCGACTCGCAAACCTCGCGCTTCGTCAGATCAAGCTCATCCTATTGCTCGCGATCACCTTTGGTGTGCTCGCGTTCGTTTACGCCACGCTGCAGCCGCAGATGTACACGTCTGCAGGGAGCTTCATGGTGCAGACAAGCAAGACGTCGCTTGGAACGATGCCGGGAATTGCCGCACAACTCGGCGTAAGTTTGCCGTCGACCGATCCCAGCCAGTCACCGTCTTTCTACTCGGAGTTGCTCGAGACGCGGTTCATCCTAGGTACACTGGTGGATACGACATTTCAGTATCGAGCATTGGAGGGCGGTGTCACGAGAACAACGGTCGCCGATGCCTATCATGTTCGCGCAAACCCCGCGCCGATTCGCCGCGATGACGCGATCGAGCGCCTGAGCAGAGCCGTGTCGGTTCGCGTTTCGCAGAAGTCCGGGATGGTCACCTACGCCGTGGAAGCACCGGCTCCCGATCTTGCGCGCACGCTTGCAGACGCGTTGCTGAACCAACTCGTCCGCTTCAACATGCTACACCGCCAATCGCGCGCCGCGGCCGAACGCAAGTTTACTGAGGGAAGGCTGGCCGAGGTGGGCGTGGAATTACGGGCGGCCGAGCAGCAGCACGAGGCGTTCCTGCGCGAAAACCGCTCCGTGACGAACTCGCCTCAACTGAACTTCCAGGATCAGCGACTGGCTCGCCAAGTCGAGCTTCGGAGAACGCTATACTCAACGCTGGCTGAATCGTACGAGCAGGCTAAAATCGAAGAGGTGCGCGATACGCCGCAGATTTCGGTCATCGAGGCCCCCGAGATTCCAGCCCGTCCCGATGCTCGGCTACGAATCGGCAAGGCGGTCGTGGCAGCCCTGTTTGGCGCCCTGCTCGCGCTGCTGATTGGTTTTTCCAAGGAGCGCTTCACGGAGGTAGGGGGCAGCACGGAAGACGAGGCGGCGGAGTTTCGCCGCCTTCGGCAGGCCACTATGGACGCGCTGCTTCACCCGTTCCGGAGTGGGCGGCGCGCCCGGACCGGCGCGTGACCCACACTCTCCCGCACGGGGACCGAAATTAGCGGGAGTCCTTCTTCTGGTGTCCGACTCGCGCCGCACACGCGCCTCGCCCTCGAGATGGCACTACACGAGGAGAGCGTAACCCACGCGCTGGAAATCGAACTCGCACCGCTGCTCAAGGCAGAGCGCGACGTCGAGACGATTCCCGAAAGGCATCGCCGATTCGCTGCTGGTGCCCGCCTCGGTTGAGGCGAAGCCGGAGGCGGAACTGCGGAAGGGGAGGGTAGTTCAGCCGCTTCCGGCATCGAGCCGTCACGCACGCAGTCGAGAATCCAGCGACTCGCGCAGCAGCGCCTCGGCGCGATCACGTGAAGCACCCCTCTCGATGACTACATCGTCGAAGTCACCGACGAGCGCCTCGTCTTGCGGGCGCTGGAACTCGGGGACGAGGTGCCGCAGGTAGCTGACCAGCTCCTCGTCGGACGCGTTGCGGGCTGCTGCACGAACGAGCGCGTCGATCGTCGCCTCCGCGTCGGAACTCACGTCGAGGTTGCGTGCGCTAAGCACCTTCGGATGGCTGGTCGCCACGACCTCCTCCCCCTGGAAGAAGACCTCTTCGAACAACTTCTCTCCAGCGCGACGCCCCGTATAGCAGATTTCGACATCTCGCCCTTCCTGCAGCCCGGAGAGTCGGATGAGGTCGCGTGCCAGATCGGCGATGCGCACCGGCTCGCCCATGTCGAGCACAAAGACGTCCCCCCCTGCGCCGAGCGTTGCAGCTTGCATGACGAGCTGCACCGCTTCCGGGATCGTAAGGAAGTAGCGCGTCATGTCGGGATCGGTCACCGTTATGGGACCACCGGCGCGAATCTGTCGCAGGAACGTGGGCACCACGCTGCCGCGGCTCCCGAGCACATTGCCAAAACGCACCGACACATAGTGTTGCCCATATGTCTCGGCCGCGATCTGGGTGATCTGCTCGGCAATTCGCTTGGTCGCGCCCATGATGCTGCTGGGACGCACTGCCTTGTCGGACGAGATGAGCACGAAGTTCGGCGTCTCCGCGCGCACAGCGGCGTTCAACACGATCTGCGTTCCGATCACGTTATTCGTCACCGCCTCCATGATGTTCTCTTCCATGAGCGGCACGTGCTTGTGGGCGGCCGCGTGGAAGACCACGTGGGGGCGGAAGCGCTGAAAGATCGCCTCGATGCGCGCTTGATCGCGAATGTCAGCGATAACGCACGAAAAGCGCAGCGTTGGCACACGATCGCGCAGCTCTTCGAGGATCTCGAAAATCGAGTTCTCGCCGTGGCCCAGGAGCAACATGTGCGACGGACCTACCCGCGCGATCTGTCGGCAGAGTTCAGATCCGATAGAGCCACCGGCGCCGGTGATCACGACTTGCTTCCCGGACACGAGCTTTCGTATCGCACGCAGATCGGTGTCGATCGGAGCGCGGCGCAACAGGTCCTGAATCTCGACGTCGCGCAGGTGGGAAACGCCCTGCTTTCCGGAGAGGATCTCATACAGCCCAGGCATGGTGCGTGTGTGCACTCCGGCATCGAGCGCCGCACGCACGACCTCGCGCACCACCGACCCGGGCGAGGACGGCATCGCGATGATGAGCTGGTTCACCGAGTGTCGTAGCAGGATCGACGGCAAGTCCGCGAGCGCCCCTAGTACCGGGATGCCCATGAGATGCTGGCCATGCTTGGATGCGTCGTCATCGACAAAGCCGACCGGCGTCAATTGCAGTCGCGGATTGCCCGTGAGCTCGCGCGCCGTCATCTGTCCGGCCTGCCCAGCGCCAACGATGAGGACGCGTTCGCCATGCGCCGTCGCGCGACACCTCTTGCGCCACCAGAGCAGTCGCGGGACAAAGCGTGACATCGCCACGGCACCGCACGTCATCGCGAAATCGAGTCCGAGAACTCCGATCGGCACGCGCGTGTCCATCCATCCGATGGCCGGCAGCACGAGCAAGCCGAACGCCGTGCTCAACGTTCCGGCCACTATCCCCGCGCGCACCACGCGGTCCAGCTCCGAGACCGATGCCAGATACCAGAGGCTGCGGTACATCCCGAACAGGTAGAACACGCCGAGGCGCAACGGGATCGTGACGAGCAGGAAGGTCAGGGCGTTCGCCCCCCACGCGTCCACCCATCCGAGTCCTTCGAAGCGCAGCGTGTAGGCAGCAAGTCCGCTGACAACAAGCAGAAGCGCGTCGATGAGGAGGTGATGCCGATTTCGCAACTGGCGATCCGTCAAGTGTGCTGCACTCAGCGTTTAAGTTATTAATCAATGAAATACCGAGGCGTCGCGCCGTGCTAGTGCCCATAGGGGTGAGTCGCACCCGGCGCGTCACGCGCGAGAACGTCGAGCTCGTTATGTGGCCAACCCGGCAGCACTCACGCATGGGCCCGCACCTGCAATGGCGTCCCGACTGGGCCAGCGTCATCGACATGGTCGAGCACGGCACGCCCGTTGGGGTGAAATGCATGCGAAAGTGGCGACCCCTACCTACGGATGCCTAACGAACTCGCACGTAGGCCTCAAGAGGGATCGGCGATCCCAGCCGGAGCGGAGGCGCGGCGCAGCCAGCCCTCGAGCTGTGTGACGAGGCGCTCGCGATCGAACTCGCGACGCGCGTACTGGAGCCCGCGCCCCCCCATCGCAGCGCGCTCGATCGCCGATAACGCACTCATCCGTTCCACCAGCCCGGCGAGCGCCGCGCCGTCACCGGCCGCACACGTCAACCCGGCCTGCGCTTCCTCAATCACCCGCGCGCCCTCACCATCCAGCATCCCCAGCAGTGGAAGTCCGGACGCGAGATATGCCTGCACCTTGGCAGGGATTGTGAGGGCGAACACGGGGGCGCGCTTCAGGCTCACCAGGAGGGCGCTGGCTCCCTTGAAAAAGGCGGGCATGCGCTCCGGCGCATGACGGCCGAGCAATGCGACACGATCGGTGAGGCCACGACGCACGATCTCGTCCCGCACCCACGGTGCGGCGCGCCCATTGCCCACGACCAGCCAGCGTACGTCAGCGCGATGCTTGAGCCGCTCGGCGGCGTCCAGGATGGCGGGAAAATCCTGCGCATCGCCGATATTGCCGGCGAAGAGGACGTTGAAGGTCCCCTGATACGCCCGCATTTCGTCGGCGGCCACCACCTGGGACGGGTCGACGGAGAACAGCGACTCTGACCACTGAGGGAAGTAGCGGAATCGATCGCTCGCCCCCGCGTAGCGCTCCACGTTTCCTGCAAAGGCGCGCGACTGTCCCAGCACCAGCACGCAGCGCCGGTAAATGAAGCGCACCATCTGGCCGACCAGCGACAGGAGCAGAGGCGAGCGCACCACCCCGATAGCCTGCAGCGTCTCGGGCCACAGGTCGAGCGTCCAGAGAATCACAGGCGCACGCTTGAGGCGTGCGATGACTAGCGCCGGCAGGCACGACGTGACCGGCGACGGCTGGAAGACGAAGACGACATCGAAGTGGCGCCCGCGCAGTCGCCACGCCCCGATCGTGGAGGCGCTGGCGACGAAGGTGGCGTAGTTGAGTATGAGCCGCGGCGCCCCCTGCCCGCGCGGCGCAAAGGGAACGCGGACCACCTCGGCGCCTTCATAGCGCGCAAACTGCCCCGGCGCGGCCGCGTATTCCGGGAAGACACTCCCCTCCGGATAATTCGGGAGCGCCGTGAGCACCGTTACCTCGTGCCCCCGCTGCACGAGCGTCGCCACGAGCTCGTTGACGCGGAAGTTCTCGGGCCAGAAGTACTGGCTCACGATCAGGAGGCGCATGGCACCGTTGTCAATCGCTCCGGTGCCACACCACACGCTGCACGTAGTCCGTGTAGCTGTGGAGGATGCGCACGACCTTGTCTGAGACGTTAGGCACCGCGTAGTCGCTGACGAGTCTAAGCCCTCGCGTGTCCCCGCGCGGCTGTTCGCTGAGAATGGCGAGACCCTGCCGCACCCGATCGAGGTCGAGTCCCGTCATCATCACCACCCCCTCTTCCATCCCTTCGGGCCGCTCGTGCGCCTCCCTGAGGTTGAGGGCCGGGAAGTTGAGAATCGACGACTCTTCATTGATCGTCCCGCTATCCGACAGCACGGCGCGCGCCGACAGTTCAAGCCGCACGTAGTCGAAGAAGCCCAGCGGCTTGAGGAGGCGCACGTGGGGATGAAAGCTCGCCCCGGTCGCCTCGACGCGCTTCATCGTCCGCGGATGTGTCGAGACGACGACCGGAATTCCTCGCTCCTCCGCGATGGCGTTGAGCAACTCGACCAGCTTCCCGAAGGCGCGATCGCCATCGACGTTCTCCTCGCGATGGGCGCTGACGACGAAGTAGCCATCGTCTTCCAGCCCGAGCCGGGTGAGCACATCGGACGCATCGATCCCGGGGCGATAGTGCGACAGCACCTCGAACATCGGGCTACCGGTGCGGATCACGAGGTCGGGCCGGAGCCCTTCGCGGAGCAGGTACTCGCGGGCAATACTGCTGTAGGTCAGGTTCACGTCGGCCGTATGGTCCACGATGCGCCGGTTGATCTCCTCGGGGACGCGTTGGTCGAAGCAGCGATTCCCGGCCTCCATGTGGAAGACGGGGATCTTGCGACGCTTGGCCGGGATCACGGCGAGGCAGCTGTTGGTGTCGCCCAGGACGAGCATGGCATCGGGCTGGACTGTGGCCAGAACCGCGTCGACGGCGATGATGACGTTCCCGATCGTCGCGGCTGGCGTCTCTGCTGCGGCCGCCAGGAAGTGATCGGGCTTCCGCACCTCCAACTCGTCGAAGAAGACCTGACTCAGCTCGTAGTCGTAGTTCTGCCCCGTGTGGATGAGGACATGATCGCAGAACTCGTCGAGTCGTGCGATCACGCGCGAGAGCCGGATGATTTCGGGACGAGTGCCGACGACGGTGGCGACGCGCAGCTTCTTCATGGGGCGAGTTCTGGGGAGACGGAAGCAGCCACGGTGTCGGGTCGCTGCGGATCGAACGTTTCGTTGGCCCACAGCAGCACGATCATCTCGTCCTCGCCAGTGTTCGTGACGTCGTGCACCCAGCCCGGGACGGTCTCGATGACCTGCGGCGACCGTCCATCGACCTCGAGCGCGTGGCGCTCCCCCGTGATGATGTGACGAAAGCCGAAGCGGGCGCGTCCCTGCACGACGAGAAACTTCTCGGCCTTGGTGTGATGATAGTGCCCGCCTCGCGTGACCCCCGGTCGAGCGGTGAAGTACGAGAACTGTCCCGAGTCCGTGGTGCGCAGCATTTCCGCAAAGCTACCGCGCGCATCCTCGTGTCGGCGCAGGGCATACGCGAACGCGGTCGGTGGAAGGTAGCTGACGAAGGTGGCGTAGAGCGCTCGTGCAAGTCCCGCCCCCACTCGTGGAACGGTAAGCGTCCGCGGAATCTCGGCGATCTCGCGCAGCATCGACGCGACGGCGCCGACCGTCGTCTCATGAACCGTACCCACCGTCACCTGGCCATTCATGGTCGACGGCGGGAGGAGCGCCAGCAGCTGCGCGACCACGTCATCCACGTAAACGAGGCGTAACGGGGCGTCGGGATCGTGAATCGTAATCGGTTGGCCGCGCGCGAGGTTGTGGCAGAAGGAGGCCACGGCCGAATTGTAGTTCGGACGTGCCCACTTCCCGAAGATGTTCGGGAACCGAAGGATGCAGCCCCGCGCCCCGGTGCATTCGGCGTAGTGGAGCACCGCACGCTCCGCCTCGGCCTTGCTGCGCCCGTATGGGTTATCCAGTACCGCCTGGGTGGAGGAACTCAGCACGAGCGTCGCTCGGCGCCCGGCAGCGGTCAGCGTGTCGCAGACGCGTCGCGTTAAGGCCGCATTGCCTGTCTCGAAATCCGCAGGATCGACGGGACGATTGACACCGGCGAGATGAAAGACGACGTCCGCTGTCGCGAACACACTTTCCCACTGCTCGGGGCTCGATGCGCGCGTGATGCTGGCGACATCGACGTGGCCGAGCTCCTCGAGGCGCAGGCGCAACGTACGCCCGAGGAAGCCGTCGCCGCCCGTGACAACGATCCGCATTGGCTCAGTACTCCGCGACAACCGCTTCGCCGCGCGCCGCTCGTTGCACAAACGGCAGCTGGGCCAGGATCCCGCGCAGCTCGTTCACGTCGAGTTGCCGCGTGTTGTGCGAGTTGTACTCGGCGGCGTGCGTAATGCGAGGTTCGCCCACTTCGAAGTACTTGGAGTAGTTGAGATCCCGGTCGTCCGGCGGCACCCGGAAGTAGTCGCCAAGATCTTCGGCGGAGGCGTACTCCTCGCGACTGAGCAGCGTCTCGAAGAGCTTCTCGCCATGTCGCGTTCCGATCTCCCGCACGGGATGATGCGGGCGGCCGAGCGCGCCGAGCACTGCGTCGGCAAGCACCGCCAGCGTCGCCGCCGGCGACTTCTGGACAAAGATGTCCCCGTTCGCTCCGTGTTCGAAGGCATAGAGCACCAGCTGCACCGCTTCCTCCAGCGTCATCATGAAGCGCGTCATGGCCGGGTCAGTGATCGTGACGGGCTGGTCGCGCGAGACCTGCTCGACAAACAGCGGAATCACCGAGCCGCGCGACGCCATGACATTGCCGTAGCGCGTTCCGCAGATCACCGTATCGGATGTGCCGAGGTTGCGCGACGCGGCGACCATCACCTTCTCCATCATCGCCTTCGAGATGCCCATGGCATTAATCGGATAGACGGCCTTGTCGGTGCTCAGACACACCAGTCGCTGCACTCCGGCCGCCACCGCCGCGTCGATGACGTGCTCGGTGCCGAGGATATTTGTGCGAACTGCCTCCATCGGATGAAACTCGCACGACGGGACCTGCTTGAGCGCCGCGGCATGAAAGCAGTAGTCCACACCGCGAAAGGCCACGTTGAGACTCTGGCGATCGCGCACATCGCCAAGATAGAACCGGAGTTTCGAACTCGCGTAGCGCTTGCGCATGTCTTCCTGCTTCTTCTCGTCGCGACTGAAGATGCGTATCTCCGCGACTTCGGAGTCGAGGAACCGGTTGAGCACCGCGTGCCCGAACGACCCCGTCCCTCCGGTAATGAGCAGTACTCCCTTCACGTCAGACCTCCTTCGAATCGGCGCGGCATCGTGTGACGACCGCGTGTTAGCGGATCGCGAGTGTGCACTGTCCCAGCTCATCCTTCTGGGCGGCAGACGGATAGTTCAGGAGCACTGCGCGATAC
The DNA here is from genome assembly GCA_040007995.1 of Gemmatimonadota bacterium. Taxonomy (GTDB): domain Bacteria; phylum Gemmatimonadota; class Gemmatimonadetes; order Gemmatimonadales; family Gemmatimonadaceae; genus SCN-70-22. The sequence goes on along the minus strand of JBDTUA010000084.1, from coordinate 3,107 downwards.
GTCCCCTTGAAGACGAACAGGCTTCCCGCGGCCGCCCCCACCACACCGCAGGCCGAGAACAGGGCCCCGATGTCCGCGAGCGATCCCGCTCCTCCGAGGATCGTCAGTGGCAGCGTCGTGGCGGCGCGCATCTGACGAGCCAGCGCGAGATCGTAGCCTGTCATGGTGCCATCGCGATCGATCGAGTTGATCACGATCTCCCCGGCGCCCATCGCCTCCGCGCGCTCCGCCACGCGCGACGCCAGGAGCCCGGTATCGCGTGTCCCGTTATGCGTCCACACCGTGGACGTGCCGGCGCGCGTCCGCACATCGATGACGACGACCACGCTCTGACTTCCGATCTCGCGAGCGATGTCGCGCAACAGCGTCGGGCGTTCGATCGCGGCCGCGCTGAGCGCCACCTTCTCGACGCCGAGTGCGATGATGCGGCTCGCCTGCTCGGCCGACTGCACGCCGCCGCCATAACACAGCGGCATGCGACACTCGACGGCGAGGCGTCCGATGCGCGTGAAATCGGGGAGCGCTCCCTCGCGCGTCGCGTCGATGTCGAGCACCATCAGCTCGTCCGCTTCCTTTTCGTTGAAGAGTTTGACCGCATTGAGCGGGTCGCCAACATACTTCGGCTCCGCGAAACGGGTCGTCTTCACGAGGCCTCCCTTGTGCACCAGCAGGCAAGGGATGATTCGGGGGCGGAGCATCGTCAGGCTGAGGCGAAGTTCTGCAGCAGCCGCTCGCCCCAGCGATGGCTCTTCTCAGGATGGAACTGCACGCCGTGCACATTCCCGGCGCTCACCGCGCACGCGAAGGTCCTGCCGTAGTCTGCTTCGGCCGCCACGTCGTCCGCCCGCTCGCAGGCGAAGTAGTACGAGTGGAGGAAGTAGAAGCGGGGGAGCTGCTCGAGCTGTGCAAATAACGGATGTCCGGCCACCGGTCGCGCATCGTTCCACCCCATGTGCGGCAAGGGAAGTGGTAAGTCCGCGGGGGGCGTGAAGCGGCGCACCTCGCCTGGGATGTAGGCGAGCCCAGCGCGCTCGCCCTCGTTGCTGCGCTCAGCGAGCATTTGCATACCCACGCAGATCCCCAGCACGGGGACCCGTTCGGCGCGCACGAGGCGATCCAGCGTTGCACGCATGCCGGAGGCGTCGAGCAGCTCCATCGCGTGGTCGAACGCCCCAACGCCGGGGAGGATCACACGCTCCGATCCTTCAAGCTCCTCCGCGGTGCGCGCCGTGCGCACGGGGATGTTCAGCCGCTTGTACAGGTTCAGGAAGGCCCGCACGTTCCCCAGACCATAGTCGATGATCGTGATCATCGAATGATCGCCCGCTGCAGGCCCACCGCACGCAGTACGCGCGTGCCGAGTTCAATGAGCCCCATGCTGTTCTGGTAGTCGGTGTACTTCTTGTTGGGGCCCTGCATGATCGCGTGCAACTCGTCGACGCTCATATCGAGCTTCGTCGCGACATACTCGAAGTCCTCGGCAATGGTCGCCTGGTCGTACGCCGGAATCGCGATCCGGCGCAGCGCGGTCTCGCGGTCGAGCTGCTGCGTGAGGATGAGGCTCGAGAAGTGGGCCCGCCGCTTGTCGTAGCCGAACTTGGTCGGCAGCCAGTAGCCCTCGTAGAAGCGCGTGAAGCGCGATTCATAGTGCTTGTGCGCGTACCGTTGCCACCCGAAGCGGTCGACCAGCGTCTGCATCGCCTCTTCCTTCAAGTACGGCACATAGTTTAGCGGTTTCACCACCCGCACCCCCTTCACGAAGCGGTAGTACAGCTTGAAGGTGAAGATGTCGGCCGTCGGAAAGGTCGAGAGCGGTCGCGTGCCGAAGCGGCGATGGATGTCGCGCATCTGACGCAAGTCCGATGCGTGATAGTGCCACTGCAACGGCTCGCGCACGCATTCGGTGGAGTAGTTCGCTCCGGTGAGCACGTACTTCATGCGATGCTTCACCGCGAAACGATACAGTCCGGCGAAGAAGGCGTGATCCTGCGGCGTGTCGACGTGCGGCACCTGCGCAAGAAAGAAGGCGCGCTGCAGGTCCTGCATCTCCTGCCAGTTGATGACCTCCGTGTACAATTCGAGTCCAAGGCAGTCCACCAGTCGTTCGACGTTGTGCACTGCCTGTGGCGAGTTCCACCCCGCGTCTACGTGAAAGAGCAGGGGACGCAGCCCCCACTTCTCCTTGGCGAGGTACGTGAGGTACGAGCTGTCGACCCCGCCGCTGATGCCGATGAGGCAGTCGAAGTCCCGTCCGCGGCCCGCTCGACGTATTGTCTCCATCTGTCGCGCAATCGTCGCCTCACCCCTCGCATCCGTGTGCCAGTTAGGGAGAATGTTGCGCTCGAAATTGCGGCAATAGTCGCACCGGCCCTCCGCATCGAAGGAGATGCCGGAATCGCTGGTGTCCATGATACAGTTGGCGCAGATCTGATATGCGCGTGGGCCCGATTGATCGTGATTCACAAGCTGTGGGTAGCGCGGTCAAAGGTGGTGGCCGCGGCGGCGGTATGCCGCTCGCAGGATGCAGCCTCGACGATTGCCCTGACGGCGGCGTTGAACCGAGTCATGTGGAATTCGCCAGCGCAGGGACGATTGGCCAGTCCGACTGGGAGCAGCGTGTCACTCGAACGAAGGACGGCGAGCAGGGCATCTCGCACGGACGTCGGCGATCGTGAGTGGATCTCCTGCCCGCCAGCCGGTTCATGGCGACCGACGCGAACGCCGTAAGATAGCGGGCCTGCATGAGGCGCGCCGGCGCGGATGGTCGCGCTGCGCAGCCGCGTAGTCCGCGGCGACGTCGCGCGCAAACTGGGCCCAGTTGAAGCCGGCCGTCATCTTCTCCCGTCCCCGGGAGCCTAACGATTGGCGCATGGTAGCGTCCGCGAGTCCCCAGAGCGCCTCGGCGAGGCTCTCGACACTGCCCTGCACATAGGTTCGCCCATTGCCTCGCACGCGCTCCGGCTCGCCAATACGGTCGGACACCACGATCGGGATTCCCGTCGCGGAGGCATCGAGCATCGACATGGATTCCTGCGTCGGCCAGACCGCGATGTCCGACGCGCGATAGTGCGCCGCCAGGTCGGCGTGACGCATGAATGGGACGACGC
>JBDTUA010000083.1:0-15261 GCA_040007995.1 Gemmatimonadota bacterium | reverse complement strand
CGAGCTCCTCCCGCGTTGGGACATGTGGCGGTACGCGGCGGCGCTGCCGGTGGTGGAGGGTGAAGTCCCGGTCTCGTTGGGCGAGGGGTTGACCCCGCTCACGGAATACCCGTCGCTGGCGACGCTGGTCGGGGTGCGCCGGCTCTGGATCAAGGACGAAGGGGTGAACCCCACGGCGTCGTTCAAGGCACGCGGACTGAGCGCAGCGGTCACGCGCGCCAAGGGGCGTGGTGTTCCCGGGCTCGTCGTCCCAACCGCTGGCAATGCGGGTGCCGCGCTTGCCGCTTACGCTGCCGCGGCCGGACTCCCCGCGCGCATTTTCGCCCCCGACACGACCCCGCGACCCATCCTCGACATCATCCGCGCAATGGGAGTGGATCTCGTCACGATCGACGGTCACATCGGTGACTGCGGCCGGATGAGTGTGGAGTTCGCCAAGGAGAGTGGATTCTTCAACGTGGCGACGCTGCGTGAACCGTATCGCGCGGAGGGGAACAAGACGCTGGGGCTCGAACTGGCCGAGCAACTGGGTTGGCGCCTGCCGGACGCCATTGTCTACCCGACGGGTGGTGGGGAAGGGGTGATCGGCATCTGGAAAGCATTCGAAGAGATGCGCCGCTGGGGATGGCTCGACGCGAGTGCCCCGATGCCCAAAATGATCGTCGCCCAGGCCGCCGGGTGCGCGCCGCTCGTTCGCGCGGTTCGCGAGGGGGCCGACCGGGCCACTCCATGGGAGAATCCGCGTACGCACGCAGCCGGATTGCGCGTCCCCGGTCCCCTTGGCGACCGATTGGTGCTCAAGACGATCAAGGACAGTGGGGGCGACGCCGAGGCGGCGACCGAGGAGGAGATCCGGGACTTCACGGCGAAACTCTCTCACCTCTCGGGGATCGACGCGGCGCCCGAAGGTGGAGCGGCGCTGTTCGTCGCGGCCAAGCTGGTGAAGCTCGGACGACTCGCCGCCGACAGCGAGGTGGTGGTCTACAACACCGGTAGCGGAGCGAGCTACCGGGCGTAAGCGCTCTCTGGAGTGTAGTTTCTCGCCGTGACGATCGCGATCCTCGAACCATTCAGCGGCATTTCGGGCGACATGATGCTGGGCGCCCTCGTACACGTCGGGCTCGATCCGGCGTGGCTCGAGGCGCTTCCGGCGCGTCTCGGCCTGGAAGGGGTGCGCGTGCGGATCAGCGACGTGCAGCGTGGCATGATCGCGTGCACGAAGGTCGACTTCGATGTCCCGGCGCAGCCGCACGGGCGACACATCGGGGAGATCCGTACAATCATGTCCAACTCGGAGCTGCCTGAACGGGTACGGCGTCGCGCGGACGCTGCGTTCACCGCGATCGCGGAGGAAGAAGGCAAGATCCATGGCATCAGCATCGACGAAGTGCACCTGCACGAGGTCGGTGCTGTCGACGCCATCCTCGACATTGTAGGGGCCGTCTGGGGGCTCAGCGAGCTTGGGGTCTCCCGTGTTTATTGCGGGACCATTTCGATGGGCGACGGCTTTGTGAAAGCGGCGCACGGAGTCCTCCCTGTTCCGGCGCCGGCTACACTGCGTCTGCTCGAGGGGCACGTCGTTCGCCCTGGGCCTGAGGGGACAGGCGAACTCGTGACTCCCACCGGCGCTGCCCTGGTGAAGGTGCTGTCGTCCGGTCCTATTCCCTCGCGCTATGTCCCGCGACGTAGCGGATACGGTGCCGGATCGAAAGATCTACTCGGGCGCGCGAACGCCCTGCGGATCACACTGGCCGACGACGACTCCTCGAGTGACCGTGGCATCGAGCGACTTGTGATGCTGGTCACCGACCTGGATGACATGTCACCCGAACTCGTGGCGGGGTGCGCCGAAATCATGCGGCAGGCAGGTGCACTCGACGTGGTGCTCACGTCGACGCTCATGAAGAAGGGACGGGTCGCCGTGCGCGTCGAGGTACTGGTGCGGGAGGGAAGTGTGGATGAAATGGAGTCGCTGCTTTTCGAGCACACCACGACTTTGGGCGTGCGGCGAATGGTGGTCGAACGCCACTCGCTTTTTCGTACCGGTGTGGTGGTGGACGTGCTCGGGCATGAGGTGCGCATGAAGGTGGCCACCCTGCCTAACGGTGGGCAACGGCGCAAGCCGGAGTACGACGATATTTGGGCGGTCGCGCGCGCGACCGGTCGGTCATTGGGCGACGTGTCGTCGCTCGCGCTGGCCGCCACGGAACGCGATCGCTGACGATGGGTAGGATTCACTTCGGCGCGCGGGGCGCGCCTCATCATGCAAGGAGAGAACGAATGACCCTGTTGCGCTTCTCGGTGGCCCTCTCGCTCTTGCTCGCGATTCGCCCGGTGACTGCCGTGGCACAGGCGCAGTGCGAGATCGACGAGAAAAAGCCGAACCAAGTCAAGGACGCCGCCAGCGCCCTCGCCAAGGCGGCGCTGCCTATTGGCAAGCCCGAGGACAAGTTCAAGAACATCACGCAGGCTGTGACCCTGCTCACAAAAGACGAAGACAAGATCATTGCGGCCAACGCCCCCGGTCGAGCATTCGTGCTCGGGCGTGCGCTCAGCCTGTACGCCGACGAGGCGATGCGCGCCGGGCGTGATAGCGGCATGGTGGTGAAGCGCTCGGCGGTCGGGTACGCAACCGCGCCTGATGGCATGGTTGATCTCGTCGCCTCCGCCGACTCGGCATTCGACATCGTTGAAGCGTCCAATGCGGCGTGCAAGGAGGAGACGGAGGAATGGCGTCGTCGCATGTATGCGCCGCTCGTCAATTCGGCCGTGAACCTCTACAACCAGCAGCAGGCCGATTCGGCGGAGGTGCTCGTGCGCCGCGGCCTGCACATTTACGACGGGTATCGCCTGTCGTACATCGCGTACAACATCCTGGGGAACGTCCTGCAGGGACGCGACTCGATCGATCAGGCCGTTGCGGCCTTCCAGCAGATGGCGGAACTCCAGAAGGGCGACACCTCGCTCGTGGACGACCGTCAGGGCGTGATGCTGAGCGTTGCCCAGCTGATCATGGCGCAAGGCGAGTCGCTGGAGGGTGCCGCGAAGTCAGCGAAATTCGCCCAGGCGAGCGCCTATCTCGAGAAGTACCTGGCGGAGTTTCCCGACGATGCGAAGGCGACCGCTTCGCTTGCACGTGCGCAGATCGCGAGCGGCAACTCGGCCGCAGCTGAAAAGGTCTTCGCCGACATGGTGAACAATCCCGCCAAGTTCACCGATGGTGCGCTGTTCGACGCCGGCGTGAACGCCGCGCGCGCTGAGCGCCCGAAAGACGCCGCGGCACTCTTCGAGGCAGGCCTGAAGAAGAACCCCTCGTCGCGTGACGGACTCTTCAATCTGGTCGTGACGTACCAGAAGCTCGATGATTGGGAGAAGGTCCCGAACGTGCTGAACCGGCTCATCACGATTGACCCGGAAAACCCCGAGAACTATCAGCTGTGGGCGCTCTACTACCAGAACGAAGCCAAGCGTCTCAAGGACGCCGCGGCGAAGAAGGCGAGCACCTCACCCGAAGCCAAGGCCTACGCTGCGTCGAACGACTCGCTGCTCAAGTACTTCAAGCGGATGTCGGAAGCGCAGGTAAAGGTGACCTTCACGCTCTGGTCGCACGACGGAACGAAGCACACGGTCGGCGGCATGGTGGAGAATCTGACCGACGCGGATAAGAGCTACACGCTCAAGTTCGACTTCCTCGATGCGACAGGAAACGTCGTCTCCTCGAAGAGCGCCTCCGTCGATGCGGTGGGAGCGAAGAAGTCCAAATCGTTCCGTGTCGAAGTCGAAGGCGCAGGTATCGTCGCGTATCGCTACGCGCCGCTGGACGGCTAGACGGTCCGAAGCGGGAGCAGTCGAATTCTGAACGCTGGCGGTGTCTTCCATTCGGGAGACGCCGCCGCGCTTTTTCCCGGCGGTGCAGTGCTCATATCGCTCCGCTGGGCGAGGGCGAAAGTGTATGTCCTGCATTGTTATCGGCCGAAGCAACTGCTAAGTTCCTTGAGGTCCGCCGTCCCCGGGGGATCCTCGCATTTCGGGGGAAGTACGCGCTGTCGCGACGTTGCGTCCGCGTCCTTCCCCCGTTCGTCTCTCGGCAGGCCATGGTCCGCGTCGCTCGCGTCGCTCCCGATAGCATTGCACACGAACTCGAGATCGTTCCCGGAACGGAGATCCTTTCCGTCAACGGGCGCGACATCGACGATTTCCTCGACTGGGAGTTCTTGACCGCCGACGATGAACTCGAGATCGCGGTGCGCCTCCCGAATGGCGAGGCGATCGTCTTCGAGATCGAGCGCCCGGAAGGTGAATCGCTAGGCGTCGAGCTTGAGCCACCGACCGTGCGTCGCTGCGCAAATCGCTGCGAGTTCTGCTTCATCGAAGGGCTGCCGAAGGGGCTGCGAAAGCCGCTCTACATTCGCGATGACGACTACCGACTGTCGTTCGCGTACGGAAACTTCGCCACGCTCTCGAACCTGAAGGAGCGGGATTTTCAGCGCATTTTCGAGTACCGCCTGTCGCCGCTCTACGTGTCGGTGCATGCGACCCCTTGGGACGCCCGCAAGAAGCTCCTCAATAACCCGCGCGTTCCCAATATCCTCGAGCAGTTGACCCGACTCGTGGAGGGGGGCATTCAGTTTCACGGGCAGATGGTCGTCGTCCCGGGGCTGAACGACGGGGCCGTGTTGGAGCAGTCGCTCGCCGATCTCTGGGCGTTTGAGGAGTCGTGCCTCTCCGTGGCGCTGGTTCCCGTCGGTCTGACCCAGTTCTCGCATCTCTATACCGGCGCGTCGATGGACCGTGACAACTCGCGGCGGATCCTCGAGACTGCGGAGCGGTGGGCCGCGCGAGGCCGTGCCGAGCGAGGAGAAGTCTGGGTGTTCGGCTCGGATGAACTCTATCTGCTGGCCGGTCGCGAACTTCCCGACGCGGCGCACTACGGCGACTTCGCCCAGATCGAAAACGGCGTGGGCTCTGTGACCTCGCTCAGACAGCGCATCGCGGAAGGAGCGCACACACTCCCTCGTCTCGATGGGCGGCGCATTGGCGTCGTCACTGGACTGGCGATGAGGGAGATCATGCCGCCGCTGCTGGAGCAGCTTGCGGCGTCGACGGGGGCGCGCTTCGAAATGATCCCGACGGTGAATTCGCTCTTCGGCCCCACGACGACCACCGCGGGATTGCTCGTGGGGGCGGACATCCTGAGCGCACTGCGCGATCGGAACGACCTCGATCTCGCCCTCATTCCCGCGGAGTCGATCAACGAGGATGGCATCTTCCTCGACGATCTGACGTTTGTCGGCGTTCGGGAGACGCTCCCGATGCCTGTGTACCCCTCCTACGACTTTGTCGACGTGCTGCAACTTGAAGAAGGCGCCCTCGCTGTCGGCGCATCGGGGGCCACGTGAGCCTCCCCGTCGTGGCCCTCGTCGGACGGCCGAACGTCGGCAAGTCCGCGCTCTTTAATCGAGTCGTCGGCCGCAACACGGCGATCGTGAGCGACGAGGCGGGCACCACCCGCGACCGTCACTTCGCGCGCGCCGAGTGGGCGGGATCGGCGTTCTGGCTCGTCGACACCGGTGGAATCAACGACGACCCTCGCGCGGCGATGGATCTCGAGATCCGGCGACAGGTGACCGAGGCGATCGAGGAGGCCGACCTGTTGCTCTTCGTGGTGGATGCCCGCAACGGACTGCATCCGGTCGACCATCGCATCGCCGACATCCTGCGGCACTCCGGCAAGCCGTTCATGGTGATCGCCAACAAGACGGACAACCCGCAGTCGACCGACTTCTACGAGTTCTACGAGTTGGGAGCCGGCGATCCCATTCCCGTTTCAGCCATCAGCGGGAAGCAGTCCGGCGACATGCTCGACGCGGTCGTCGCCAACATTCCCGAGGTCCCGCCCGAGGACGAGACGGCGCTGCGGATCGCGGTCATCGGGCGTCCAAATGTCGGGAAGTCGTCGTTCGTGAACCGACTGCTCGGTGAGGATCGCCTCGTGGTCTCCGAAGAAGCGGGAACGACGCGCGATGCCATCGACACGCCGATGCGCTACCACGATCGCGACCTGATCTTCATCGACACCGCCGGGTTGCGGCGCCAGTCGCGCATAGACGACGGCGTCGAATTCTACTCAGCGTTGCGCACGCGGCGGGCGATCGACCGTGCCGACATCTGCTGCCTGCTCATCGACGCGACCGAGGATCTCCACAACCAAGACCTCAAGATTGCGGCGCTCGCCTGGGAGGCAGGGCGCGGCTTGATCATCGTGGTGAACAAGTGGGATCTCGTCTCGAAGGATGACAAGACCGCGCACAAGTTCCAGAAGAAGTGCATCGAGAAGGCACCGTACCTCGGGTTCGTCCCGTTTCTCTTCACCTCGGCAAAAACAGGACAGCGCGTTACACGTATTCTCGACACCCTGCTCGAAGTGGAGGCGGAGCGCGCCAAGCGCATCACGACGTCGCAGGTGAACACCACGCTCGAGGAACTCGTCGCCCGGCGCCAGCCACCGCAGGCCGCCGGCCGTGAGGTGCGCCTGCATTATGCCACGCAGGTGGAGACGGCACCGCCGACCATCGTTGTCTTCGGCAACAACACCGACGCGTTGGAGGAGCACTACATCCGGTACCTGCATAACGGATTCCGCGAAGCGTGGGGTTTCTCCGGCAACCCGCTGCGCGTCCAGGTGAAGAAAAAAGCCGCGCCCTGACCATGTCCGTCGCCGTCTTCCTCCTCCTCAGCTACCTGCTCGGCTCCACCCCGTTTTCGTACTTCGCCGGTCGGTTACTGCGGGGGATCGACCTTCGCGAGCACGGCTCGGGAAACCTCGGGGCGACGAACGTCTATCGTACGCTCGGGGCGCCCGCTGCCATCGCCGTCCTGCTGCTCGACGCGGCAAAGGGGGTACTCCCGGTCCTCGCTTTTCCGACGTTGGCGCGGGTCGATGGCGTCTGGTGGTCGGTCGCCTTCGGGGTGCTCGCGATCGTCGGGCACGTCCGACCGTGCTTCGGGCTGTTTCGCGGGGGAGGGAAGGGGGTCGCGACTGCCTCGGGGGTCTTCGCGGCCCTCGCGCCGGTCCCCTTCGCGGCGTCCTTCCTTACGTTTGTCGCCGTGGTCGCCCTCACGCGTTACGTCTCGTTAGGCTCGATGTTGGGCGCGGTGGCGCTGGCGGCCAGCGTGGTGGTGCGCGACGGCCCGCGCGCGCCGCTCTCCGTGGTTGCAGTCTCGATCTGCGCCTTCGTGGTTTGGACGCATCGGGCGAACATCGGGCGGCTCCGGCGGGGCGAGGAGTCGCGACTCGGACGCCCAGGCGGACATCGCGGCGGTCGCGCGGGCGGGGTGACACCCTGATGCGATGCGCGGTGATCGGCGGTGGGGCGTGGGGGAGTGCGCTCGCGCACCTGGTCGCGCGTGGCGGGCATGAGGTGCAATTGTGGGCGCGTGAGGCGGACGTGGTCGAGCACATCAATCTCACGCATGCCAATCCGCGCTTCCTGCCGGGCGCGATGCTCGACCCTGCAGTGCGCGCCACGACGTCGATTGCCGATGCACTGGCGGACGCGGAGCTCGTGGTGTTCGTCGCGCCCTCGCACGTGCTGCGCGACGTGGTGCGCGGCGCCGCTTCCTTGGTGAAGCCCGGCGCCCTCGCGGTGGTGGCGACGAAGGGAATCGAGCGGCGAACGCTCGCATTGATGTCTGATGTCGTGCATGCCGAGATGCCGGAACATCCGGTTGTCGCGCTGAGCGGACCGAGCTTCGCCGTCGAGGTCGCGCGAGGCATGCCCACCGCAGTAGTCGCCGCGTCTGCCGATCGCGCGGCCGCGGAGGCAGTGCAGCAGGTTCTTAGCTCGCCGGTCTTTCGCGTCTACACGAACGACGACGTGATCGGCGTGGAGATCGGCGGTGCGCTGAAGAACGTGATGGCGGTGGCGACCGGCATCGCCGAGGGAGTCGGGCTGGGCCTGAACTCGCGCGCGGCGCTCATCACCCGGGGGCTTGCCGAGACGACGCGCCTCGGGATCGCGCTAGGTGCGCGTCCCGACACCTTCGCCGGCCTCGCCGGCATCGGGGATCTCGTGCTCACCTGCACGGGCGCCTTGAGCCGCAACCGCGCCGTAGGGCTGCAGGTGGGGCGCGGTGAGCCCCTTGAGGAGGTGCTCGCCGCCACCGAAAGTGTCGCCGAGGGCGTGACCACCACCGAGAGTGCGCGCGCTCTCGCCGACCGTGAAGGGGTCGATATGCCCATCGTGACCGCCATCGCCCGCATCCTGTTCGAGAAACAGGCGCCGCGCGATGCCCTCTCCGACCTCATGGGGCGCGATTTACGGCCGGAACGTGATGCATGAGTGACGACCTCGTCCAGGAATTCTTTTCCATCGGAGAGGTCTGCCTGCTCACCGACCTCAAGCCGCACGTGCTGCGTTACTGGGAGAGCCAGTTCCGCTTCCTGAATCCGGCCAAGAATCGGTCCGGCAATCGCGTCTACCAGCGCCGGGAAGTTGACCTGATCCAGCTCGTGAAGCACCTGCTGTACACGGAGAAGTACACGATCGATGGTGCGCGCCAGAAGGTCGATGAGCATCGCAAGGGTGGCGTGGTAAAGGTCGTGGCGCGTGAGGCCCTCGCTGTGGAAACGCTCGCCGAGCTGCAGCGTGAGCTCGGAAATCTCAGGGACGTGCTCAACGGCTCGGCGCCAGTTCCGGTGTCGGAGTCAGACGAGGTGCCGCCCGCATGAGCGTCTGCGCCTCGGCGTCGAAGTAGCCCAAACGGTCGTCGACCGCTACCGTTAGCCACATCATGCGATTCCTCTGCACCAACGACGACGGTATCCTCGCGCACGGACTGGATTGCCTGGTGCGGGCGGCCGAGCAGATCGGGGAGGTGACAGTCGTCGCCCCCGATCGCGAACAGAGCGCGACCTCCCACTCGCTCACGCTCCACCATCCGTTGCGGCCGGTCAAGCGCGGCGAGCATCGGTTCCAGGTCGATGGAACGCCCACCGATTGCGTCATGCTCGCGGTGGAGTCGCTGATGGACGTGCGCCCGGACTTCGTCCTGAGCGGCATCAATCACGGCCAGAACATGGGCGAGGACGTGCTGTACTCGGGCACCGTCTCGGCCGCCATGGAGGGGTTGGCGTTAGGTATTCCGTCGATCGCCTTTTCCTTTGCCGGGGGCGACCTGCGCGCCGACATCGCCAAGCTCGACGAGCAAGTGGAACTCCTCGTCCCGCTGCTCCGGCACCTCACCTCGCTCCCCGAATTTCCCGAGGGTACGCTGCTCAACGTCAATCTCCCGCCGCTGCGCGGCGAGGAGATCCGGGGGGTCAAGCTCACCCGCCTCGGACGGCGCGTGTACTCCAACTCGATCCAGCCGATGAAGGATCCGTGGGGGCGGAAGATTTACTGGATCGGCGGTGGCGAGATCACCTGGACCGGGAGCGGTGATTCCGACTTCCAGGCCATCCGCGACGGCTTCGTGTCCGTGACGCCGTTGCACTTGGACCTCACCCATCGCGACATGCTCGACGCGTCGGAGCGCTGGTGGCGAGCGCCGTAGGTCCCGACTACCGGCCCGCCCGTCGCCGACTCGCGGACGCCCTTCAGGCGGGCGGAATCACCGACCCGGCCGTCCTGCGCGCCATCCAGGAGACCCCACGGCATCTCTTCGTTCCCACGGGAGTGCGCCACCGTGCCTACGAGGACAGTTCGCTCCCCATCGGCAGCGGCCAGACCATCTCGCAGCCCAGCGTGCACGCGCGATATCTCCAGCTGCTTCAGTTGCGGGGAACAGAACGGGTCCTCGAGATCGGGACGGGTTCGGGATACCAGACACTTCTGCTTTCCGGCATGGCGGCACAAGTCTTCTCCATCGAGCGTGTCGCGCCGCTGCTGGAGCGGGCTCGTGAGGTGCTGCGCGGCTGCGCCGTCCGAAATATCTCGTTGCTCCATGGCGATGGGACCATCGGCTGGCGCGAGTTCGCCCCATATGACGCCATCCTGGTGTCGGCGGCAGCGCCGAGCCTCCCCCAGCCGCTGGTCGATCAGCTCGCAGTGGGGGGCCGTCTGCTCGTCCCGATCGGTGAACGTGACGAGCAAATGCTTACGATGGTGACGCGCCTCGCAGACAGCTTCGAGCAGCGTGACATCATACCCGTGAGGTTCGTCCCGCTCTTGGGCACGCACGGCTGGACGTCACCCTAGCAGGGGGCGCCGCAGAGCCCTCTCACCGAGTGTTGATCGGAGCGGCTCACATGGATGATCTCTCGCAGGATCCGAACGTCCTTCCCGCCGGACGCCCCCCACTGCGTCCGTTCAGCGGCCAGCGACATGCAGAACAGGGGCCGTTGCGACCGCTCGGGGGGCGCCGACTTGCACGCTCTCCGATACCAACTTCAGTCGCACAACCGACAGCAAGCCAACTCGCAGAGCAGCCATCGACATCGGACTCGACTCCGTCCGGTCCGGTCTCGACAAGCGCACCGACCGCCATCGCAGCGACGACTGCGTCGAACGAAGTGCCGATCGACGATTCGTCGTCGGTCGAGGCGTTGCGCGCCGAAGTGGAACGGTCCGCGTCGGATGCGGCGAACGCGCCGCCGACCATCACGGTTGCGGACGTTCTGTCGGAGCTCGCTCACGGCACAGACATTCCGCCGGGTGCCGCGCGCACCCCAACGGAGAACAGCGCCATCGACGAACCGACACACGCGGACCGCTTCGCGGAGAATCTTGAGGATCGCCTTCGCACATCGTTCGACGCCTCGACCGCGGAGGCGGAGCCGTCGACGAGCATCGAAGGCAGTCGCGAGGGAGAGGAGCCGACGGCCGAGCGAGGAAGCGAGCCCAGTCGCGCTAGCGGCATGTCGGCACTCGATGTGTCGACTCTTTCCGAGCGCGGCGCAAGCCCGACGCAGTCGCGTCGCGACTGGTCGTCGGATGATGTGATCACCTTCGGATCCGATCGCCCGGCCGCTGCCGATGCACAGCGGTACGCGTCGGGCACTGATGAAGTCGACGGATTGGAGGCCGCGGCCGTCCACTCGTCGGTAGAGGATTCCGCCCCGGCCCTTGATGAGATCGGAACCTTGGACGACCCACTCGACGCCACGACGGCCGAGTGGATGGCACCCGATGTGGCATCGAAGACTTCGTCGCGCGAAGACGCCGACCTCGATTTACCAGGCGTGAGCGGAATCGAGGTGGTCATCGACCGCGACTTCCTCCCGGTGGCGCGATCGGCGGCAGAGCACATTGACGCGTTGGAACGATGGGATTCAGAACAGGAGGCCGAGCATCGTGCCAGCTACGCTGACGCGTTTGTTATCGACGACGCAGCGCACGCAATCGACGATGCCACCACGGACATCGAGACCTACGCGCACGATGCCGCGTCGCCAGCGTCGAGCGTGGCCGACGCGGAAAACGTGGCGCACTACGCCGATGAGGCCGCGGATCTTTCAGAGCTTGATGATTCTGGCGCCGCAGCGGAGGCACCCGAAACAGTCGAAAGCGCCGTGTCAGTAGCGCAGGCGACGATCGACGACGCGAACGACGCGAAGGCGGCGCTCTCGGCGACCCGAGCCGGACAGTCGGACGCTGACGCCTCGCTCGGGGAAGACGAGTCGATGGCCGTCCGCCAGATCGAGGGCGACTCGCCATTGATCAGAGCCGACGCGTCGAGCGTTTCCGCCACAGACGTCCATGCAGGGCCTCTGGACGAAGTGTCGACGCCGCCGGTGGTGTCAGCTGCGACTACCAGCCTCGTCCGGCCGAATGTCGTCCGAACGTCGCTCGTCCCGTCATCACATGCCCCGCCGACACTCGCGCCTGTTCTACTCGCGCCAGCATCGTCCGAGGCGGTGGGCGACGAAGGGACGGAAGAGCGGGACGACAGTTCCGAGGTCGTGCGCGCACCGATCGCGCCCGGGTCGGCCGTTGCAGCCGAATCGGCCGCGCATCCGCCGACGAAAGGCCTCCGGGTGGGGGCGGTGGCTGATCGCACCGACGAACCGACGCTGCTCGACGACGAATTGGCGGGATTCCGCCTGCAGCCCGGTGAGGCCGTCGCCGAGCCCGTACCGATTCCTGGCATGGACGCGATGCTCGCCGTCGCTGGATCCATCGACGACTTCGTCGCAGAGGTGAAGGATTCCGGGTCGACGAGTGAGGGGTATATCCTCACTGAGGATAGGGCGTCGAACGACGGAAATGATGCGCAGCGCTTGTTTGCGGGATCGGCGCTCGCTCGGGCACTCCGCAGCGTCGCGGGCGCGGTCGAACCGCGAGGTGCAATCCCGCCGATGGACCCGCTGGCGGTCGGTGAGCGAGACCTGCAGGCGCTCGTGATTCGCGCCGAGATGCAAGCGCACGTGCTTTCGACACTCGAGATGGTGGCGCGCCGCGTTCGCGCAGGCGAACTTGTGCTCTCGGTCGATTCCGGCGCGAGCCCTGAAGCCGTGCTGGCGAGCGTCCTCGCATCGATCCTTTCACCACGAACGTGACGCCACCCCACATCGCTCGTGCCTGTCGTTCACATTGAAGTCGCCGGAAAGGTCCAGGGCATTGGTTTTCGTGAATTTGTCCAGGAACAGGCACGAGGGCTCCACCTCGCCGGATGGGTCCGCAATCTCTCGAGTGGGAACGTAGAGATCGCGGCTTCGGGGAGCGAAGCCGCCGTCCGGTCGCTCCTCGCCGCCGTTCGCGAGGGACCGGAGGGGGCGATCGTGAAGCAGGTGATCAACCTCGTGCCGCAACCGACGCTGGAGCTGCCGCACCCATTTACCGCCCTGAAATGACGGTGTCGCCCGCCGAGAACGGCGTGCGTTCGGCGCTGCGCGCGGCGATCCGCGAAATCCCCGATCATCCAAAACCGGGCGTCGCCTTCAAGGACATCACCCCCCTCCTGGCCGATGCGAAGCTGTACGGGGCAGCGTGCGTGATCATGGCCTCGCCATTCAAACAGCTGTCTGTCACGCACGTCGTCGCGATCGAGAGCCGCGGATTCCTCTTCGGGGGACCGGTGGCGGTGGCGTTAGGTGCCGGACTCGTGCCGGTGCGAAAGGCCGGCAAACTCCCGTTTCGCACGACGCAACAGCAGTACGCCCTGGAGTATGGCAGCGACGTCTTGGAGATACATGAAGACGCGGTGAACTCCGCGGCCCGCGTCCTGATCGTCGATGACGTGCTGGCGACCGGCGGCACCGCCGAGGCGACCGCACGACTCGTGCGGCAGTTGGGCGCCGTCGTGATCGGGAGCACATTTCTGATCGAACTTGCCTTTCTGCGGGGACGCGAGCGACTCGCGGACCAACGCGTCGAGAGCGCCGTGGAGTATCGCTGACGAGAACGACGTCGGCTTTACCGTAGTATTCGATCCGGGTACATTCCCGATGTACCTATGCCCCCGTAGCTCAGATGGATAGAGCAGCGGTTTCCTAAACCGTTGGTCGCACGTTCGAATCGTGTCGGGGGCACTCGCCGGCGGGGCAGGGCACCACTGGGCGTACGATCACACCGTGCCGCAGAGAGTGTCGTCCGGAAAAAGAAGCGGGGCCCCCTGCGATGTTCTGCGAGAGGGGCCCCTTCCTGCCACCGTAGCGAAGTGTGCTATCCGCGCTTGGCGTATATCTCCTTCTCCAGCTTGAGACGCAGCTTCTTCGCCTCTTCGAGCGCTTCGGCCTTCTTGCGTCCCTTCGCGGGGACGTAGAATCGCTTCTGCTTCCCCGGCTCGGGATTGATCGAGACGATGAACGCCTGATGCCGCTTGTCCCACTGCACACCCGTCACGCCGTACTTGTTCCGACGCGACCTCACCACCACACGTGCCGTCTGCGGCTTTCCGAGAGCTTTCTCCGTCTTGTCGCGCCAGATCACAGCCTGGGCGAACGCCTTCTTTTTGCCTCCGTGCTTGTTGTCCGAGAACCACTTCCGATGCGTCTTACCTTCGAAAGTGACTTGGACGAGCCAGCCGTGATTGTGCTTCTCCGGCTGGTCGATGCGTGAAATTCCTTTGCGCCTAATCATGGTAAGTGGTTGAGGGTGAGGGCGCTGGGAAGGATAGCGGAATCTCTCGTGATGACAAGTCCGCACTTCCTTCACGATGGTTTGCTACACATCTTTAACGCATGCCGAGGCGACTCGGATGCATCCCTTTTTCGATTCCCACCAGCCCCTGCGTTCGGCACGCCGGATACGGGGAGCCCCTGACAACACATGACAAAAACAGGTGAAGCCGCTCGGCCGCCGCTCGAAGATTCCGCCGAATCGCTGATGGATTGGATACAAACTCACATACGGGAAGTGGGTATCGGGGCGATCGTCGTGGCCGCGCTCGTCGCGGGGACCTGGGTCGTGACCCGCTCTAATGCCACCAAGGCCGCGGCAGCGTCGCGGGCGCTGAGCGAGGCGCAGCGCAGCGTCGCGTCGGGGAACCTTCCGCTGGCGTCGGCAGACCTGCAGAAGGTGGTGCAGCGTTACGCGTCGACCCGCGCGGGTACGCAGGCGAAGCTTCTGCTGGCTCAAGTGCTGTTCGAACAAGGGAAGGTCGACGAGGGATTGAAGCTGCTGAACGAGACGGGCTCGGCCGGCGCGCTGCAATCGTCGCTGCACGGCCTGCGGGCAGGCGGACTGGAGCAGGCGGGCAAGCCCGCCGAGGCCGCCGCCGAGTACCTGCAGGCAGCGCAGGCGACCGCACTTCCGTCTGAGCACGAGAGCTATCGGTCTGACGCGGCCAGAGCGTACGTCGCCGCGGGCAAGAAGGACGAGGCTTTGAAGATCTGGCAGGAAATCGCCGCGGATCCGGCTTCGGCGCTGAATAGCGAAGCTCGGCTTCGGATTGGCGAGCTGAGCGCCTCGGTCGCCACCCGCTAGGGGCGAGGAGTAGCGGGTCTCCTGCAGGAGCCAAGATCCCTAACCTTCAAGAGTCCCGAAGCTAAAGAACGTCGCCCTTTGAGATCACTCGAATCGTCGAGCACTTCGAGCACTTCGAGCACTTCGAGCACTTCGAGCACTTCGAGCAGCTCGAGACTGGAGAAACATCAGGCCGGGTCCGAAGATCCTGGATTCCAAGATTTCTGATTCCAAGAAGCCGGTGTCGAAGATGCCGGTCTTCATACCTCAGGAGTCGCCAAACCGAGGAGTTCTTGAACCGGTGAGCCGAGTGTTCGAAGGCGCGGAGGCGCCGCCCGACACGAACGAGCTGGAAAGCCGCTGACGCCACGGTGGCTGACAAGTGGCAGGGCCGGAGTCTCGCACTCGGGCCCTT
>JBDTUA010000082.1:0-15474 GCA_040007995.1 Gemmatimonadota bacterium | reverse complement strand
GACGTCAAGCGGCGGGGGATGGTGTCGGCCAGACCGGCGAGAGCGATGTCGTAGTGCATCAGCGAGTCCCATCGCGAGGTCTGGAACGCGACGAGTTGTCCGTCGGGCGAGAAAGCGGGCAAGCCATCGTCTCCCCACGCCGGGAGGAACGGCGCGCTGGCTCGACCGCGGTGATGGACGAACAAGTCGATGGTGTGGTCGCCTTCTACGGACTCGGACGTCACCAGCGTCTCGGTACTCGGCGCGTAAGAGGCACTAAAGCCATTTCCTGACACGAGACGAATCGAGTACGCAGTCCACGGTTTGGGGATGAGCGTATCCTGCGGTGACCACCCGGTGCGCCGCACGTCGACCGTCTCGAAGCGAACCTGGTTCGTGCTGTCGAGGTACGCAATCGCAAGCACGGCATCGGGCGGTGGCGACGCCGCGCGACCGGTGATCGCCAGGACAGTGACGGCCGTCGCCGCGAGAAGGCCGAACACAGCGGCGGCACGGCGGGCAGGAGAGACGAGCCCGAATCGCCAGAGTAGCGGTGCCCCCCGACGCAGCTCGGCTACCTCGGCGGGGCTTGCGGCGGCGCCGAGCAGGTCCGCAGCGATGGCGGACACCGAGCGCCGGTCGCCGAGCGCATGCCGGTGCGCCCCAAAGGCGCGGAAGAGATCCACGCGCGCGTTCGCGTCGTCGGAGTGGCGGAGGAGCTGTGCGGCGCGCCTGACGCGCGATTCCTCCAGGGGTGGGGCTGCCAGCGTACGGCCGAGCCGCCCACTGGCGCGGATGACGGCGTCGGCCGCTGCGAGACGCAGGACTTCCTCGGCGATCTCGTCGTGTGACATCCGCCACCCGTCCGCCTCCTTCACGACGAAGCCGCGCGACTCCAGCGACGCCATGCCTTCCCTGACCTCTTCGCTGCTTCGCTCCGACGACGTCACGAGCGTGGCCTGCCCCAGCGCGCTTCCGCCAGTTGCAAGGAGGGTGAGGAGCCACAGGTCGGCGCGATCAAGGTCGGCAAGGCGCGTGCGCAGGACGTCACCCTGCTGCAGCTCGGTACTGAGTGCGTCGGGAAGCGCAGTGGACCAGCTCCCGTCGATCCGACGCAGGAGTTCTCGCTCCTCCAGGTGACGCAGCATGCCGATGGCGAGGAGTGGCGACCCGCGCGATGCGCGCCAGAGCTCGGAGGAGAACGTGGTCGCCCAAGGTTCGGCAGGAAGCGACGCGATCCCGAGGACGAGCTCCTCGACCTGGGCCGCGGTCAGCGGGTCGAGCGCCACGTGGCGCGTCGCCGATGTAGAGACCAGGGGGGCACGGCGCGCCTCTGGCCGGCCGGCGGTGACGAGTAGGACGCGCGACTCTCCCAGGCCGTCGATGGCCGCGGCGAGTAGCGTGCTGGAAGGGTCGTCCCACCAGTGCAGGTCGTCGACGAGGATGGCGACCGGATGCTCGAACGATACCGCCGTCATGAGCTCGCGCACCGCCAGTGAGCGGGCGCGCATGAGGTCCTCGCGAGAGCTGCGACGAGCGGGGCGATCGAACCAGGTGGAGAGCGATGGGTTGAGGTCCACGAGGGTAGCCGCCGACTCGGGAGCGATGGCCTGGCGACCCGGCAGCGATGCAAGTGCCGCGGCGAGATCGCCCGCCACGGCAAACTCCACGTCGCGCGTCCCCAGCGAACCGCCCAGCGTCACCACACGCCCTCGCATCGCCCTGATACGCGTCATGAGGTCGCGGAGCAGGCGCGTTTTCCCCAGCCCCGCGCGCGCGGTGACGTGGATGCGCGCGGCCTTCCCGCCCTTCGTCTCCTCCCAGGCGTGCAGTAACGTAGCGAAGACCTCTTCGCGCCCCACGAGCGTGGAGTCGGGCGCATCCGTGGAGGTCGCCGAAGGCGTTGCGGCTGACGAGCGGACGGTGCGGAGCGAGGCGCGCGTGGCGGGTTCCATCTCGATCCCGTCGCGTGCGGCCAGCTGCAAGAGGGCCTCGGCCTCCGCCTTCGCGGAGAGCAGGTCGTCGGCCGAGACACAGGCCTCGATGAGCAGGCGCCAGCCCCCTTCGTGGTTCACGTCCTGGTCGCGCAGCCGACGGGCCAGGGCGATGGCGTCGCGGGCATGACCGGTGCTCAGCTGACCGGTGACCACGGCTTCGGCCGAGTGTCGGAAGACTTCCAGTAGACGCCGCCGCTCGAGAGAAGCCCACTCCTCGAAACCGGCGCCGCCCGGCGCGGCAAACGACGGAACGAAGGGACCCGCGTACAGTTCGACCACACGTGCGTGCTCACCTGCCCGCGAGGCACCGAGGAAGTCGTCGCGATCGACCGTCACCGCGTCGCTCAGCAGGAGCGTATCGCTCTCCGACGCGACCAGATCCTGGCCAGTCTTCTTCTTGACGTACCAGACCGTTTGGCGGAGCGCGTGCTTGGCCGCGTCGGGTTCGAGGTCTGACCAGAGCAGGGAGACGAGCGAGCTGCGCGATGCCGTACGATTCGGGGCGGCGGAGAGGTAGATGAGGAGGGCGAGCGGCTTGCCGACAGCGAGCGACGCCGCCGACGATCCCCGATCGGGAGTCAGGTTAGCCGTGCCTAGGGTCGTCAGCTTCATCGGTGCCGCGTGGACGAAGGGGCCCTCGGGACTCTGCGAAGGAAGGGGCGCGCGTGTTGACGCCGCCGCTGTTGAAGGAGCCTGCCCGTCGTCAGATGCGCGTCATACCGACGCCATGCTTTCGGGATGATGCACCGGCGCGCGGGTAAGCGCATCCGCGCTCATGACGCGCGAGGCTAGAGGCTATCGCTTTCGCCTGACGGACGACGGGAACTCGGCGTGGTAGCACACGCTCCCAAGGTCGGCGAGACGCTCGTCGAGGAAGGCGCGGGCGTCGGCGACGGCCTGATTGTAGATCGTCGGACCGAATTCACTCACGACGAAGTCGAGAAGAAGCGCGGCCTTGAGGTCACCAACTTCCGCATCGAGGGTGTCGGCGAGGTATTGGCGTAGGGCGGCAACGGCGTGCTGGCGCGCCTGGTTGGGGAAGGAGAGGGGCGGCAAGGGACGGGGGACGGGGGACGGGAGGGAAACAGAGTGCACGGTGCAGAATCTTCGGGCGGAGCGCCAGCGTGGCGTGAGCGAATCGTGCCCTACTTCCGCGTTTGCCCAGCCGGCCACAACCGCGAGACGCACCTCCTACCTTCTCCGGCGTCCACCCAACTCCCAACGCCTTTACTCGACACACTCGCTGCCCGCATTGCGGCTCACGGCCTGCCGCGGCCGGCTCAGAAGCGGGAGCCGGCGCGCGTACAACGGGGCTGCCGTCCGGCGGTAATCAGCTCCGATCGTAGAACGCGGGCGGCTCGATGCCGAGCGAACGGAGATAGACGTATCCCTGTCCGCGATGATGGACCTCGTTGTCGATCACATAGAGCAGGAGGTCGTACACCGGCATCGTCCACTGCCCGAATGCAGTCTTGGTCTCCTGGAATCGCTCCACAGGAATCTCAGGGAACTTGGCGTCGAGTTCCGTGGTGATCGCGTCCCATTGGGAGAGGACCTCCTCCTTGGTTGACGCCGCTGGCTCCTCATACTTCCCCCACTTATCGGTCAGGATTCCCGCGACGGTCGGTGTGGCCATGCCCAACATCTCCTTCGCCAGTTCGCCAAAGGTCCGCATCCCGCCGACGGAGTGCGTGAAGAGCTTGTCGGCCGGAAAGACGTCGATGATACGTCGCGTCAGGCGCCGATGCGCCTGCCAATGAGCGAGAAACTGCTGAGGGGTGATAACGACTTGCGAGGACGAAGCGGGAGATGACATGGCAGACCTCGTGGTGCGCGTAGGCGAAGAAAGGTTTCGTCGATTCGGGATTTGTTCGGACGACGATTCTACGACTTCCCGATCCAAGTCGCAAGGGTCAGAGCCCGGGGGCGAGCGACCCGTGCCGCGACGTTACACCTGCGCTTCTCGAAGCTCTGCCGTTCGACGCATCTCAGGTGAGGCTGGCCAGCACCTTGGCCGCTTGGGCGAACTTCAGCGACTCGATCTGGGCGCGAAGCTGCGCGAATGCCGCGTCGCCGAGGCGCCCGCGAAGCTGATCGGTTACCGCCTCGAACTGATCCACGGTGGCGATGTCCTGTCGCTGCAGCGCCTGCAGGAGGGGCGCGAGGTCGAGCGCGCTCGACACCGGAGGGCGGGACGTGCGGGGCGGAGTCGAATTGTCAGAAGTCGCGACATCCGTCGAAGAGATGCCGGCCACACACTCGCGCACCGCTCGCAACTCGGCGTCCAGGCTCCGCGCAAGGAGCGCGGCTTCCGTCACCTGGCCACCGCGACACGCAGCTTCAGTTTCCGCCGCCAGTCGATGTACGTCGGTCAGGCCGAGCGTTCCCGCGCTCCCGCGCAACTTGTGCACGCGCCGCGAATAGGGCTCGAGCGCCGCGGCGTTCGGCGCGTCGTCTCGTATCTCGACTGAGGGATACTCGCCGAGCAGCGCGTCGAGCAACATGCGGAAGAGCGAGAGGTCGTCGCCGACGGCGGCGCGCGCGATGGCCATGTCGATCCCCCGGATGACCGGCCAGTCGTCCTCCGTCACGACGCGCACGCTTCCGGCAGCCGCAACGTCCGCGTGAGTGGTCGGAGGCACAGCGTCCCTGTTGTCGGGCGACGGAGACGAAGAATGCTCGGAGTCCTGCGTCGCCGCGGGCGTCCCATTGCCCGTCGCCGTATCGTCACGCATGCGATCCTCGGCGGCCCGTTCGCGAGGCGACGCGCCCGGTGAGCCCTCGGTGGCCGGTGTGACAAACCGCTGGATGACCTGGATGAGCTCTGCCGGGTTGAACGGCTTGGTGACGAAGGCGTTCATCCCCGCCTCGGTGCTTCGCTCGCGCTCACTCACGAGCGCGCCCGCGGTGAGGGCGATGATCGGTAGCGCGGCCAGTCCAGGCGCCTCCCGGATGCGGCGCGTCGCGTCGAGTCCGTCGAGAACGGGCATCTGGATGTCCATCAGCACGATATCGAAGTCGTTCGGCTGCGTGGTGACGCGCTCGACCGCTTGCAGGCCGTCGATCGCCAACGCGACATGTGCCCCCTCGCGTTGCAGGATGCGACGCGCCACCTCGAGGTTCACCTGGCTGTCGTCGACGACGAGGATGCGCAGGCCGAGCAGCCGAAAACCGTCTGTCACACTGTCGCGCGAATTCAATCGTTCGAGCATCTCCACCGAACCGCGTCGCATCGTCACGTGCACGTGGAACTCGCTCCCCGTACGGGGCGTGCTGACGATCCCCACGTCACCACCCATCAGGTTGGCGAGTCGCTTGACGATCGAGAGTCCGAGCCCCGTCCCGCCGAAGCGGCGCGTGGTAGAATCGTCGGCCTGCGCGAATGGCGAGAAGAGCCGTGCTTGCACATCCGGGGGGATGCCGATCCCGGTGTCGCGCACCTCGAATTGTACCTGCACGCGACCGTTGGTCTCCCCGAGCATGCGCGCGTGAAGTTGCACGCCTCCCGTCGCAGTGAACTTCACGGCGTTGGAGAGCAGGTTGGTCAGGATCTGGTTGACGCGCGTGCTGTCGCCGATGACGACGTCGGGAACGTCGGCGGCCACATCGAGTGCGTAGCCGATGCCGCGGGATTCCGCCTGCACCACCATCAGCTCCGACACGTCTCGCAGCAGGTGGCGCAGGTTAAAGGGGGCCGATTCGATGACCATCTCGCCGGCCTCGATCTTGGAGAGGTCGAGGATGTCGTTGATGACCGCCAGCAGACTCTTGCTCGCCAGGTTGATGCGGCTGAGCATCGACGCCTGGTCGTCGGACAGGTCGGTGTGGCCCAGCAGGTAGGAAAGCCCGATGACGGCATTCAGCGGCGTGCGGATCTCATGGCTCATGTTGGCCAGGAACTGGCTCTTCGCTGCCGATGCCTGCGTGGCCTGCAGCATCGCCTCCCGCAGCGATCGTTCGGCCTCCTTCTGTCGGCTGACGTCGTATGCAATCCCGAGGTATCCGAACAGGCGCCCCTCGTGGTCGTGCATCGCGGTGACGATCAGCGATACCGTGACGCGACTGCCGTCCTTGCGCATGTACGTCCACTCGCGCGGCTGCCGCAGCGTCGACGCCTCGGTGAAGACCGCGCTCCCCATCACGGGACGCTCCAACGCGCGCGACAGCTCGTCTGCGCGTGCCGTCAGTTCGTCCGCGTCATGGATCAGCAGCGGCGTCGCGCGGCCGACCAGTTCCTCGCTCTGATAGCCCAGCAGGCGTTCGGCACCGTTGTTGAACACGGTGATCGTCAGGGAGGGATCAGTCGCAATGATCGCGACCTCGGTGGCCGAGCCCAGGA
This sequence comes from Gemmatimonadota bacterium, assembly GCA_040007995.1. GTDB lineage: Bacteria > Gemmatimonadota > Gemmatimonadetes > Gemmatimonadales > Gemmatimonadaceae > SCN-70-22. Next base: position 9,159 of record JBDTUA010000082.1, on the reverse strand, counting down.
CCGAGTTCAGCAACGATGACGTCGCCATGGTCTCCAGCTCCGCGCGCCGGCGGTTGGTAACGTCGATGCTGACACCGATGATCTTGCTCGGCCGCCCGTCGTCGTCGCGCGTGAGCCGGGCCGTGGCGCGTTGATACCGCACTCCGTCCGACGGGTGCTGCACCGCGAATTCTGCGTCGAACGGCGCGCCACCGGCCATGGCTTCGCGCAATGCCAACTCGACGCGTTCGCGATCACCGGAATCGACCCGCGCCATCCATGTAGCCAGGTCGTCATCGTCGGGCGTGCGCTCGACGCCGTACGCCGCGCGCATCCGGTCGTCGCACGAGAGCTGACCGCCCACGATATCGAGCTCCCAGACCCCGATCGCCGCCGATGACGTCGCGATCTCGAAACGGTCGTTGGATTGTTGCAGCTGGCGCTCGATCTCCTTGCGGGCGGTGATGTCCCGGGAGATCCCGAACGTGCCGACCACCTGGCCGTCGCGATCGCGCAAAGGCAGCTTCGTCGTCAAGTTCCAGCTCGGCGGACGATCAGGCCAGTGCTCGATCTCCTCGAAGTTTTGGACCGGGCGCTCGGTCCGGACGATCTCCTGCTCGACGGCGAGCGTAGTCGCAGCGTGCGCCGCCGTGAAGAAGTCGGCGTCGGTCTTCCCCACCGCTTCGGCGGGATCGCTCAATCCATAGCGCTGTGCGAGGCAGGCGTTGATGCGCAAGAAACGTCCATCCAGATCCTTGAAGTAGATCTGGTCAGGGACCGTGTCGAGCAGCGACTTGAACAGGTGGCGTTCGTAGGCGAGCGTCGCCTCGGCCTCCTTCCGGGCCGTGATATCCTGAAGAGCACCGACCAGTCGGACCGCAACGCCATCCTCAAAATCCGCCGTGCCCGCTGCGCGAACCCAGAGTCGGGTTCCGCGTGCCGTGTTCAGCCGAAGTTCGAGATCCCAGCTCTCGCCCGTCTGGGCCGCCAGCAGGATGGCGCGTTCGATCGCCTCGCGCGATGGGGGATCGTAGAACGCGACTGCGGTTTCCAGGGTAGGCTGGTAGTCGCCATCGACTTCATGGATGCGTCGTGTCTGGCGCGACCAGTTGACCTTTCCGCTCAGGAGGTCCACGGACCATCCGCCGACGCCGGCCACCTCACCGGCCCGGTCGAGCAGTGTCTCGCTCGCGCGCAGCTGCTCCTCGAGTCGCTTCAGCGGAGTCACGTCTGTCCGGATCGAGAGGTAGCGATCCACGTGCCCGCGCTCGTCGAACAAGGGAGCGATCACGCTGTCGACCCAGTACAGCGACCCATCCTTCGCGCGGTTGCAGACGACCCCATGCCACGGGGCTCCGTTTCCGATCGTCCGCCAGACGTCGGTCCAGAAGCCCTGAGGCATCGTCCACGAGTTGACGATGCGATGGTCCTGTCCGATCAGGTCCTCGCGCGCGAATCCCGAGATGCGGCAGAAGGCGTCGCTCACGTCGAGGATGCGCCCGCGCCGATCGGTGACCGAGACGATCTGGTGGTCGCGCAGGGTGCGCATCAGCGAGTCGTTTTCGTGCATCGCTGCCGCGAGTTGGAGCCGGCTCTCAGTGACCTCAGAGACGTCGAAGACCATGACGTAGAAGCCGCGCACCTCACCGTCGACCACGTCGGGGATGAAGTGAGCCTGCGAGTGCCGCCTCCCGCTGCCATCAGAGATCGGAAGCTCACGCTCGAAGCGTTGCGGCCGACCGCGAAGCACCTCCTCCACGTGGAGCCGGTTTTCCTCGAAGAGCTCGGGGCCCAGCAGGTCCGGCAGTCGTCGTCCGCGGACCTGTTCCGGCGAGAGCCCGAACCCCTCGGCGTACGCGCGGTTCGCCATGCGGTTGGCGAGTGTCGCATCCCAGTAGCCGATCATCGAAGGGACGGCATCGATGACCGTGCGCAGGTCGCGGTGTGCCAGCTCCAACAGTCCGGTGCGCTCCCCGACCTTGGCCTCGAGCGAGGCGTTCAGCTCCAGGATGCTGCGCTCGGAGCGCTTGGCGTCGCTGATGTCACGGACCGTCGTCGAGTAGCCGAGGTGGCGTCCGGTGGCGTCGAGGATGGGGGAACGCACCAGGGAGACATCTCGCTCGGCCCCGTCTGCGAGTCGCCAGCTACTCTCATGCGCCGTGACGACCTCTCCCCGCAGAATGGCGTTGAAGCGCTCGGCGCGATCGCCGCCCTGATCGGCTGGCAGGAGGTCTGCCAGCGGATAACCGATCGCCTCAGATTCGGTGAGGCCGAACAGGGCGACGGCCCCCCGGTTCCAGTCGGTCACTACACCGTCCAGCGACTCGCCGATGATGGCATCCACGCTGCTGTCGACAATCGACGCGCGCCGAGCCTGCTCGGATTGCGCCTGGCGGTCACTTCTGGTGGCCCGTTCGTCGACCCGGACGAGCCCCGTGAGGAGCACGGTCAGCAGGAGGCCGAGCGCTCCCACGAGGAGCGGGCTGGTGTCATTGAACGACGCGAGGAAGGCGGGGGTCGTACCCAGCTCCAACTCCCACAATCGGCCATAGACCGGGATCGTCAGGGTGCGGACGAGTCGCGCCGTAGCGCCGCCGGGCCAACCGGGCCAACCGGGCCAACCGGGCGAGCGATAGGACTCCTCGTCCCACGACAATGCGGAGTCCCGCAAGCGAAACTCGAACTCCCGCTCACCCGGAAACAGTTGGTCGAGCACGTCGTCGATGCGGATGCGCGCGACCGTCCACCCTTCGGCAGCCGCGTTGCGGTCGGTGGCCGTGCCGATCGGGGCGTCGGGGCGAAAGATCGGCAGGAACAACAGCACCCCTAGACTCGACTGCCCGCCTGGCATGACCAACGTGATCGGCGCCGTCATCGTCGCCACCCCATGCTCCACGGACTGCAGCGCTGCCCGCCGGCGCAACGAATCGGACGCGTAGTCGAGTCCGAGTGCGTCGCGGTTCTCCGTTTCGGGTTCAACGAACTGCACGAGGAACCGCTCCCCCGCGTTAGGCGCGAGCTCGTGGATGGCGAACGATGGCTGGCCGACGCGTCGCGCGTGCTCGACGAAGTCGGCGACCCGGGGGGCCGGGACGCGCCGCACGACGGCCACACCACGTACCCCGGGAAACTCGCGCCGGTTGTCCCGCGAGGAGGAGTAGATCCGGAAGCGCTCCCGGTCCAGTCGCTCGATCCCCGCGGCGAGGACGGCCCCACGCGCGCCACGCAGCCCGAACTCGTATGTGCGGAGTCGCTGCTTCAGGTCGAGGACGGCGTCTGCGGCGAGGCGGTCGAAGCGTCGCTGATGCAGCTCGGCGTTGGTCCTGGACTGCCACCCCGCAAGGGCGAGCGAGATCGTGACGCCAAGCGCCGATACCAGCCACGGGGTCGTCAGACGGCGTGGGCCGGCGGGTGCGGTCATGCTTCGCGACTTCCGTCGTCCCCGAAAGCGTTGGATTCGCGCGTTCCGGCACCGGCATATACGGCAATGCCGGCGGTAGGAACCGGCGACGCCGCCGCGTCGGAGAGATCGATCGCCCACGCTCGGTCTCGTCCCGCGCGCTTGGCCTCGTACAGCGACTGGTCGGCGCCACGCTGGAGCGACTCTTGTTCGCGCGCACTCGACGGTTCGCGCGAGCCGAGCGCTGCGGCGCCGAGTACCCCGTCGACGAGCAACATGCTGCCCTCGGAATGGCCGGCGACTCCCACACTAACGGTAACGACCGATGCGCACGCGGATCGTTCGTGCGGGATCGCCAGCTCGCGCACCAGGGTCCCGACTCGACCGGCAACGGCAACCGCCCCCGCCAGCGACGTGGACGGGAGCACGAGGGCGAACTCTTCTCCGCCAACGCGCGCGACGACGTCGCCCGCACGATGACAGGCGGCGGTGAGCGCCTGCGCCACACCCTGAAGGCAGGCATCGCCGGCCGGGTGCCCGTAGCAGTCGTTGTATCCCTTGAAGAAGTCGACGTCGACCATGAGGAGCGCGAGCGGCGCGCCGCGCGACGCGCGCTGGCACTCCGCCGCTATGAGCTGGTCGAACATGCGGCGGTTCGCGACGCGCGTCAGTGCATCGGTTATGGAGAGGCGACGAAGCTCCGCCGTCAGCTGCCGCACGCGCAGTTGGGTCGAAACCCGTGCGCGGAGCAACGGCTCGCTCACCGGCTTGGCGATGAAGTCGGCAGCGCCGGCCGCGAACCCGTCGAGCTCGAAGGGCTGCGATGCGTGGCTCGTCACGAAGATGATCGGAACGTCGCGAAACGCAGCGTCCCGCTTGAGCTCCGCGCAGACCTCGAATCCGCTGAGGTCCGGGAGCTCGGCGTCGAGCAGGATGAGGTCGGGAACGCTCTCCCGAGCCAGCCGCAGTGCGTCGCCCCCGGAGGTCGCGAAGCGCAGCCCGCCGACATCAGCGAGCATGCGGGCGAGGACCCGGATCATGACCGGGTCGTCGTCGACAAGCAGGAGCTGCGGCGAGAAGGCCGCCGGGTCAGGAAGCAGTGCTGTCGAGTTCACTTTCAGAGTATCGGGTTGGGGAGCGCGGACTTTATGCTCCTCGTCGCGTGCACGCCCGCTCGGCGGCGGGCACTTTTCCGGGGTGCGGCCGGCGTGGCGTTCGCGCACATTGCCGTGCTCGCCCGGCGTCGCGAGAATTGCGGAACGACGGTTCACCCTTCGTGGACGGACGATGACGACCGTACAACCCACCGCGCGCGTCCTTTCGACCTTTCGCGACGTCTCGGCGGCGCTCGGTGAGCCGTCGCTGACGCTCGACGACGGCCCCATTACGACTCTGCTACGATCGACGGCGCGTGGAGCGGAAACAGGGGGTCTCGCCGCATCCGAACAGGTTGCCTCGCTGCTTCCCCTGATGGAGCGATCCGCGCGCACACTGGCCGAGGCACTGCCCAGCGCGATCCCCGTCGATCTGTTGCCGTCGTTCGCGGAGCCCTGGTCGCATGCATTGGCCATTGCGAGCAGCGGGGTGTCGCTGGACAAGGGGAGGCGACTGGTGGGGCTGGCGCGCACCGTGTTCCTCTCCGCCGCGCATGCCGCGTCTCGTGGCGCGGCGACCGAGTCGCCGGACGCGGTGGTCGAGATCGCGCGCGCGCTCACAGGCTACCACTCAGGCGTTCGTTCAGGCGATCGTTCAGGCGATCGTTCAGGCGATCGTTCGGACGCCCGTTCAGGCGACCGTTCACCGCTTGCCGTGCAATCGTTCGTGGCGCTCGCCCAGACGCTGCCCCATATGCTGGCGGGGGCTTGGCTGGTGCTCGCCTCACAGCCTGGGGCGTGGCGCCTGCTGCGGGACGAGCCGGGAAGACGGGTCCGGGCGATCGATGAACTTTTGCGGCTGGCGACTCCCGCGCGAGCGGTCTTCCGACGAGCAGCCGCCGACGTACGGATCGGCGACATCCGCCTGTGCGCCGGGGACGAGCTGGTTCTCATGCTGCAGGACGCTAACCGGTGTCCCGTGCGTTTCGAGGATCCGGACCGATTCGCGCCCGCGCGTGATCGGCCGGAGCACCTCGGGTTGGGACTCGCTCCGCATGCGTGTGCCGGTGGAGCGCTTGTGCGCCTGGCGATGCGCGTGGCGACGGCGGCGCTGCTTGATCGGTTCGACGAGATCGCCCTGGTCGGTCCGGTGCGCTGGCTGGACGGATTCGCAATTCGCGCGCCGGCGTCGCTCACCGTCGTCCTCCACCATCACGACGGCGACGGGGCCAAGGGGGACGCATGCACCCCGTGAGCGAGCGTAGGTGGAACGTCCTGACGCGCGTGGCGGTTGGCGCGCTGCTGGCCGTGCATGCCCTCCTGGCGTGGTACATGCGGGTCCCGGGGCTCGGGACGGGCCACGACGACGCGTGGTACATCGCGCTCGCCCGCGCGCTCCGTCAGGGGTCGTATGTGGAGCTGCCGATAGTTGGGCATCCGTTGCACGCGATGTACCCGCCATTGTACCCGGCACTGCTCGCCACCCTCGGGGTGACCGATCCGGGACACGTCTGGATGGGCGTGCTGGCGAACGTGGCGCTTTCCATCGCGATGCTCGTGCTGGTGGCAATTGTCGCGGCGCGGATTTCGCCCTGGCTCGCGGTCGCCGTCACGCTCGTGTGCGCCGTGAATCCGATGGTGTTGTACGTCGCGTCGGGGGTGCACAGCGAGCCAATGCTCGCCGGGGCGGCCGCGTTGGCGATCGCCGTGGCTGCCAGCGGACGGCGTGACGCGCGGGCGCTCGCCCTTATGGGGTTGATGGCGATTGTCGCCGCGCTCGCTCGCAGCATCGGCTTGGCCCTTGTCGTGGCCACTTTCGCGTTGTTTGCCTTCGAGCGGCGGTGGCGCGCCTTGGCGATATTCTCGGTCGCCGCAAGTCTGACCGTGGGAAGCTGGCTTACGTGGACGGCGCGCGCACCACGGCTGGACGCCGGTCGCTCGTACGTCTCCGATGCGCTCTACGCGCCGCCCGAGACATCTCCCGCGGTGCCGACGCCGACGAGTCCTACGCCCGCGATTGACTCGCCACGGACGCAGGTGCCAGCCGAGTCGATCAGCGCGGCGCCGACCTCCCCGAGTCTCGCGCTCGATTCCGGCGGAGCACTCGCGCTCGATTCCGGCCGCGCGGCGGCCGCGAAGGAAGAGGCGGCCGCCGAGCGCGTGGCCGCGGCGCGCGCCGCTGCCGGCGCGCACCTGCTGCGCACGCTCGTTGACCGGCTGACCCGCAACGTCCCCGCCTATCTCACCCGCGAGCTTCCGACTGTCTTCGCCATCCCGACGCTCCCCGGAACGCCCGTCGACAACGCCATCTGGCTGGGAGTGTTCCTCGTCACGGCGACTTCGGGGGTCGTCGTCCTGATCAAGCGTGCGTGGCTGTTGACCGGCTACCTGGCAGTCTCTGTCGCGATCCTCGTGGCGTGGCCGTTCGAGGACAAGCGATTTCTTGCGCCACTGGTCCCGCTGTTCGCTCTCGCCATGTTGGTGGGCGGGTGGTGGATCGGGGGACGCGCGTTCGGTGAGCGAGGGGCACGGATCGTCGCCAGCGTGCTTGCGTTGCTCCTGACGGGCGCCGCGATACGTGACGACGCCGCGCGACTGGTGCTGGTGGCCGCCTGCGACCGAGGCTCGGCGACTACTTCCCCCGGTTGCTTCAACGCCGAGCAGCGCGACTTCTTCGCTGCGGTCGCGGCATCCCGTCGGGTCGCCGCGGATTCCGCTCGCTTCCTGGTGTCCAAGGAGGCGACCTTCTACCTGCTGAGCGACCGCGAGGCGGTGCGCGAGGTGGAGGCTATCGCCTCGCGGGAACCGGCGGCGCTGCGCGTATTTCTGTCGAAGCGTCGCGTGGAATACATCCTCCTCAGCCACCTGCACCTCGACCAGTGGTCCCTGGCGTCCGGGCTGCTGTCGGAGTGCGAGCGCCTCGAACTGGTGGAGTCGTTCGGTGCGCACGTCTCCTTGTTGCGCGTCCTCCCGGTGCCAACGGTAGTACTCGACACGGTGCCGCGTGTCGCGGTACCGGAGGGAGCGGCCGAGCTGGCACCCGCCGCTGCGGATACGACCGGCAGCGCGCCGCTGGTCGGGCGCGCTGCCTGCGACGCGATCGCGCGCTGGAATGCCGGCACCTGGGACGAGCCACCGGTGCGCATCTGGTGATCGCCAGTACGTCGTGTGCGGCTATTGCACCGACGCCGGATCCATCCACATGACTTCCCAGTGATGTCCGTCGAGGTCGTGGAAGGCGCGCCCGTACATGAAGCCATGGTCCTGCACCTTGTCGGCATCGGCTGCACCTGCGGCGATGGCCTTGCCCATCAGGTCGTCCACCTCGGCGCGGCTCTCGCAGCTCACGCCGAACAGCCCTTCGGAGTGCGTGCGGGTGTCACAAATCTCGCGCGAGGTGAAGCTCTGGAAGAACGGTTCGGTGAGGAGCATTACCAGCGCCTTGTCGTTGACCACCATGCAGGCGGCGTTGTCGTCGGTGAACTGCGCGTTGAACTCGAAGCCAAGGGCAGCGAAGAAGGCCTTCGTCTTCGCAAGATCCTTCACGGCCAGGTTGGCGAACAGCATGCGGGAGGCGGACATGGCAGATTCCAGTTGATGGTATGACCAAGGACATCGTGTGGCGGGCGGGGCTCGCCACCCGAACTCGTTAGGGCGCGAGCAGCACACGCGTACGACGGTCGCGGAGCCAGAGGCCACCCCACAGCAATGCGCCGACGTAGACCGGGAACAGGACGTGGCTGAAGAGCGGGTTGCCCACCCGGACGTGCGTGGCGACCGCGCCGCCGAGGTAGCCCGTCCACAGCACGGCCCCAAGCAACGCCGTGCGCGGAACGAGATACAGGATGAGCAGGACGAGCTGCAGGATTCCCAGCGGACGAATGACGCTCGCGGCATAGCCCAGCTGCACCGTCCCCTCGACCGCCTCGCTGCTCTGGAGCAGCTTCACGACGAGATCGAACGACAAAAAGAGGACGCCGAGTGCGGTAAGGATTCGGCCGACCCAGACCGCGCGCGAGGTGCGCGAGGGCGGGGAGTGGACAGTGCTGTGCGATGGGGGGTTGATCGCGGTCATCGGGAAAAGCTCCATCAAGAGTGTGTGCCCGGTTGGACGGCGGGGTGCACCGAAACTCATCGGTCGTCTGGAGAATTTCTGCTACGGCGTGCCCGGCACGACGCGCGACGCACGCGTCGCGCTCGGCGTATCGCGACGGTGACGGTGACGGTGAAGAAGTCGGCGAGACGATAGTCGGCCTCGTCCGGGCGACGCTCCGGACGCCTCTTCCTGCCGCAGCGCCTGCTCGTCGAGACGGGCGGCGCACGACACCTGCGTGGTGGCCACGCCACCGAGCTGCCGGGTGACTACACCAAACTACGGAAGGAAACCCACCACGAACGCGACGGCGACCAGCCGCGGCACGACGTTCGGGCTGCGAGGCATGCAACCGGTCAGCCCGTCAGCTGCATCGGGAGGCCGCACATCGGAAAGAGCGTGGCCGTGTCGAGGAAGTAGTTCATGCGGCGGATACGACCTCCGTCCAGCTCGAGCACGATGAGTGCCCACGGCTCGCGTCCATCCTGCCGATACTGCCCGAAGGCCGGCGACCCATTGGCCGACGTCGGGACGAGGCGGGAGCCGCGACAACCCGCGCCCCGACCGAGCAACCAGGCACTGATCGCTTCGTG
>JBDTUA010000081.1:0-15491 GCA_040007995.1 Gemmatimonadota bacterium | reverse complement strand
GGCCAGCGCCCCCTTCTTGACCTTCACCGCCCGGTCGATGTCGAGCCGCAGGTCGCCGCGCGCGCTCGCATCCAGGATCAGCGCCGCGCGCGTGGCATGCACGGTCACGTGCTCCACTGGTTCGAGCGAGGCCACCAGCTCGACCCCCTTCGTCAGTTCACGGTTCATGCCGCGGACCGCCAACGTACGCAGGCGGTCGAGGTGGCCGGTGATCGGGAAGCGCGCATACTCCCGAAGCGCATCGCGGATCTGCTCGTCGCCCAGGTAGGCGAGCCCCTTCACCAGCATGGAGCTCGTCTGCAGGTCGTAATCGAGGTCGGGGATGACGATCTGATCGTCGCCATTGTCATAGCTCGGCGTGCCCGTGAGGTAGATGAGTCCACGCGCCGCCCCACCGAAGCGCAGCCCCAGAGAGACCTTTCCTCCGCCGATGCCGGCCACGGTCACGTCGCGGATGGTGATGACGCGTTTCTGCCACTGCAGCGACCGACCGATCAGCGTCTTGCGCAGGAGCCCGGTGGCGATGTCGTAGCCGAACTCGCCCTGGATCGAGACGCGCATCCCCTGGCCGCTAAGCGCCCCGTGCTGGAGCGGGGGGAGGGGAGTGAAGAGCTCGAAATCGTTCGGGCGGCTCCCGGAGACGATGCGCGGCGTCGCCTCGAGGCGCACGTGCGCCACGGCCTCGCCGCTGTCGATGGTGACCCCGCCTAACTGCACCTTGTGCGGGTTGATCGTCAGGTAGATCGAGTCGGTGAGGCGGATCGGTCGGGAGATGTCCCGCCACCACCGTTCGAACCGCTCGCGCGTTTGCACCTGCGCCAGCGCCCGGTCGAGCGTGCGCACCTGCTGCTGCAGCTTCTCGCGCGTGGCCCGCATCACCCGGTCGGTGACGTCGATGTGGAAGATCGTCACCGTGCACTTGTCGCGCGCTTCGGAACTGTAGGGCGCCACGTGGGTGACGCGCGTCTTCGCGTCCAGCGCCCAGGAATCCGTCAGCCGGAGCGCCGTCTCCAGCCGCACCCGGGCGCGCGGTCGCTCAACTCCCTCGCCCGTGCCGCAGGCCGCGCTGATCTCCGGCCCGAGGACCGGCTTGTACCACCCGCGTCCCTCGAACTCGATCACGCCGGAGACGGTCACCCGCTGCGAGTCCACCGAGATCGTGAAGGGCGACCGCGTCGCCGAAAAAGCGACGTGCATCCGACCGTTGCTGGGAACGTCCAGCCGCTGCTCGATGTCGCCGAAGGTCCGCGGGACCGCCTTCTCCAGCGCCGCAAGCGCCGGAGCGAGGTCGTACCGGATCTCCGACTGCACGATCGAGGGCGGGATCTCGAGGACCTCCTCACTCAGTTCCCCAAGCGTATCGGGGGGGGGCGCGTCAATCTCGGGGTGACGATCGCAGCCGGCGAGCAGGCAGAGCCACGCCCCCACCGCGCAAAATACGCGCGCGCGAAAGCGACGCCTCACGTCCATGTCTCGGTCACCCCTGACGGCCATGAGGGGAACGCTAGCGCGTGCGAGTCGCAAGGGGAGTCTCCCGCTCAACTGAGAATGCGTTATCATTATTGTCTGATGCCACAAGAACGCACCACTCGGCAACGGCTGGCGGTCCGCCGCGCACTCGAATCGACCCGCATCCCCATGCGGGCGCAGGAAATCCATGCTGCGTCCGATCGCAGCGCGCCGGGGATCGGGCTCGCCACGGTCTATCGTGCCCTCAAGTGGCTCATCCAGTCTGGCGAAGTGGTTACGGTCGAGCTTCCGGGTGATACCCCGCGATACGAACTCGCGCACCACGATCACCATCATCATTTCAGCTGTCGAGCCTGCGGGCAGGTCTTCGAGGTGGACGGGTGCCCCGGCGACTTCTCGGGACTCGCCCCAACTGGCTTCGCCGTTGAAGGGCACGAGGTCGTGCTCTATGGACGCTGCGCCGGATGCCTCGCATGACGGCCTCCCAGTCTGTCTGGGGGGCGAGCCTGCTCGCCGTCGCCATCGCGAGCGCGCTCCCCCTGCTCGCCACCTGGTGGCTGGCGACGCGCCCCGCCGTGACCTCCGCCCTCCTCCCCCGCTTGATCCTCATCGCGGCAGGGGCGCTGTTCGGGGCGGCGAGCTTCCACCTCATCCCGGATGCGCTCCGCGAAGCCTCACCGCTGCGCGTGGCGACCCTCGTCGCGCTCGGCGTCCTCGCACTCGGCGGTCTCGAGCGGCTGATCCATGCCCTCGAGCGCCCCTCCGCGTCGCACCCCCCGCACGCCCCGCACGGACATGTGGGACATCTCATGCCGCTCGGGATCGCCAGCGACGCGCTGCACAACACGATCGACGGAGCGCTGATCGCAACCGCGTTCGTCACCAATCCCTCTCTCGGGATGTTTACCGGCGCCGCGATCGCGCTGCATGAACTTCCCCGGGAGCTGGGGACCTACGCCCTGTGCGTCGAGGCCGGCATGTCGCCGCGCCGAGCGATCCTCGTCAATGCGGGGACCGGTGTGCTCGCGCTGCTCGGGGCGACGCTCGTCCTGCTCGTGGGGACGGGAGCCCAGCGACTCGGCGCCTTGCTTGTTCCGTTCGCGGCCGGGAACTTCCTGTATCTCGCCGGTGCGATCCTTGTGGCGCAGCGGGGGCGGCTGGCTGCCGGCGATACCGGCCAGCGCGTGCTCTACGTGATGGCCGGCGTCGCGGCGACCGCCGTACTTCGCGGCGGGCATTAGCCGATTGACCTCGAACGCCCCACCCGCGAGACTCGCAGAACGCGCTGTCCGCGCTCGTCGACACCAGACCCTTCCCTGCCGAAACGCTCCATGCGCCCCAGCGCCACTCGCGTCGCCCATCTCGCTCTCGCCGTCGTCGTTCCGCTCGCCGGCGCCTGCGCGCGGCCGGGAGCACCGGCCGTCGCTCCCGCGCGCGCGCTCGAGAGCCGGATCTTCGCGGCCGCGCCGAGCCACGAGGTCACCTTCGAAACGATGATGCGCGCCGCGTCGCGGGCCGACGTCGTCTTCTTCGGTGAGCAGCACGACGATCCGGCGACGCATCGCGCCGAGCTGTCGGTCCTTGCGGCCCTTGGCAACGGGGCGCGACCGGTGGTGCTTTCACTCGAGATGTTCGAGCGCGACGTGCAGGGGGTGCTCGACGACTACCTCGCGGGGCGGATCACCGAGGCGGAATTTCTCGCCCACGCGCGCCCCTGGGAGCGATACACGACGGACTACCGCGCGCTTGTCGAGCTGGCGCGGGCGCGCGGGTGGGCGGTGGTGGCGTCGAACATCCCGCGCCGCCTGGCGAGCGCCGTCAGCCGCAAGGGACTGTCGGTCCTGGACACGATCCCCTCCGCCGACCGCGCGCTCGTGGCACGCGAGATCTCGTGCCCGCGCGACGCCTATTACACAAACTTCGCCGAGCAGATGAAGGGGCACAGCGCGGGCGACGGGCCCGCCTCGGCCGCCGACTCGGCGACGATGCGTGCCATGACCGACCGCTTCTACGAGGCGCAGTGTGTGAAGGACGAGACGATGGCCGAGTCGATCGACGCGGCGCTCACGCGCGCGGGGGAGGGGGCCATCGTCTTGCACCTGGATGGCGCCTTCCATTCCGACTACGGTCTTGGCACGGCGGCCCGTGTGGTGCGGCGGCGACCGGGAGTCGCGAGGACCGTCCTCTCCGCGATCCCGGTCGACACACTCGCGACCGCCGTGCCGGGGGAGAACGCGGCGCGCGGCGACTTCATCATCTTCACGCGCAAGCCGCCGGCCGCATCCGCACCACCCGCCACTTCCAAGCCGTAGCCAGGGGAGACTGCCATGTACCTGCTCGTCATCCGTCACGCGATCGCGGAGGATCGCGACGACTTTGCTCGCTCCGGCTCTAACGATGACGAGCGTCCGTTGACGCCGCTGGGCAAGCGCCGCATGCGGCGCAACGCGGCGGGACTGCGGCGCTCGGCCTCCCACATCGAGCTGCTGGCGTCGTCGCCGCTGGTGCGGGCGCAGCAGACGGCGCGCATTGTCGCCGACGAGTTCCAGTTGCGCGAGATCGAGACGCTGGAGGCCATGCGCCCCGACCGTCACCCGCGCGAGGTGATCACCTGGCTGGCGAAGCAGTCGCCAGATGCAACGATCGCGGTGGTGGGGCACGAGCCGCACGTCGGGGCGCTGGTCACGTGGTGCGTGGCGGGGAGCGACGCACAGCGCCTCCTCTTCAAGAAGGGGGGCGTCGCGCTGATCGAGTTCGAGGGGAAGCCGGCCGCCGGCCAGGGCAAGTTGCACTGGTTCGTGACCCCCGGGCAGCTGCGCATCATGGCGGAGTGAGGCGGTGGCCAGCTTTCCCGAGACGATCCTGGACGACACCGAGGGGCGCGCCGTGCGCCTCGTGGCGCTGGCACTGCTGGCCGACGCCGCGGCGCATCGCGAGCGCCTATCGCAACCCGACGACCCCGAGGCGTTGCACGATTTCCGCGTCGCGGTGCGCCGTCTGCGCAGCTGGTTGCAGGTACACGGGGACCTGCTCGGCCGCGCGGTGCCAAAGCGCGCGAACAAGTGGCTCGCCCGTCTCGCCGACTCGACCAACCACGGGCGGGACGCCGAGGTGTTCATCGGGTGGCTCGAGTCGGAGAAGGCATCGCTGACGGCGCGCCAGCGCGTCGGGGCGACGTGGCTTGTGCGAACGCTCCGCGAGCAGAAGGCGGCGGCCGACGTGGAGGTGCAGGAGGAAGTCGCGCGCGACTTCGCGCGCGCGCGGGACCTGCTGGAGCAGCGACTCATGGTGTATCGCGTGCGCATGCACGTACACGAGGGCTCGCGCGAGGCCACGTTCGCCGGGGCGATGTCGGTGCTCGTGCGCTCGCTCGCGGCGACGCTGCGGCGTCGGCTCGAGGCGGTCCGCACGGTACACGACGACAAGGCGGCGCACCGAGCCCGAATCGCCGGGAAGCGATTGCGCTACGTGCTCGAGCCGATCGTCCCGCATGTGACGGAGGGGAGCGCGACGCTCGCCCGACTCAAGCGCCTGCAGGATGCGTTAGGCGACTTCCACGACACCCACGTCTGGCAGGGCGTGGTCGCATCGGCGGTGGAGCGCGTCACGCACGAGGAGGCGGCCGCGCTGCTCGTCGCCGCATCGTCTGCGGAGGGAGACGCGCCGGTGCGCTCGCACCGGCGGAGTCCGCGTGCCGGGCTCGTGGCGATTCACGCCCACGTGGTGGCGCGCGCGTCTGCCGCACTCGCCGGGATCGAGCGTGATTGGAGCGGGGAGGCGCTCGCTCCCCTCTTCGAAGGGGTGGAGGCGATCGCGCTGGAGCTCGACGTCCGCGCCCGCAGCGGCGTGGAGATCGAACGGAAGTACCTGCTGCGCGGGATGCCGCAGTCCATGCCCGAGGCAAAGATCAAGGAGATCACGCAGGGCTACCTCCCGGGGACGCGGCTGATCGAGCGGCTGCGCCGCGTGCGATCGGAGGGGATGGAGCGCTTCTTCCGCACCGTGAAGTCGGGGACGGGGATGGTGCGCACCGAACTGGAAGAGGAATGCACGCGCGACGTGTTCGAGGCGCTCTGGCCGCTCACGGAAGGTCGGCGGGTGGAGAAGCGGCGGCACGTCGTCGCCGAAGGGTCGCTGCATTGGGAGATCGATGAGTTCACCGATCGCGAGCTGGTCCTGGCCGAGATCGAGCTGCCGTCGGCCGACATCACGGCCGACTTTCCGGCGTGGTTGCTGTCGATGATCGAGCGCGACGTGACGGGGGAGGGCGCCTACGTGAACTCGGTGCTTGCCTGCTGACGCCAGGCGTGCGCGTCTGCGTCGTCACGAACGACTTTCCCCCGCGAATCGGGGGGATCAACGATTACGTGGCGCAGCTCGTGCGGCGCTTTCCGTCGGGGACGGTGACGGTCTTCGCCTCGACCTTTCCTGGGGCGGCGGAGTACGACCGGAATTTTCCGCAGCCGGTGATCCGCCTCAAGACCGGGATGATGCTCCCGACCCCCGGCGTCCGCCGCCAGCTGCACGACGTACTGCGCCGCGAACGCCCCGACGTGGTGCTCTTCGGCGCGCTGTGGCCGTTGGGGCACATGGGACCCGCCGTCAGTCGCAAACTATCGATCCCGTATGGCGGCTTCTCGCATGGGCTCGAGCTGACCGGGGCACTCGTCCCCGGGCTGTTGCGGCACATCGGCGCGCGCGCCTCGCTCCTTACGGCGGTGAGCAGCTGGGCGCGCAGCAAGCTCGAGCCGGCATTCGGCTGGCAGGGGCGCATGCAGCTCCTCCCCTCGGGGATCGATACGGGCGCGTTTCATCCGGCGGTGTCGGACGTGGCGGTGCGCGAGCGCCACGGGTTGGGCGACGCGCCCGTTGTCTGCTGCGTCTCGCGATTGGTCGCGCGCAAGGGACAGGACATGCTGATCCGCGCCCTCCCACGCCTCGCGCTCGCCGTCCCCGACGTGCGCCTGATGATCGTGGGCAGCGGGCCGTACGAAACGACGCTCCGTGCGCTCGCGCGCACCACCGGCGTGGCGGGCCGGGTGATCTTTACCGGTGCGGTGCCGTATGCGGAGCTGCCGGCGCACTTCCGCGCCGGCGACGTCTTCGCGATGCCGTGCCGCTCCCGCCTGCGCGGGCTCGACATCGAGGCGTTAGGCGCCGTCTTCCTGCAGGGCGCCGCGGTCGGCCGGCCGGTCGTCGCGGGCCGCTCGGGCGGCGCCCCCGAGGCGGTCAAGGACGGCGAGACCGGCCTGGTCGTCGACCCGGACTCGCCGGCACTCATCGCCGACGCCCTCGCCCGCCTTCTGTCGGATCGCCCCCTCGCCCACCGCATGGGCACCGCCGGCGCCGAGTGGGTGCATAACGAGTGGACCTGGGACGCGATGACCACCCGCCTGATGGCCATGCTCCCCCGCTGACCGGCTTTCTCGTCTGCTCGTCTTCTCGTCTTCTCTAGACTCCTGTCAAGATTGGCTCCCGCCGCCGCACTCCCGCCAGCGACTCATACAACTGCTCCAACTCGTCGATGATGTGGTCCCACGCATAGTCGAGCGCCCGCTGCGAACCGTTGGCGCCGAGTTGCGCCGCGAGTGCCGGTCGGTCGAGGAGGTGCGCGATCCCCTGGGCCAGGGCATCGGTGTTGGACGGGGTGACGAGGACCGACTCGCGCCCGTCGCGCGCGACCTCGCGATAGCCGGGAATGTTGCTGGCCACGATCGGGAGCCCTGCGGCCATCGCCTCGACCAGGACGATCCCGAATGACTCCGCCCCCGTGGCGGGCGAGATGAAGATGTCGGCGGCGCGGTGATAGCTCGGCAGCGCTTCGTAGGAGACTTTCCCCATCATGTGCACGCGCGGACGCAGTGCCTCGGGGACGGCCGACATCGCATCGCGCTCGGGACCGTCGCCGACCACGATCAGACTGAGGTCGGGATAGCGGTCGGCGAGCTGGGCGAAGGCGCGCATCGCGAACGGGAGTCCCTTCCGCGGCTCGAGCCGACCCACGAAGAGGAGATTGCGGCCGGTGGGGACGTCGCGAGCGGGGGTGGCGGTCGCAAAGCGCTCCACCTCGACCCCGTTGGGAAGGATCTTCACGTCGCCCTTCCCGAGTCGACCCTTCGCCGAATGACGCGCCGCCTGGCTTACCGCGACCCGCCGGTTCACCCGCCGCCAGATGGGACGCAGGAACGGCGCGACGGCGGTGTACAGGCGCCCGTCGACGGTCTCGCGGGCGAAGTACGAGTGGAAGGTGCCGACGACCGGCGCCGGCGATGACCAGACGGCGGTGAGTCCGATGGCGGGGCAGAACGGCTCGTGCACGTGCACGACGTCGGGCATGAAGGCGCGCATCTCGCGCGTCAGGTTGCCGAGGGTACGGGGCGAGACCGAGATCCGCGCCTCGGAGCCGTTGGAGAAGGTCGAGAAGGTGCGCCCGACGATGTGCACATGGCCGTGCACGCCGGGCGAGTCGCCAGGTGCAAGGACCAGCACGTCGTGACCGCGCTCTTGCAGGTGCCGGGTGAGCTGCCGGATATGGATCTGCACGCCGCCGGGGGCGTCCCAGCTGTAGGGTGAGACCTGTATGATCCGCATGCGGTGGGAGATGTGGGGTTGTGCTTGTCCAGGGAAGACGTCGGGTGATGGCGCCTCAGGCGCCACGCACCCGACGTCGGTCGGCGACGGAGGAGAGTCGTCCGGCGATGCCCGTCGAGAAGATGACGAGCCCAACGCCCGACAGCGCCCAGCGATACGGCTGCTCGACGCCGAAGCGGCCCAGCAGGTAGATCGTCCCACCAACCGCCAGCGCCGACAGCATGAAGACGCCTCCCAGGATGAGATCCTTCGTGGAGAATATGAGCGCCCGGGCATCGGGCGGGGCGTTCTCGTGCAACATCGTGTCTTGCGACACCATCACCGGCGCGAGCAGCGCTCCACCGAGGAACGCAACCGGCGCAAAGACCCCGAACGAAAAGAAGATCCCGCCGACAATCATCAGCAAGCCGATGATCGAGTTCCCGATCTGGATCGTCTGCCGCTTGTCCCATCGGCTGCCGATCGTTCCCACGAGCAGCGAACCCACGATCATGCCTCCTCCCAGGATTCCCCCCAGATACCCCACACCACGAGTTCCGCGCCCCATCACCGTCTGCACCGAGTAGGTCATGGCGACGTACACGGTGCTCGCGAAGAGGGCGAGGGCCACGAGCGAGCCGAAGACGAAGCGCATCGTGCGATCGTGCCGGATCACCGTCAGCGTCCGGATGACGTCTCCTACGAGGCTCCCGAAGCTCCGTTTCACCGCCCTCCCCTCCGCGCGTGCACCCGCCTGCCTCGGCACTGGGACCTGGCCGGACGCGAGCGTGATAGCGAGCAGCGTCACCACGGAGATAAAGTACGACGTGGCATCGAGATAGAAGCCAGCCGCGTAGTCACTCCATCCGAAACGGCGCCAGAATGCGAGCCCGATGATCACCCCGCCACCGACGATCCCCCCGACCGTTGCGAACCGCCCGATGAACGTCAGCGCGGCGTTCGCCGGCAGCAACTGCCCATGCGGCACCAACTCGGGAATGAGCGCCATCTTCGCGGCGTTGAAGAAAACGCCGAGCAGGAAGACCAGGAACGCGACCACGTAAACCGGCCAGAGATGCCCCGTCGTCATGTACAGCCACGGGATGGTGACCACGAGCAGCGCTCGCAGGGCGTCGCAGACGATCATTACCGCACGCTTGTCGAGCCGGTCGACCAGGGCGCCGGCCACCGGTCCGAAGAGGATCACCGGCGCGGTGAATACGACCGACAGCTTGGCCAATTCGAAGCCGCCGGTGTTCGTCGACGCGCCGGCGCCGACGAGGGCGATGAGCGCCATGTGGTGCAGCTTGTCGCCGAGTTGCGAGATCGTCTGCCCCGCGACGAGGAAGGCAAACCGCGGCTTGCGAAGCACGGTCGCCATCGTCGGCGCCAGTTCGGCCGGATCGGCAGCCGCAACGGCGGGCCCGGCGCCGGCGTGCTCGCCACCCGACCCGGGGTGCGTTGGTCCCCCGGGCGACAAGCTGCTCGCATCGGCTTCCGGGTCGACCTCCACGGCGTCAGTCTCTGGGCGCAGCGTCACGTCGGATCCATTCGGGCTGGAATACGAACCACTCATCGGAATGCGATTGCACCGCCAGCGACAGCCGCTCGGCGACCCTGCGGGTGAGGGCCTGACGATCGTGGTGCGCGTCCCCGGTGTCCTGCGGAAAGATCGGGGGTTCCAGCCGGACAAGATAGCGGGTGTTACGAGCGGGATTCCGGGTGATGTACCCGACCACGATCGGCGCCCCGGTCGCCAGCGCCAGCGCCGCAGGTCCGGTCGGGACCGCTCGCCATCCGTCGCCGAACGGGACCACAACCCCGTCCGTGCCGTCGCCGACGACGCGGTCGGCGACGAGCAGGACGATCTGCCGCTCGCGCAGCAGGCGCAACGAGGCGCGCACCCCCGAGTTGCGCGAGATCAGCTTCATCCCGGTCGCCTCCCGATAGAGGGCGAGCGCGGCGTTGAGCTCGGGATCGAGGACCTCGACCATGGCATGCACGGGATACCCGGCCTGCGCCAGCCAGGCTCCCCCCAGTTCGTACGGGCCGAGGTGCGGCGTGACGGCGACCACCCCTTTTCCCATCGCCATCGCCGCATCGAGATGTTCGCGCCCTTCGACCTCCACGAGCGCCAGGAAGTCGTCGCGCGGCATCGAGGGAAGTCGCCAGAGGTCGACCGCTGCTTCGACGAGGTTCCGGAAGGTGCGCTTGGCGCGCCGACGCTGTTCGGCGGGGGAGGCGTTAGGCACGAGCGCCGCCTGGTTCTCGAGCAGCGTCGCGCGCCGGTGTTCCGCGAGCAGGTACGCCAGCGATCCCGCGCCTCGCGCGACCCAGCGCACGGGAGCCACCGGTATGACGCCGAGGAGCCGGACGGCCAGTCGTACCAGCGGGGCGGACGGGATCATGCCGCCAAAGATGCCCGGCCGCGCGCGACGATGGCACTACGAACGCGTAGGAGTGAGGGGACGTCCTGACCGCTTGGTGACCGCGCGTGCGCAGTGCACCCGCACGCAGCCGTGCGGCTGCCCGCTACGCGCGTGGACCGTCGGGCGGCGTTACTGATCGCGGGGTGAAGGCGATCGGCGTCCGCCTGCCGGCCACGAGCTGGCGTAGCGCGTTGGCAAAGCGGCGTGGCGCCGAGCTGTGATAGCCGAGGAAGAGGTCGGGCTCGATGAGTTCCAGCTCCATCAGGAGGAGCCCCCCATCGCGCTCGCATGCATCCACCCGCGCAAAAAGCCACGTCCCCGGCAGCTGCGCGACGATCGACTCCGCCTGTGCAATCAACGCCGCCCGCGGGACTTCGGCGACGAGGCTCCCGCCGAGTTCACGCTGGACCCGGAAATCGCCGTGGGCGGTCCGCTTCTTCACGGCGTGGCTGTACTGTCCACCAAAGAACAGCAGCGACCACTCGCCCTCCGCGACGATCTCCGGAAGGAAGGGCTGCACGAGCATGTCACGCTCCGCCACGAGCTGACCGAACGCCGGTTCGTGGGTGTCGTAGTCGCCGGCTGCAACGCGGGCGACGCGCGCCGCCGACGCGGCGATCGACGGCTTGTAGACCAGGGACTCCCATCCCGTCTCGCCCACCACCGTGGCGAGGGAGACGTCCGAGCCGCGCTCGACCACCATCGTCGGGACGGTGCTCACGCCGCGGGTGGCGAGGTCGAGCAGGTAGCGCTTGTCCATGTTCCAGCGCACCAGCCCGGGCGGATTCCAGAGGGGGATGCCGACGTGCTCGACATGCGCCAGCCACGCCTCGAAGGCATCGGCACGTTCGGTGTAGTCCCAGGTGGACCGGATCACCAGCGCATCGTATCGCTGCCAGTCGACGAGGGGTGAGTCCCAGACCGCGCTCTCGACCGTCACGCCATGTTGCCGCAGCTCGGTGACGGCGAGACGGTCGTCCTCGCTGAGTTGTGGGAGGGCGCGATAGGTGACGAAGGCGATGCGCATGCGGGAACGAAGGAGAGGTCAGCTTCGCGAGGGGTCGCTGCTGAGACGCGCCAGTCCGCGGCGGGCCTCCGTCACGTACGACAGGAGCGAGGGATCGGCGTGGCGCCACGCGTTGGCCACATAGAGATACGCGTCGATCGCCTTGGGTCGAGCCCCCAGGCGTTCATTCACCCGTCCGCGTTCCAGCATCCACATGACCTTGAGCGCCGGCCAGGCGAGGAAATCCTGGTCGAGCACCGCGGCCGCCTCCTGGTCGCGATGGCGCGCCGACAGGAGGAAGGCCAGCGGAAGCCGGGCTTCCCAGCACCAGCCGGCGCAGGCGGAATCGGGGAGCGTCAGGGCACCGATCGCCGCCGTGGTGTCGCCGCGGGCGATCGCCTGCATGCCCGGGATCAGGCCAGCGGGGAAGTTCGGGAGGTGGCCAGTGCTCGCCAGCTGCATCGCGTGGCGCAGGCGCGCCGTGTCGCCACTCAACGACCAGTAGACCGCGCCGACGGCAACGCGCTGCGAAGAGTTGGGGTCGGCGAGCCAGCGATCGAAGATCCGGCTGGCGCTGTCGCTGGGGGTGGCGCGCAGGAAGGCGGCCTCGAAGAGTGGGAGCCACTGGCTCGTGTCGGCGAGTGCCAGCGACTGCGCCACGTGCCCGCGCAGCAGGAGCGCCCCCGCGTACGACGCCCGCGCGTCGCGCGACAGCACGGCCGGTGCCCGCCCCTTGCGCGATGCCTCGAACAGCGTGCGCGACATCGACACCTGCGTCTCGGCGGAGTCCATCAGTGGACCGAGCATTCCGTACGCGGCCTGCAGCACCTCGGCCCCGGCGCTCGCGACCACCGAGTCCCCTGGCAGGGAGGCGCGCTGGCTCGGGTCCATCAGCTGCTGCACCAGGCGCACGCTGCGTCCGTGCACGTCGTTCGGGTCGAGGGCGAGGTATGCCGTCGCCGACAGGCGCATGGCCACGACGTCCTGGTCGTGGGCCGCGAGCTCCATCTGGTGGATGTAGGCCGGCGCGAACGCCGAGTCGAGGGCGATCGCGCGTTCGAAGGCGTCGCGCGCCGTGCGCATCGTGCTTCGCGACGGGAGAAGCCAGCGGGTGAAGTGATACTGCACATCGCCGAACTTGAACCACATCTCCGGGTCGTCGGGAAAGCGCCGCACGCCCTCGTCGAGCAGCGAGGTGACGCGCTGGACGAGAGCGGTACGTCCCGGCATCGGGCGCTTGGGACTCGACAGCTGCAACGCGGCAAACATCGAATCGGCGGCGACCAGCACGCTCTCTCTCGGCGTCAGCCCCCGGTTGAGCGTCCCGGCGCGGAGCGCGTACGCGTACCCGTCGTGCGAGAGCTCGAGGTCGGGCGTCAGGCGCCAGCCGAGCGCGTTGCTCAGGTGTCGCAGCGCGGGGGCGAAGGTGGAATCGAGCGCGATCGCGCGCTGGTAATGCACGGCGGCCGAGTCCCAGTCGCTGCGTCGGTAGAACTGCTCTCCCTGCAGGTACGCCTTGAGGGCCGGGAGCGACGTGGAGCCAAGCGAGGCGAGCCGCGTCGCGCCGATCGCGCGTGTCCGTCCCAGTTCGCGCAGGATCGCCACCGACAGCGAATCGGCGAGCCGGTCGATGTGCGACACGTCGTCACGCAACTGCACGTCGGTCGCGTTACCCGTCGCCGTCTCCACGATCGTCGCTGACGCCCGGACGGAGTCGGGTCCCGACGCAATGAGACTCCCGAAGATCGTGATCCCCGCTCCGGTGCGCTCGGCGAGCTGGCGAGCTCCGTTGCGATCCATGCGCGGTGGCGCGCGCCGAACGACGACGGTTGGCGGAACGCTCCGCAGCGGTCCGGCACCATCGAGGTTGTTGGAGAGCAGGTCGACGAACCCTTCGCGCCAGACGCTCAAGTCCGCTCCCACCGCCTCGAATGGCGCGACGGCGACCAGATCCGGGTTGCTCGTCCATGTCTCCTGACGCGAGGATCGTGAATAACCCCAGATCGCCAGCAGCAAGACTGCGGCGGCGGCGATCCATGGCCAGCGCCGCGGTTGCGCGCGGTACGCTTTCCCGCGACCGGACCAGGACGGCATCAACGCAGCGCCGAATTCGTCGGCCCGCTGGAAACGATCAGCCGGGCTCTTTTCGAGCGCCCGCTTGAGGACGGTCGCCAGCGCACGTGGCGTGTCCGGGCGCAACGACTCCACTGGACGCGGCGTGCTGTTCACGTGCGCGTTCATGACCTCCATCGCCGTCGCGCCCGTGAACGGAGGACGTCCGGTCAGCATCTCGTAGCCGATCACGGCGAGCGAGTACAAATCCGAGCGGCCATCGATGACACTGTCGCCAGCCGCCTGCTCGGGCGACATGTAGCCCGGCGTTCCCACCGCCATCCCGAAATCCGTCAGCCGCGGCGCTGCACCATCGGGCGGCGGCGTATTCGGGCGCAACAAGACCGCGGAGATTCCGAAATCGGCGAGGATCGCGTGACCGTCGGAGAGAAGGACGTTCTCCGGCTTCACGTCGCGATGCACGATCCCCTTCTCGTGCGCAAAGGCCAGCGCGCTTCCCACCTCGGCGAGGATGCGGACCACATCCTCGACCGGGAAGCGCCCCTCGCGATGCAGGCGGTGCCGCAGCGACTCGCCTTCGATGAACGGGGTGATGAAGTAGAGCAGCCCGTCGTTCGTCCCGGTGGACAGAACCGGGAGGATGTGCGGATGCTGGCCGAGCACTGCGGTGACCTGAAACTCGCGGCGGAAACGCTCGGCGAGCAGTTCGCTGGTGAGCTCGGGCGCGAGCAGTTTGATGACCACGGATCGCCCGAGCGCCATTTCGGTCGCCACGAAGACGTGGCTCATCCCCCCGCCGCCTAACTCACGCTCGACGCGGTATCCGATTCCGACGGCAGCCTGAACGCGCGCCAGCAGTTCGCTCACATGGGGGGAGGGCGAAGGGAGCGGAGGATCACCCCCCGTCTGAGCGTGCTATTCCCAAGAGGCAAAGAGGTTCCCCCCCAAGGGTATAGACTCCAGAATCCCCCAGTCGTCTTCCCGTCTTCCCGTCTTCCCGTCTTCTCGTCTTCTCGTCTTCTCCCTATGGGTTCCGAATCCCCCTGCACCCTCGAGCGCGACCGCCGCACCGCGCCCGGCACGGCACTGCTCGAATCCGACCACCTGCTCTTTCGCGCTGGAGACGAGCGTGTGAAGGTCATGCTCGCCGACGTGACGCGAGCCGACGCCCGCGAAGACGCGCTGCTCATCGAGACCTCCAGCGCGACGCTGACGCTGCGACTCCCCGCGGGGACCGCGGGAAAGTGGCTGGCCAAGATCCGGAACCCGCGCAACCTGCTCGACAAGCTCGGTGTGAAGGAGGGGATGAAGGTGGTGGTGCTATCGGTGCGAGACCCCGACTTTCTGAGTCAGCTCGAGGGACGCATCGGTGCTTTTTCGACGCGGACGACGCGTCATGCCG
This sequence comes from Gemmatimonadota bacterium, assembly GCA_040007995.1. Classification (GTDB taxonomy): domain Bacteria; phylum Gemmatimonadota; class Gemmatimonadetes; order Gemmatimonadales; family Gemmatimonadaceae; genus SCN-70-22. The sequence continues at coordinate 541 of JBDTUA010000081.1, read as the reverse complement.
ACCTGGTCTTCTTCGGCGTCGAGACGCTCAAGGGGCTCGATCGTCTCGGGGCGCTGCGTGACACGCTCGTACCGAACGGCGCGATCTGGGTGGTGCGTCGCAAGGGAAAGGAGGCGTCGCTGCGCGACATCGACGTCTTTGCCGCGGCGCGTCGAGCGGGGCTCGTGGACAACAAGGTCGCCGCCTTCTCGATCACCCATACCGCTGAGCGGCTGGTGATCCTCCGAAGCGATCGCTAGCGCCTCTGCGCCGGTCGACTGCCGTCGCCACGCTCGCAGCGTGTGTGGTGTCACGGCACGACGCCCCGCGGAGGGGGGGGCGTCGCGATTCGGCCAATGATGCGTCGGGCGCTTTCTGAAGTGCTAGTTCGAGGGGCTCGGAGTTCCGGTGCCGGGTCCTGTGCCGAGCGCCGGTCCGCAGATGATCTCGCCCGAGGGAGTACCGAGGATCGTCTCGCGACCTACATACATGGAGCACTGCGATCCTGGCATCGCGTTGTGAGATGCGGTCGCCTGGAAGCCGCTGAGGAAGTCGGAGGAGC
>JBDTUA010000080.1:0-15659 GCA_040007995.1 Gemmatimonadota bacterium | reverse complement strand
ATCCGGCTCTAACACCCGGTCGCGACACCCGCTCGTCCGCACGCCTGACAGACGCCGTGTCAACACGTGCGGGTTGAACGCTTACCCTCCGGCGCCGTTCGCACTCCCGTCCCACGTCCCCCGTCTCCCGTCTCTTTACGCCTCCTCCAGCTCCACCACCACCCCTTCCAGCTCCGCCATGATCGGCGCATCGAAGCCCAGCGTCCGCAGGCGCTCGTAGACGGCGCGGTACCAGGCGACCGTCCCCTCCTTACCGACCTTGAAGCGGCCCCAGACGGAGTCGGGATCCACGGTACGACGCAGGTCGGCGACGATGGTAGCGGCATTGTGCACCTTGTCCGCGGCGCAGACCCATCGCGCTGCATCCGAGGCGCCGGCGAGCCGGTGCAGGTAGTCCTGCTTCCGGTCGCTAGGTGACAGCTCGACGTCGTCGTCATCCACGCGACGGTGCGTCACCTGGTGCACGGTGGCGAGGATCTCGGCGCCGAACTTGTCGCTGATACGCTGCTCGAGCATCTCCCGCGTGTACGCCTCGCGCACCGTGTCCTCGATGACATCGTGGAGGATGCCAGCGATCACCGTGTCGTCCGACTGGCCGTAGCGCGTGAGGATGAGCGCGACGTTGGCGGGGTGCGTGAGGTAGGGGAGACGCGTCCCCTTGCGCACCTGCTGATCGTGATGCTTGGCAGCGAACGCCAGCGCGTGGTTGATGCGGTCGGAGTAACCGATGACTGTCATGCAGGAGCGACCGGGAAGGCGGTGACGCGGGGGGGGGAAACTTACCCGCGGGTGATCATCGACGCGAGCAGGAGGTCGAGCAGCGCCAGCGCGCTTCCCTGCACTATGACGCCGATCCCCGCTCCGACCATCCCGAGCGAGCGCGCGAGGCGCCATCCGACGATCGCGAGGGTGACGCCGACGGCGACATACCCCGCATCAAGACCGATGTTGAACCAGAGGAAGCGATCGAGCGCGATCGCACCCGCCAGGTCGCGCAGAGCGAGCGTCCGCCACGCCACCCCTGCGATCGCGAGGTCGACCGCCCCCCACGCCGCCGTCTGGATGGCAAAATGCGTGAGCAGCGGGGAGCGGAGTCGACGGACGGCCAACGTGGTCCAGACAACGCTCCCCGTCAGGATGCTCAGCACGCCCCACAGCGCCAGTCGGAGGAGGTGCCCGCGCTCGGCGGCAAGCAGCGTATCGGCGAACATGCTGTGGATACCTAGGCGACGGGTGTGTTGAGGGCGGCTGGCTCGTCGCGCGGGATCGCCGGCAGGGCGCCTGACCAGAGCACCACTCCCCGCACCCGCGCCCCCTCGTCGATGAGCGAGGCCACGGTGCGCGCCAGCGTGGAGACGCGCGTGCGCGTCTGCGTCGTGCAGACCACGACGTCGTCGCCTGCACGGAAGCGTTTGACCATGGCGAGCGGGGCGACCACGATCGTCGCATCGTGGCGCCGCGCCGCGCGCTGGATCTCCCCGACCAGCGCCTGCGACTCGGCCGGGCCGAGCGGGGTGGCGCGCACCCCAGCCGGGAGGATGTCGAGCGTGCGTCCCCGACCGACCGGGACCCCGATCAGTGACTCGGACCAGCGCCGCCGGTTCTCGAGGACCGCGACCAGCCCGGGAGATCGCGGAAGCGCGAGGACGGTGCGCACCGGCTCAAGCGCGAGGTCGGAGTCGATAAGCAGGGTGACGCGGGCGTCGTTCGCCATTACCGCAGCCAGGTTGGCAGCCACGGTAGCGGCAACCATCATGTCGTCGCCGGTCACCGTGACAATCCCGTCCTTCGGCCACTGCGACGACAGGTGCCACGCCACCACGCGGTAGCCGTCAAAAGTCGGATCGAGCGAGGTGGGGACGGTGCTGTCGGCGGCACGGCGCAGGCGATCGGCGGGAACGGTGCGCCTCCGAGCGACCCCCAGGACGCGTACGTCGGTCAACCGTTCCGCCTCGGCGCCGTCGGCCACCCTGGGGCTGCGCATCTCATCGAGCATTGAGAGGGCGAAGGCGAAGGCGGCTGCGAGGATCATGGCACCAACCAGCAGGACGGGAATCGGTGCCATTTGAACCTGCGCCCGTTCGAGCGCCGCCTCGGCGTCGGCCGCGGCGTTATCGGCGCGCGCGCCTTCGAGGGAGCGGCGCGCGATCTCGTAGGCCGCGAATTTCTCCTGCCGCGCCCGCACCACCGGCACGGAGTCCGGGAGAGAGAGGGCCGCCGTATCCCGCCGGGCCTGCGCCGTCACCGATCCACCCGCTGCCTCACGCTCAACGACCTCGAGCCGGATCCGCGCGATCTGGCTGATGCGCCGCCCGAGCTCATTCGCCTGCGTCGTAAGCGCGACGTAGACGGGATCGACGGTGGCCCCACCACCGAGCTCGTCGCGTTCACGCTCGATCATGGTCATCGAGTCGGCGATCGCGGCGACGCGGCGGTCGCCGCGGAGGAAGGATGAACTGGCGAGCGCGCGGTAGGACTGGGGAAGCGGGGCGCTCTCGGCTCGAAGTATCAGCGCGCGCAGCGCCCCAACATCTTCACTCGTGGTGTCGCGAAGCGCTTCAGCGGGCGCTACAGGCTCCGGCGCTAATAGCGCCAGCAAGGTGGCACTCGTGGCGCGTGTCTGCGCCAGTGCGCTATCTGCAGCGGCCAAACGTCTCCGTGCGTTCGTCTCGCGAGCGGCGAGTATTATCGTGTCTCTCCACTCGATCTGGTCTCGGCTGATGAGCTTGACCACGCCGTGCGCACCCGCCGGAAGGAAGAGGTAGGAGAGCATCACCACGACGAAAATCCCACCGCCTACGCCAAGCAGTCTCCACGGACGCTTCATCGCATTCCGGGCACGCGCGCCGAACCAGGCCGCCCGCGGAGCGGAGCGGAGGCGGCGCGTGGCGAACGCCGCGCGCGAGTGAGTCCCGGTGGGCGGCATCGACCTCGCCTACTGGATCTCGATCTCCCCTTTCATCCCTTGCGGCAGCCGCGGCGTCGAGACGAAAGGATAGCGGCCCGGCTTGAGAGCGCCGAGCGAGACCGTCCATGTCTCCTTGGCGCCGGAAAGCAGAGGCGACTTTCCGTCGGTGGAATTGGGCATGTTGATCTGTAGCTGACTGCGCGACTGCGAGGGGACCTGATCGAGGTCAAAGGCGATTTCGTGCGGACCGCCGGAGATGAGCACGAACTTGACCGCGTCCCCCGATTTCGCCGTGACGTGACTCGGCTCAAACCGGAAGCCCTTCGCATCGCCGATCATCTTCACTTCGATGATCGCGCCGGTGATGGGGGCGGCGGTTCCCGGGATTACGTCGATTAGTGCCGGAGCGGAGGCGTCGGGAGCCATCGCCCCCGTCTCGGGCAGGGCGCTCACGCTCGGAAGGGCCATCATCGCAGTGGAGTCCGCCGCGGACTGCTCGCCGCGACCACATCCCGCGAGGACGAAAATCGCGGCAGCGGCGCCGAGGAATCGATGAAACGACATGTGAGGCGGGGGCGAGGGGTTTTAGTGCCGGTGACAGTAGACGCAGATGGGTGATGCTTTATCACCACGATACCACCCCTGCACGTAGCGATGCTGACCCATCACTCCGCGCGCGCGCCTTTAATGAATGCCTCCACCAGCGGAGCTAGCCGGCGAGGGGGGCACGCTCGGGCTGGAAGAGCAATGATAGCCTTCGAGGCTCTCCGCAGCCCTATACGGGGCGGCAATCCGGCGGCTGGCGAGCAATTGCACGACCCCAGTCTCCCCGACGCGCGCGCAAGCAAGCGGCGAAATGATGGCACGCCGTCACGGGGCCTCGCGCGTCACGCCCGTCCCTGTGCGATCGTGGTGATGGCCGCCACTAGACGATCGAGTTCGCGCCAAGTGGTATAGGGCTGTGGCGAGACGCGCACGGCGTTCTCGACCGGGCGATGCGGTCGCGAAGCCTTGTCCTGCACGAGGATCTTGTAGTCCCTCCGCATGCGTTCGGCCACCTCGCGCGACGGAATGCCGTCGATGGCAAACGACGAGAAGCCAAAGGAGCGGGACGGGGCCGGCGGCGTGAGCAGGCTGAGACCCGGGACGTCGCGCACGCGTTCGTGCCAGTAGGACGCCAGCCGCTGCAGGCGCGCACGCTTGCGGGCGATTCCGATTTGCTGCTGCACCGCGATCGCGTCCGCGATGGCGGCCGTGGCGGCGACGTTCGCGGTTCCCGTCCACGCGTACTGGTCGATGGGATACTTGCTCGTGTCCCACGTCGGCGGGTGCAACGGCTCGACCTGACCGATCCATTCCTTGCGCATGACGAGGACGCCGGTCGCGAGCGGCGCCCCCATACCCTTGTGCAGCGACGCGGCCATGAAGTCGCATCCCCATCTATTGCACGTCACGTCGAGATACCCGAGACTCTGCGCCGCATCGACCAGCACCGCGACACCTCGTGCGCGCGCCGCGGTGCAGACCTCCTTCACCGGCAGGACTTCCCCGGTCCATGCACTGGTGTGCGATACCAGCATCAGTTTGGTGCGCGGCGTGATGGTCCGCTCCATCGCGTCCACAAGGCGAAGTGCATTCTCCTCGAGATCGGGGACCGCCACGGTGCGGACGACGATCCCATCGCGCCGAGCGCGCAGCGCGAGTGTCTCCACCATGTCGGGATATTCATGGTTGGTGACGAGCACCTCATCGCCCGGCTGCAAGGGAAATCCTCGCAGCACGCTGTTGAGGCCCGTCGTGGCGTTCGGGAGCAGGGCGATTTCGTCCGTGGTGGTATCGAGCAGCGCCGCGAGACGGTCGTACGTCTCCATGTAATTGTTCAGGCGCGGATAGAAGACGTTCGGCGCGCCGTTGAGGTCGCGCACGTGCCTGACGTACGACGACACCACGCTCGCCGGGACCGCGCCGGCGTTGGCGTTGTCGAAATCGAGGAATCCGTCCGGTGGCGTGTAGAGCGCTCGCACACGTTGCCAGAATGCGTCGTCCTGGGCGGCGTGTTCGGCCGAGAGCGATGACCACTCCGCGAGGTCAGTCGGATCGGCACCTGTCGCGTTCGGCGGGGCGCCGGGAAGAACGTGGGCCACAGCAGCGAGGCCGGACAGGCGAACGAAGTCTCGGCGCCGCAGATGAGCGGGGAGGTGCTCCATGATCGGGCTCCGTGATCGGGCTCCGTGGGATGGGCAAGAGCGCAGGCTGATGGAGAGTAGGTGGCGCCCTGCGGACGAGCAAGCCGACGCCCTGGCGGCTTGTCCGCACAACTGCCAGGGCACCACTTCACCGAGACAGCTCGTGCGCCTGCCGTCGTTGCCTAACGCGTCCCGGATCGGGTACGCCGGCAGGCGCGATAGCACCGCCTCAGAACCACGTCAGCACCGCGTCAGGGCACGGCGAAATCTCGCGCCACGACGCCCAGACACGAAGCCGTCGTCTTTCCAATCCATTCGAGCATGCGTGCGAGCATGCATGCATGCCACGACCGGTCGTCGCATCCGCATCGCTGTCATATGATCGCCTCCCCGGGGTCACCCATGCTCACACACGTTGAGCTGGACCACGTCCCACCCCATGTGACGCTACCGGAGGATCGATCATGTTGTTTTCCCCAACGACTCGATGCAGGCGTGCCCTGGCCATGCTCGGGACGACGCTGCTCGTCGGAGCGGCAGCCTGCGAACCCGCGACCGGTCCGTCGGCGCGCGGCGAGCTGGACGCGGCCGCCGTGCTCGCCGACTACGGCGCGATGGACGGTGTCTTTGCCAGCGAGACGTGGGCCGGCTTGCAGGCGCTGGCTGGACGATCGCCGCTGTCGGCCAGCACTGCCGTGCTCGCATTGCGCGTCGTTCCGGGAGTCGCGAGCTCCGCCGGCGGGCGCGCGTACCTCGCCGGTTTCCTGCGCGAGGTGGCCGAAGCTTCGCGCACGGGCGTGGTGGCCACCGGATCGCCATTCGCGCGCACCATCATCTCGCCGACGCATCTCGGGCGGACGTTCGTGTACGACGCCGCCCGCGACGACTACGTCGTCGACCCCACGCGCACCGGGGCACCGAGCAACGGCGTCCGGTTCATTCTGTACGCGGTGGACGGTTCCGGTCACCCCATTCCCGCTCGGGAGATCGGGAGTGCCGACCTGCTCGACGAGGGATCGAGCGCAGGGGCGACGATCGTGCTGCGTCTCGTGGTCACCAAGCAGGGATCGACGCGGATCGACTATCGCACCAGCGTCCTCCCGGGCAACGGAACGGGACGCATAGAGGTCAGCGGCTTCGCGACCGACGATGACGGCACGCGCTTGGACTTCGACATCGGAGTGACCGGCACGGATCAGGGCGGGAAGTCGCTCATCGATGCCGACTTCGACCTCGGCGTGCATGCCCGCAACTTCCGCATCCAGGGGACGGTGCGTGGCGTTGAGGACGGCAGGGAGGGCGACGGCGCGATCAGCGTCACGGCGCGTCACGGCGCGACGTCGTTTCGTGTGGTCGTCGAAGGTGACGGCGAAACGCTCGACGGCACAATCTTCCTGAACGACGCAACCTTCGTGACCGTCTCGGGCGATGCGCGCAACCCGACGCTTCGTGGCGCCTCCGGGCAGCCGGTGACCGAGCAGGAGCTGCGCGTGGTGCGTGCGGTGCTTCACGCGGTCGACGACGTCTTCGCGATGGTGGAGGACCTGGTGCGACCGGTCGAGCAGCTGCTCCTGCTCGGATGGATCCTTTGACGTCCGCATGACCGGACAGCACGACGTAGCTCCCGTACCTTTCTCTGTCCCCCGGTGGCACGCCCACCGGGGGGCCTTCGCCATTCTGACCCAGCAGGGGCACGCCATGTCATTCATCACACGCCGCTTCGTCATCGCCGCACTCCTCCCCTGCGCGCTGCTCTCGGCTGCCTCGAGCGCCACGGCGCAGCGTTCCACCACGCGCGGTTGGTCGCTCGGCGCGCACCTTCTGGGGACGAGCATAACACCCGAGGGTGGGAAGGCGTCGTCTGGCGGGGGGCTTGGACTGCGGGCGGGCTACGGCTTCAATCGCATCTTCACCGGTTTCGTGGAGATCGATGGTTCGCAGATCGACATCAGCGAGGCCGGGACAATCGTCGGATCGTGGAACCTCGCGCACGCCGAGGTGGGGGCGCGATTCCACTTCGCCAATTCGCTGCGGCGCTGGGTGCCGTATGTGGAGACGTCGGTAGGGGCGAGGGCCGTGACCGTGCGCGATGCGGAGTTTGCCGGCCAGAACGCCGGGAACGTGACGTTCAACGGCGGCGCGTTCACCGTGGGAACGGGGTTGTCCACGTATTTCAAGCCGTCGCTCGCCTTCGACGTGTCGCTCAAGTGGACCGGGGGAAAGTTCACCGAGATCGACCTCGGCGACACCGCACTGCAGAACCTCGATATCGACGCGGCGTCCTTCCGCTTCGGCGTCGGCCTCATCTGGTGGCCCTAACAATCACAAGCTTTCACGTGCTCCGGCGCCGGTCGATCACCCTTCGGGGACGCCGCTCGACGGTTGGGCCCGGAGCTTTCGCAGACTCTCCTGCTGTTCGGGTGTGAGGATGTTCTTGATGCGGACGAGCAGCGTGAGGCGTGCCTGCTTGATCTTCCCTTCGGTCTGAAGGACCCGGGACATCCGATCGAGCGCACGATCCAGGTCGATGCGAGGGCGGTTCAACTCGGTCGCCAACGCGTCCGCCTGCTCGCGCAGGTCCCACTGCATGCTCACGACCTGGCCTTGCGCATCCTTGATCACGCGGCTGATCTCGTCGCGCTGGCGATCGGTCAGCTCGATGGCTCGCCGGTGCTGCATGATGAGTTCGGGCTCGAACAGCGTGCGGGCGATCGGGTCATCGACCTGCGGTGCTACTTGCGCCGCGACCGCGCCTGGCGCGACCGTAAGCATCAGGAGTGCCAGCGCCGTCCCCCACGCGCGACGCCTCATAAGCGCCCCCGGAACGCACCGATTCCGCTACCGATGGCGGGGAGGCCGTCGAGCAACCCCGCAGTTGCAGGTGCCAGCAAACCATCGGTCGGGGCATGACGCGTGGCGTCGGAGGTCCGCGACCATTCGGTGACCAGGCGATCGAACTCCCGGTCAGCGGCCCGTTCCGGAATGAGCACGATCGCCGTGAGCCCCGCCGCGACGGCGAGTGGGAGCGCCCAGCGAAGGACGCGCAGCCGCGAGGCGGGCCTTGCGTCAGCTATCGAGCGGCGGGCCTGCGCCAGCATCGGCGCGAAGTCGGGCGTGCGACGCGCATCGTCCTCCTTCAGACGCGCGAATCGCTCCCGCAGCAGCGCGTCAAGCTCCGTGTCGCCCCTCATGATGGATCCCCCATGGCTGCCGGGTCCTCGTGTGTTGCGTCCGGGACGAGCAGTGATCGCATCCGCTTCTTCCCCCGGTCATAGTGCGTCCTGGCGGAACCCACCGACACGTGCATCACGTCGGCCGCTTCGGAGATGCTGAGCTCATGATAGAACACCAGCAGCAACACCTCCTGCTGCCGCGCCGGCAATTGCTCGAGTGCGCGCCGGAGCGACTGCCTCTCCTCCGCCTCGAGAAGATGGGCGTCCGCCGGTCGCGTGTCCGCCGTCTGCTCGTGTCGCGCCGCCAGCGAGAGTTCGCGCGCTGCTCGCCGCCGCGCCTCGAGCGCGGTGAGTCGAATGACGCCAAAGAGCCAGGTCTTGAAGCTGGACCGTCCGCCGTAGCGCGCGTCGCCGGACAGGACCTTCACATACGTGGATTGCAGCACATCCGCCGCGTCGTCGGGATCGCCGTCGCAGCAACTCCGCGCCCATCCGAAGCTCGCCTCGTGCAGTGCGTGGAGCGACGCCTCGAGTTCGACGGCAGGGAGTGCTGGTTGGGACATCCGGGGATGATGTGCTCGACATTCCGCATATGAGTGTTCGGCGAGCAGCCAACATATGACACGATCCGGCGTGGACCGGAAGCGAGGGGACGCATTCGGGCCCCCCGGCCCGTCACGCATCGGTACGAAGGTTCACTCGATGTCCTCCGATCCGGGGGTGCGGCGTCGTAGAATTGCGACGGGCACTTCGCCGGTCGAAGACCTCTATCCGGAGCCTACCATGCGCTACTCACTGCTGATCGCCAACGCCCCAGACGCCTGGGATCCCGTTCCCGGATCTCCCGATGACCGCGTGATTTCCGACTGGGATGCCTACACCGCTGCGCTCGCGGCGGCGGGGGTGCTGGTCACCGGCGCCGGGCTTCGCGGGGCCGACGCGGCCACGTCGGTGCGGCTGCGGGGCGGGAAGCGCCTGGTGACCGACGGTCCGTTCGCCGACACCAAGGAACACCTGATCGGCTTCTACATCATCGAGGTCGCGTCGCTCGACGAGGCGCTGGACTGGGCCGCTCGCATGCCGAACATCCGGAATGGGGCGGTGGAAGTGCGGCCGATCTGGCCGGTTCGCATGGCACACGAATCGGCGGGGATGCAGCTCGTTCTCGCACCGGAATCGCCCGCGCGATGATGACGGCGTTGGACCGGGTCTGGCGTGGCGAGGGGGCACAGCTCGTTGCCACCCTCGCCCGTCGACTTGGCCGGCTGGATATCGCCGAGGATGCGGCGCAGGAGGCGGTGTCCTTGGCGCTGGTGCGTTGGCCTCGCGACGGGACGCCGGTCAACGCCGGGGCGTGGCTGATGACGACCGCGTGGCGCCGAGCCCTCGACCTCCTGCGGCGCGAGATGCGGCGACGGACCGTCTCGATCGACGAAGAGGCGGGCAACGCAGCGTGGGGCGCCGACACGGGCAGTGACGGGCGGAATTCCGAACCGGCCGAAGCTGCACTGCAGCTGGCGGATCTCCGGCGTGACGACGACCTGCTCACGTTGCTGCTTGCGTGTTGTCATCCGGCACTGACCCCGGACGCCCGCATCGCCCTGACGCTGCGCCACGTCGCGGGGCTCACTGCGCGCGAGATCGCCGCGATGTTCAGGGTGACCGAAGCGACGCTCGAGAAGCGCCTCGTGCGGGCGCGGAGGCGCATTCGCGACACCGGTATTCGATTCGCGATCCCCGACAGCTGCACGCTCGAGCAGCGGATCACCGACGTTCGGCTGGTGGTCTACCTGATCTTCACCGAGGGATACCTCAGCAGCGGCGCGGGAGAATCGCTGCGAATCGCGCTCTGCGAGGAGGCGCTCTGGCTCGCGCGGCAGCTGCACGTTCAGCAGCCGGATTCGGCGGAGTGCCGGGGGCTCCTGGCGTTGCTCCTGTTGCAGCACTCGCGTGTCGATGCGCGGCACGATGACGTGGGCGACCTGCTTCCGTTCGCCGCGCAGGATCGGGCTCAGTGGAACTCGGCCGCAGTTGACGAGGCGCGTGCACTCCTCGCTTGCTCGACGCCGGACACGCTGGGCCCGTACCAGATCGAGGCGGCGATTGCGCTCCTCCACGCGACGGCGGCCAGCTCCGAACTCGTGCCGTGGGCTCGCATCGCGGAGTTGTACCGGATACTGCTCGGGATGACCGGTTCCGTCATTGTGGCGATGAACGGCGCTTACGCCGAGGGGAGGGCCGGAGCAGCGCCGGCGGCGATCGATCGACTCGACGCCCTGGCCTCCATCGGCGCTCTCGTCGGCTACGCTCCGCTGTATGCCGCCCTCGCCGACCTCCTCGAGCGGATCGGCGAACGAACGCGGGCCCATACCAACTGGATCGAGGCGGCGAAACTCACCGAGAACAGTCGCCGGCGCGACCAGCTGCACCAGCGCGCGGAACGGATGTTGGAGTGAGGCGCGGCGCCCCCCGCGGTCGGCGTACCGGGCAGGTGAAGCGCGGCGCGTAACACTCCGCGGTGGACGAATGAAGCCGGCCGAAGCCCACTCGCATGCACGCCAGCCCTCACGCATGGTGGGGTGCCGTGCGGCGGGTTATGGTCCATGCCCAGATGCCCACGCGATGCGTCGTCCGGCGAATTGCCGCTCTGCTGACCTGCTGCTGCGCGCTTGCGAGTGCGTCGAAGCTGCGCGCACAGTCTCCGCTCGCGGCGTGGAATTCGGGCTATCGCGGTGAGCCGGTGCTCGCGGTGCGCGTGCGCGGCGAGGGCTTCTGGGTGATCCGGCAGTCCAAGGGAAGCAGCCTTGAAGCCCCATTCATTTACCTCATCGCCGGGTCCCGCCGAGCGCTGCTGGTGGATACTGGCGCCGAGCCGACAATCGGGACCACGCTCCCCTTGGTGGCACTGGTCGATTCACTGCTCGCCACGCGCGCGCCAGGGCACGATGTGTCGCGCCTGCCGCTGCTGGTCACGCACTCGCATGGACATGGCGATCACCGCTTCCTCGACGAAGCGTTTGCCGGCCGCCCATTCACCGTCGTCATCTCCCCGGTCGTCGATTCGCTGAAGCGCGCCTTCGAGCTCCCCCGGTGGCCCGTTGGCGAAGGGGACATTGACCTCGGCGGGCGTCACGTCACGGTGCTGCCGACACCGGGACACCAGCCGGCGCACGTCATGTACTACGACGCGGCGACCGCCACACTGCTGGGGGGCGACATGCTCTATCCGGGGCTGCTCACCATTCGGGACTGGCCGGCCTTCGAGGAAAGTGTCGAGCGTCTCGCTCGCTTCGCGGCGACACATCGTATTGCCGCAGTGCTCGGCGCGCACGTGGAGATGACCGCTGTCAAACGCGAGATGTATCCGTTGGGGACAGCGAAGCAGCCGAACGAACATCCGCTCGCGCTCGACGCGCGTGTGATCGACTCACTGGTCGCAGCGGTGGCCGCACTTGGCGATTCATTTCCGCAGGACGTGCACGGTGACTTCATCCTCGGACTCGTGCGCCCGGCAATTCGGTAAGGCGACGCGCCGCGTACGACGGACGGTTCGTACGACCATCCAGCGCTGCGCGCGTGACACAACGAGTGACTGCCGGCCCGGCACTAGGCGCGCGCTGCCTTTGCGTCGTCGAAGTAAATGTCGCTCTCGCGTCGGAAGAGCAGGTAGATGAGCGGCGTAAAGATCGCCAGGTGGACGAGGAACTCGGATGCAGGGTGGAAGAAGCTCACTCCTGCATGCGCGAGCATCCACGCCTCGAGCAGCCGCCGCGCCCAGTTGCGCCGGCGAAGGAGCGCGGCACCTCCAACGATCGCCAGCAGTCGAAGCGACCACGCCGGTCCCAGGTCTGTCCAGCCGTCGGCGCTGAGCTTCGCGAGTTGCTCGGTGGCGTGCGACGTCGCCAGCGGCCACAGGTCGTTGAGGAGCCCTGCGATGCCGACGACAATGAAGAGCCAGCCGACGAAGGTTATGGTACGCGGGCGTGTCACAATGCGCGCCGGAGGAGGACGCTCACACGCTCGCGTGTCCGGCGCGTAGCGTCAAGCCGTCCACTAGCGCTGGCTCGTACTCAGGGGCGCGCGGGGGGCGCGTTCGCGCCAGCGAGCGTTTCTCCGTCCTCGATCACCGAAAGACGAGCGTCGCGACCGTGGCGAGGGTGACCAACACCGCAGGAAAGAGTGTGAGCCCAACCGAGAAGACGAACCCGTAGCGAAAGATCGTCGCTCCAGCCGTGGAGGCGTCGTCACCGACGAGTCGATGCAAGGCAAGTTCGGCGGTCCACCCCAGCGTGTAGCAGACGTTGGCCATCGCGCCATAGATGAGCGGGACCTGCCACGGAATGGGGACCAGCGACCCGGCGGTCACCAGAGAGACGAGGTTCACCCAGCCAAGCGTGACGAGGCCGGCGCCGCCGACGACAGCGTTGAAGATGAAGCGACGGGATTCCCACCACGCCACGGTGTTCCACGCCGAGGAGCGCTCCACGGCCGAGCGGAAGAAGTAGCGCGTGAGGGCTGACAATGGGCAACGCTCCGACGACGTGATCGGTCGAACATACGCGCTTCACTTTATGTTGTAAAGTACTTGACCCATTCCGCGATGCCCGAATTGCGCGAGTCCGCGGATTCGCGGATCAGCGATTCGCTCCTCGGTGGACTTCTCCCGCGTCAGGCGCGTTGATTATCCCTCTTCCCACGCTCCTCCTCCCGCGCGCCCCCTGCTTCCCCACCTGCTCTGGAGCTCGTGAAGACTGTCCTCGTGACCGGCGGCGCCGGCTTCATCGGCTCGGCACTCGTGCGCATGCTCATCGCCGAGGGGCGGCACCGTGTCGTCACCGTGGATAAACTCACGTATGCCGGCCACCTTGAGTCGCTGTCCGAGGTGATGGAGGCACCGACGAACCGCTTCGAGCGCGTCGACATCTGCGATGCCGCGGCGCTGCGCCGCGTCTTCGCGGAATGCGATCCGTGGGCGGTGATTCATCTCGCCGCCGAGTCCCACGTGGACCGCTCCATCGATGCACCGGCCCCCTTCATTGAGACGAACGTGGTCGGCACGGGGACGTTGCTCGCGGAGAGCCTTCGGTACTGGCGTTCCCTCGCGCTCGAGCGCGCACGCGACTTCCGCTTCGTGCACGTCTCGACCGACGAGGTGTTCGGCACACTCGGAGCGACCGGCGTCTTTGACGAGGAGTCCGCGTATGCCCCGCGATCGCCGTATGCCGCCAGCAAAGCCGGCGCCGACCACCTCGTGCGGGCCTGGCAGCATACATACGGCCTGCCAACGATCGTCGTGCACGCCTCCAACAACTACGGCCCCTTCCAGTTTCCCGACAAGCTCGTCCCGCACATGATCCAGCTGGCAATCGCCGGGCGTTCGCTCCCCGTATATGGCGACGGACGGCACGTGCGCGACTGGCTCTACGTCGACGACCACGCGAGGGCGCTGCAGATGGTGCTCGAGGGCGGGATCGTCGGCGGCTCGTACAACGTCGCCGGTGGGAACGAACGGACCAACCGCGAGATGGTGGAATCCATTTGTCACGCTGTCGATGCGCAGCTCCCGGATCCCGGCATCATCGACCGACGGGCGCTCATGACGTCGGTCCCGGATCGCCCCGGCCACGACTTCCGGTATGCCCTCGATACGTCGCGCATCCGCCGTGAACTCGGCTGGGTCCCGCGCGTGGATCTGGATGACGGACTGCATCAGACAGTCGCCTGGCAGCTGCAACACCAGGCGTGGGTAGCGGCCGTGCAGTCTGGTCACTACGACGGCGAACGACTCGGCCTGATCGACGGCCGATGACTCGCAAGGGGATCATCCTCGCCGGCGGTGCCGGGACGCGATTGCATCCACTCACCCTGGCGGTGAGCAAGCAGCTGTTGCCCGTCTATGACAAGCCGATGATCTACTACCCGCTCTCGACGCTGATGCTGGCGGGTATTCGCGAGGTTCTGATCATCACCACTCCCGCGGATGTCTCCCGCTTCCGCGCGCTACTGGGCGACGGCGCTTCGTGGGGAATGCGCTTCTCGTATGCCGAGCAAGCCATGCCGAACGGCGTGGCGCAGGCGTTTGTGATCGGCCGAGACTTTCTGGCTGGCGAGCCGTCGGCGTTGATCCTTGGTGACAATATTTTCTACGGTGCCGGATTGACGGCGCAGATCCATGCGGCGGCGCAGCGCACCGACGGCGCGACGATCTTCGCATATCGGGTTCGCGACCCGCGTCGCTATGGTGTGGTCGAAATTGACGAGGCCGGGACGCCGGTGAGCATCGAGGAGAAGCCGACCGTGCCACGCTCGCGGCTCGCGGTGACAGGGCTCTATCTCTTCGACGGCAACGCGAGCGATCTCGCGGGCGCGCTCCTTCCGTCGAGTCGTGACGAGTACGAGATCACCGACCTGGGCGCCGCGTACATGGCGCGAGGAGAACTTCGCGTCGAGCTTCTCAGCCGCGGTGTAGCATGGCTGGATATGGGGACGCACGAGTCGTTGTACGAGGCTTCGAGCTTCATCCATACGCTCGAGACGCGTCAGGAACTCAAGATCGCCGCCCCGGAGGAGGTCGCCTGGCGCATGGGGTTCATCACCGACGATGAGTTCCATCACCTCGCGACGAAGCTGGCCGGGAGTGCGTACGGACAGTCGCTGCTCGACACACTGAGCGCCGAGCGCGCCAGGTAGTCGATCGCGGGGACGCCGGCGCTAAGAGAACCACCGCGCGTCGCGGGACCGTCGCGACGTGCGCCCCACCTCCGCCTGGAGCACACGCGACCATGACTGTGTACATGGAAGTCTTGCTGATCCTCCACTTCCTCGGTCTGGCGATGGGACTTTCGGTGTCGTTCGCCAACATGGTAATGGCGGGACTGATCAGTACCGCCGAGCCACCGGAGCGGGCGGTGCTCGGTCGATTTCCTCCCGTCATGGGTCGGGTCGGGAAGATCGGGCTCGCGACGCTCTGGGTCACCGGCCTCCTCATGTTCATGAGTCGCGGGACGCCATTCGCGGCGATGCCATGGCAATTTCACGCCAAGCTGACGGCGGTCACGCTGCTCACCCTTCTCATCGTGTACATCCACAGACTCGAAAGGCGAGCGCGCACGGGCGATCGTGCGGCCGCGGCGCGGATTCCGAATGTCGGAAGGGGGTCGCTCGCCCTGGCAGTGACGGCCGTGATCTTTGCCGTGTTGACGTTCCGCTGATCGGAGCTGTGGCTGCGGCGACGCGCGAGGGCTACGGTGCGCGACTGGCCGTCGCTTCGACGAGCTGTAGAGTTCGGAGCGACCGCGGGTGGTCGACGGAGAGCGTCCAAAAGGCGCTGCTCCGTCTCCGTGCGAGCAGCGACGTGCGCGTGCACCATTTACATGGTGCGCGCTCGCTGCG
>JBDTUA010000079.1:0-15672 GCA_040007995.1 Gemmatimonadota bacterium | reverse complement strand
TGAGCCCATCGCGCACGTCGGGGAGCGCGCGCGAAACGATCACGCTCATCGAGTAATTGATGAACGATTCCTTGATCTCTTCGTCGATGAGCCGGGGGAGGATCCGTTCGCGTTGGTTGGGCGCAGTCATGAGGCCGGATTACAGAGTCGGTAGCGCAGTGGGAAAGACGCAGAAACGTAGCCGCTCGCAGGGCGAAAATCAACTCCGTCACACGTTCGTAAAACATTGCGATACCACCACTTGCAGACTTGCGGCCCGTTCGCTTTCGATCACCTGTATCGTCCGGACGGACGCGCCGAGTTCGGGGTATGTTCGCCCGGACGGTTCGCGTGGGAATTTTGCGCACGTGGACGGGGAGGATGCATCGCCACATCTGACGGTGGGGGCTACATTCGAGCGTCGATTTTCCCCCCATCCAGGCGCCCATGTCCTCGTCACGCCGCTCGTTCCTCGCATCCGTCGGCGCCGCAGGGGCGGCGTCGCTCGCGGGCGCGCAGGCCGCACAGGCCCTTCCGTGGTTCGCAGATCGAGGACGCGAAGCGGCGCAGGATACGGCGCACCTAACGAGTCGCGCCGCCGCCGGCCTGATCCTGCTCAACTCCAACGAGAACCCGTACGGACCCGCCGCCGAGGCGATCAACGCGGTGATGCAGGTTTTCGGGTCGGCCAATCGCTATCCCGACACGCCGGAAGACGAGCTGCGCGCGGCGATTGCGACGTACCACCGCGTCCGGGTCGAATCAGTCCTGATCGGGTGCGGCTCGACCGAGATCCTCGCGATCGTCACCGATGCGTTCACCTCGACGACGCGGCGGCTGATGACGGTCGCGCCCACCTTCGAGACGCCGCGCGACGTCGCCGTCCGCAAGGGGGTCGCGACGGAGGTCATCGAGGTGGATGGGGGCCTGTCGATCGATTTGCAGGCGATGTACGAGCGCTGCCGGGACGCCGGTCTCCTGTTCATCTGCAATCCGAACAACCCGACCGGTACGCTGCACGGCATCGACGACCTTTTGCACTTCATCGCTCGCGTGAACGAACGTTCGCCGGAGGCGCACATCCTGGTCGACGAAGCCTACTTCGACTACGTGGCGGACCCCGTCTACGACTCGGCTATTCCCGAGGCGGTGAAGAATCCGCGCGTCATCGTCAGCCGCACGTTCTCGAAGGTCTACGGCATGGCGGGGCTGCGCGTGGGATATGCGATCGCGCATCCCGAGACTGTGCGCCGCCTCGATCCGTATCGGACCCCGAGCGGCGTCAACCTTTTCGCGGCGACGGCCGCGGTAGCGTCGCTTTCGCTCCCGCAGCACCTCGTCTTCCAGAAGGCGCGCAACACCGAGGTACGCACCTTCGCGATGCACGCGATGCGCGAGATGGGTTACGCCGTGGTGGCTTCACAGGCAAACTTCTTCCTGACCGATATCCGGCGCGATCCCGCGACCTTTCAGCAGGCGATGCGGGTGCGCGGAATCGCGGTGGGACGGCCGTTCCCACCACTCAGGACGCACACCCGCATCTCGATCGGAACGATGGACGAGATGCAGCAGGCGATGGCGATTGCCGCCGACGTCCTGGGCCGTGCGTAAACCTTCCGCCGGGACGCTGTCGCCCAGCGCGCCGGTCCGGACCTAACGATCGTCACAGAGCGCCATGACCTCCACCGTGCCCCACCCCGCCAGCGACCAGAGTGCCACCGTCCCCTCGACTGGCGACGATACGATTCCCTTCGTGCACCACTTCATCGGCGGTGCGCGCCAGCTTGCGCGCGTCGAACGCTGGGGAAGCGTGGCGAACCCTTCCACGGGGCAGGAAGCCTCCGCGGTCCCCTTCGCATCCGCCGCCGACGTGGACGAGGCGGTGCGTGACGCGCAACGCGCTTTCACGGAGTGGAGCAGATGGTCGGCGCTCAAGCGGGCGCGGGTGATGTTTCGATTCAAGGAGTTGATTGAGACGCACAGCGACGAGTTAGCCCGCCTGATCTCGAACGAGCACGGCAAGGTCTTCCTCGACGCCAAGGGGGAAGTGCAGCGCGGCATCGAGGTCGTGGAGTTCGCCTGCGGCATCCCGCACCTGATGAAGGGTGAATACTCCGATGCGGTCGCGACCGGGATCGACTCGTACTCGCTGCGCCAGCCGTTAGGCGTGGCGGTGGGGATCACGCCGTTCAACTTCCCCATCATGGTCCCGCTCTGGATGCTCGCGCCGGCCATTGCCTGCGGCTGCAGCTTCATCCTCAAGCCGTCGGAGAAGGATCCGTCCGCGCCGCTCCGACTCGCGGAACTTCTCATCGAGGCGGGGGCGCCCGCCGGCGTGCTCAACGTCGTGCAGGGGGACAAGGAGGCCGTGGAGGCGCTCATCACGCACCCCGGGGTCGCCGCGGTCTCATTCGTGGGATCGACGCCGATCGCGCGCACCATCTACGCCACGGCCGCGAGTCACGGCAAGCGCGTGCAGGCAATGGGTGGGGCAAAGAACCACCTCGTCGTCATGCCCGATGCGGACCTCGATCAGGTGACCGATGCGCTCATGGGGGCGGCCTACGGGTCGGCCGGCGAGCGGTGCATGGCGATCTCGGTCGCCGTTCCGGTCGGGAAGGCGACGGCGGACGCCCTCGTCGAGCGCCTCACTGCCCGCGTGCGCAACCTCAGGATCGGCCCGTCGCTCGCCGAAGGGACGGAGATGGGGCCGCTCGTCACCGATATGCACCACGCGCGAGTGAAGGGCTACGTGGACCTCGGCGTCGCCGAAGGCGCGACGCTCGTCGTGGATGGGCGCGACTACCGCCCGGATGCGGGCGCCAACGCGAACGGATTCTTCCTCGGCGGATGCCTCTTCGACCACGTGACGACGGCGATGCGGATCTACCAGGAAGAGATCTTCGGCCCGGTGCTCTGCGTCGTGCGGGCCGAGAGCTTCGACGAGGCGTTAGGCATGGCGAACGAGCACGAGTTCGGGAACGGCGTCTCGATCTACACCCGCGATGGCGATGCCGCGCGCGAGTTCGTGCAGCGCGTGCAGGTCGGGATGGTCGGCGTGAACGTGCCGATCCCCGTCCCGCTCGCCTTCTACTCCTTCGGCGGCTGGAAGGCGTCGGCGTTCGGCGACATGAACCAGCACGGGATGGATGGCGTACGCTTCTACACGAAACAGAAGACTGTCACGTCGCGCTGGCCCACCGGGATCCGGGCGGGGAGCGAGTTCGTGATGCCAACGCTCAAATGAGAAGGAGAGAAGACGAGAAGACGAGTGCTACTTCAACTCACGCACGGCGCGCCAGGCCATGTCGATGGCGGCGTCGGTGTAGGCATAGGCAGCGGAGTCGGAGTTCGCGATCGTGATGTTTCCGACGGGACGGCGGCCGATCTCGCAGGGGGATTCGCCGGGAGGCCAGGACTGATCCCAGAGTGAGCTGTACTCGTACGCGTAGCCGTGCGACCACCGGTTAACCGTGATCGCGGCAATATCACGTGCCGGATCGAAGCCGCCCGGGCCGAGCATGCGCGCGAGCTGGTCGCGGACGCTGCGTTCGTATGTCGCATACGGCGTGGCGAGCAGCTCCCCGCGACCGGCGCGTTGCTGGTCGCGCACGGGGAGTCCGGGAACGCAGGGGGTGCGGTGCATCGTCACCACCACCGGTTCGCTGGATGACTGCGCGTACTTGTAGCCGCCCATGCTCACCGGAAAGTCCATCGACGTGTCGAAGAAGTACGAGCCCGGACAGTAGATGGAATTCGTCTTCAGCTTCTCCATCGCCGTCCAGTTGCGCAGCGCGACGTTGGTGTACAGGAGCGGGACTTTCGAACCGTACTTAAGCGCGGCCGCCTGCCGAACGCCCACCTCCGGCATGATGTGCGGGATGATGCTGTTCCAGCAGGCCATGACGCAGCGCCCCGCACGCACGCGCTCCGCGCGCCCGTTGCGGACGTAGGTGACCTCGACGCCGTCGGGGGTGTTGGCCGCGTGCACCGCAGTCGAGCCGAGCCGGATTCGCACGCGCTGCGCCGCGCGGTCGAGCGCCGCGTAGTTCACGCGAGCGCCCACGATGTCGTACATCGTGGAGCCGGGCACGCTTCCTGGAATCAGGCGTCGCACCAGCAGCCGCGGAATCGTCGCGTTGCCGTCGGGAAAGTGGTAGATGTACGGCTCCTCGCGCCCGTGAAGAATCGCGGAGCGTCCCATTTCCGGTGCCGGGGAATCCCCAAGCCCCATCCCGGCAAAGCCGGGAAGCCCGAGCGCCACGCAGTCGCCGGCCGGTACGGCATCGATACCGACGCCATACAGGTCGTGCGTGAACGCCTGGAAGTACGGGAGCGCCGCCCGTACGAGGTGACAGTGCTTCGTCAGGTAATTGGCGTAGCTGATGTGCGCGAGCAGTGCGCGCTTCTCAGGGACCGTGCGTCCAGCCAGAAAGTCGGAAGGAGAGAGGTACAGCCGGGCGATGTCCTTCTTCACGGCGTCGGCGAGCGGCGTGCGCGCGAGAAAGGCGGTGATCGACTGGCCCTCCTCATGCAGCACGAGACGATCACGACCGAACATCGCCTGATCGAAGAACACGGAGTCCTGCATGCCACGCGTCGCGAAGTACGTCTGGTCGTACAACTTGTCGAAAGCCTTCACGTCGATTCCGAGCTCCCGCAGCAGGCGCTTGGCTTCGACCGAGTACAGCGAGGGCGAGTCGATCGATTGCGTACCTGCATAGCTGATCAGCGTGCGCCCATCGACCGTGAACTCGTTGCGTCGTGCATGGCCGCCGAAGTCGTCGTGATTGTCGAGGATCAGGATGCGGGCACCCGCCCCCGCACGCTGCTGGTAGAAATGGGCCGCGCTCAACCCCGAGATGCCGGCGCCGACGACGATCAGGTCGTAGCGCTCGCGGAGTTCGGTCGGCGTGCTCCACTCCTTCGGGGCCATGCCGTCGCGCACGCGGTGCGCATTCTCGAAGGCGCCGTCATGCGAGCCACGCAGTCCCGTCTTCGCCGGAGGATAGTCCTCGGCCACCGCATCGCCGGAGAGGATGCCATGTCGCAGCAGCTCGCCTGGCGACAGCGCACCTAACGCGCCTATCCCCACCGCAACACCGTTCAGGAAGTCGCGCCGGCCGATCGGTTGCTCCATCCCCAGATCGCGATCGCTCACTTCAGGCGACCGTACTTGCGCATCGCCGCCAGCATCCGGTCGATCGGCATCGCGTAGACGCGCAGGTCGTTGGCCCCGGTGGTCGTCTCGGCGGCCAGGAGCGCGTTCGTGATCGCGGCTTCGGTCGCCTGCACGGTGGCGACGAAGAGCGGGGAGATGCGGTCGTTGGTCACCATGTGCACCGAGGTGACGCTGTCGGATGACCACGTCCCCGGATTGGCCGTGGAAAAGGCAATGAAGATGTCGCCCGATCCGTTGCTTCCAAAGCCTCCTTGCCGGCCGACGCCGAGGGAGACGCGCGTCGCGATCCGCTTCAACTGGTGCGGGAGGAGCGGGGCATCTGTCGCGACGACGACGATGATCGAACCCTGCTCCGGTCGATCGTCGTCCGGGCGCGCAGGATCGCTGCAGCGGCGCCGGGCGCTGGAGTCGTCGTTCGGGGTGTCGCCGGATACGGCCAGGCAGGGGGCGAGGTCGGGGATCTCTTCTCCCACCGGGACGCCGGCAATGCGCAGGTCGCGTCGCAGGCCGTAGTTGCACTGGACGAGCACTCCCACGGTATAGCCCCCCTGCGCCTGCGGGAGAACGCGCGATGCCGTTCCGATTCCACCCTTGAAGCCGTGGCAGACCATCCCCGTTCCACCCCCGACGACCCCTTCCTTCGGCAGCCCGCCTGTTGCCGCGTCGAGCGCCGCGAGCGCGTGCGCCTCCTTCACGTGAAAGCCGTTGATGTCGTTGAGTCCCCCATCGTACGTCTCGGCGACCACGGGGAGCCACCACGGTTGCAGCACATTGTTCTGGCTCACCTCCCACTTGATGATCGCGTCGCGCACGACGCCGACGCTGTGCGTGTTGGTGATCGCGACCGGGCCCTCCAGGTAACCGCTCTCCTGCACCCACGTGGTCCCGGTCATTTCACCGTTACCGTTGAGTGTGAACCAAGAGGCGAATACGGGATCGTGGTTGCGTTTCCCGCGCGGGTGCACCACGGTGACCCCGGTGCGAACCGGACCCTGGCCGACCACCAGCTTCCCGCTGCCGCTGATCAGGGTCGTGTGACCCACCTCGACACCCGCTACGTCGGTGATGGCGTCCAGCGGGCCGGCGATACCGCCGATCGGAAGTTTCAGGTCCCGCTCTCGCGGCTTCTGCTGGGCCGATGCGGCGCCAACGAAAACGAGAGAGGCGAACAGCACGGCTCCGAGGTGGCGCGCGAAGCTCGCGTGCTGCGTCAGTGTCGGGACGGTCGTACCTTGCGCGACGAGCGGACGGAAAGGCATGGGCTCTGGGCTGGGGTGCGGAGAACTTCGTCGTCGTCCCCTGCGAACGCCAGAGCGACCAGTGGACAGGGCGCCCGGTACGTGAGGTGGGGGCAACCGTCATCGCGCGTGCTGCTCATCTGCGTCGGCGGTACGTTGGCGCACGCCTCCGTTCTGCGTCGCGTGTTGGCCTTGTCGCCCGTCCGCTGTCCGACCGACCTGCGCAACGACGCCCTCGCCGGTTCGGGGCGAGGGCGTCGTCAGCTGCAGCCAATCGATCGTCCGGCCAGTGCGCCTCGCGGCAGTTCGGTCCGACGTCGGGCACTCTCCGCGGACTGCCCCTAGGCGAGTCGCTGCAGCGATTGCCCCAGCGTGTGCACGATCTGGTCGATCTGCTCACGCTCGATGATGAGCGGCGGCGAGAGCGCGATGATGTCGGCCGTGGTGCGGATCAGCACACCGTTCTTGAAGCAGTCCACGTGGCACTCCATCGCCCGTGCCCCCACCGCGCCGGGGCGCGACTCCAGCTCGATCCCGGCCACGAGCCCGAGGTTGCGAATGTCGACGACGTGCGGCTTGTCGCGCAGGGAATGCACGGCTTCCTGCCAGTACGGGGCCAGCTCGGCTGCCCGGTCGAAGAGCCCTTCCTCCCGATAGACGTCGAGCGTCGCCAGTCCGGCGGCACAGGCGATCGGATGTCCGGAGTACGTGTAGCCGTGAAAGAACTCGATCCCGGTCGGCGTGGCGTTGACCACCGAATCATAAATGCCGTGCCGCACGAAGACTGCGCCCATCGGCACGTTGCCGTTGGTGATCCCCTTCGCCACGGTCATCAGGTCCGGCACTACACCGAAGCAGTCGGCCGCAAAGGGAGCCCCCAACCGCCCGAAGCCGGTGATCACCTCGTCGAAGATGAGGAGGATGCCGTGCGCATCGCAGATCGCGCGCAAGCGCTCGAGGTACCCGACGGGAGGAATCAGCACGCCGGTCGATCCCGCCACCGGTTCGACGATCACGGCGGCGATCGTGTCTCCGCCGTGCTTCGCGGCCAGCGCCTCAAGCGCGTCGGCGAGGTCCGCTCCGGCCTCCGGCTGTCCCTTGCTGAAGAGGTTCTGCGCCAGCCCGTGCGTGTGCGGGATGTGCTCAACGTTAGGCATCAGGTACGGGAGGAACGGGTTCCGGTTGGCCGGAATGCCGCCCACCGAGATACCGCCGAAGCCCACACCGTGATAGCCGCGCTGGCGACCGACGAATCGGGTCCGCTTGGTGTCACCGCGCGACTGATGATACGCGATGACGATCTTGAGCGCAGAGTCGACGGCCTCGGAGCCCGAATTCGTGAAGAAGACGTGATCCAGATCTCCCGGCGCCAGCTCGGCAAGCTGCGACGCCAGCTGGAACGACAGCGGATGCCCGAGGTTGAAGCCGGGGGCGTAGTCGAGCGTGGCAGCTCCGTTCGAGATCGCTTCGACGATCTTCTCGCGCCCGTGTCCGGCATTCACGCACCAGAGACCGGCGGTACCATCGAGGATCGAGTTGCCATCCACATCCGTGTAATGCATCCCTTTCGCCGAGGCCAGCAGGCGCGGTGCCTTCTTGAACGCCTTGTTGGCGGTGAACGGCATCCAGAGTTGCTCGAGCGAAAGGCTGGCAGGGGCGATGGAAGTCATGTGCGGACCAAGGCGAAAGGATACGGAGCGGAAGCAGAAACTTGGCGCGGGAACCGAGCGTCGTCCACCGCCTCCCCGGCATTCGTCGCGCACTCGGCGCTGCCGCACTTGTGCGCCCCATGAGCGAGGCGCACTTGTGCACCCCATGAGCAGGGCGCACTTGTGCACACCATGAGCAGGGCGCACTTGTGCACCCCATGAGCGGGACACAGGTTGCCTCGCTACCCTCCGCCTTCCCCCCCGCAGAACGACAGAATGCGTCGACGTCACTTCGTAAGCTCGCTCGCTGCCTCGGCCGCCGCCTCGGCCGCCGCCTCGATGCTCGGCGCCCAGGCGACCGAGCGTAGCGTCCGCACCTCCCACGTGGGCCTGGGCACCCCCCTTCGCCCCGATGCGCTGATTTTTGACGCGATGGGTGAACTCCGGCCGGAGTACACGGACGACATCGTGCGTGGCATGCTGGCCAGCGGGATGGACGCGATCACGATCACCCTCTGTGACCCGAAGCCCGAGGGAAATGAGGCGGTCGCGCTCGCGCTCGACTCCCTGGGCGAGAATGATCGCTATCTCGCGTCGCGCCCCGACTTCTTCCGGAAGGCGACCTCGGTGGCGGACGTCGACCGCGCACGACGAGAGGGCAAGCTCGCGGTCTTCTACCTGTACCAGAACAGCGTGCAGTTCGGCGAGTCGCTCGACCGTGTCGACCTCTTCCACCGCCTCGGGCTTCGCTCGTGTCAGCTGACCTACAACACCAAGAATTTCGCCGGCGTGGGCTGCTGGGAAGCGGGCGGCATCACCCCGTTCGGACGCACGCTCATCGCGCGGTTGAACGAGCGAGGGATCCTCATCGACCTGTCGCATGCGAACATGCAGACCATGTCAGAGACGGTCGCCGCCTCGAAGTCTCCGGTCATCGTCTCGCACACCGCCTGCTCCGCGGTTCACGAAAATCGGCGCAACACGACGGACGAGAACCTGCGCGCCGTGGCGCAACGCGGTGGGGTGATCGGCATCTGCCAGATGCGTCCGTTCCTGACGAACAAGAAGAAGGACAGCTTGCCGGCCTACTTCGATCACATCGTGCACGCCATCAAGGTTGCGGGCGTGGAGCACGTCGGGATCGGGAGCGATCGGGACCATCGGGTGATTACGCTATCGCCCGATTACCTCGCCGAATTGAAGCGGGAGGAAGGAAGCCAGGTGAAGGACGATGACCTCCCGTACTTCATCGACGAGCTCAATGGTCCGCGGCGCATGGAGATTGTGTGGGACGGACTCGCGGCGCGCGGACTCGCACCGCGAGACATCGAGCGCGTGATGGGCGGCAACGTGTATCGCCTGTACAAGGACGTCGTCGGCTGACGCCTAGCGGGTGGGCGCGGGAACCAGGCCGCGCGGAGCCTACGCTTTCGCTGACGCGTCGCGCGCGAATTGGCGTGCGTTGTCAGCATCTTCGGCGGCGATCTCCGCATCCTCGGCCTCTTCGCGCTTCTCCATCTCGCGCGCGATCGCGTCGCGCTCCGCACGATACCGGGAATACCACTCGCGCGTGACTTCCCCGGCCAACTCTCGATTGCCCAGGCCGAAGGCGAGCGACAGGGCGAGCGCCACCGCGCCGAAGAGAATGGCGAACGCGGTGGTGACGATGTCGGAGGCGATGCCCAGCTCCTGCAGCGCCATGAAGACGGCGAGCACCACGACCATCCAGCGACCGATGCGCGCGAGCGTCGGCCCGCCCTGCACCGCCCCCGCCGACGCCATGATCAACCCACCGGTAAAGCGGCCGAGCACAATGCCCACGATCAGGATGACGATCGCCGACATGAGCGACGGGATGTAGCCAACCAACTCGGCGAAGACGCCGGCGAGCGACTCCATGCCTAACGCATTGGCGGCGACCATGATCACCGCGAACATCACGAACCAGAACAAGACCTTGCCGACAACCCGCGTCGGGTTGAAGTGCGCCCCCGTCCGTTCGACCGCCTCCAGCACCCCGCCGCGCTCCAGCCAATGGTTCAGGTGGATCTTGCGCAGGAGGCGCTCGCTCCCCTTCTCTACCAGCTTGGCCACCAGGTAGCCGGCGAACAGGATGATGAGCGCGCCGCCGAGCGCCGGGACGATGTCGGCGAGTTGGGCGAAGCTGTCCTGCAGGCGTTCGAAGAACGTCACGTCGGGTGGGCGCGCGGCGCCCGGGTTCGGGAGGCGAGCGACGGAGGAAGCGTCGCTCGGCTGACGAGAATTTAACGCCTAGCGCGATTTCGTGTATCGCTCGACTTCCGCGGGCGTCAGCCGCCGGCCGCGCAGGCGTCGCTCCGCCAGGGCGAGGAGCGAGTCGCGCGGGGCCCATACCGCTTTTCCGTAGCGACGAATCACCCCATCCCGCCCGACCACGACCAGCGCGCTACCGTCCGGCGCGAAGCGCAGTGCCTCGGTGGGAGACTCGAGGTCGACCAGCCGGTAGCCGAACCGGCAGTCTCCCGCCGGTTCGTCGACAAACCAGAGCGCGACCCCCCGCTCGTCCGCCGTCGCGATCGTCTTCCCGCTGGGAGCGAAGGCGATGTCGCGGATGTAGTCAGCATGTTGTCCCTCAAGCGAACAGAGTTCGCGCGGCGGCGACATGCTCCAGAGCCGGACCGTTCCACCTTCGTCGCCGGACGCCAGCACAGACGCGGCACGATTGAAGGTGACGCGTACCACGCCGCGTTCGTGCGTCCCCAATGTGATGGCCGGCGCGTATGGCACGCCTGGCTCCGCCGCCGGAGATCGGGCGTCGGGCATGACAACTTGCACATCGCCCCCACTTCCGCCGCTCGCGACGATTCCCGAGCGTGCGAGCGCCACGACCGACGCGCGATCCGCGTGCTTTGCGACGTCACGCGGCCGCTCGCCATCACCTAGACCGAGGACCTGCACACGACCATCGTCGAGCGCAATGGCTGCCCGACTTCCCGCAGAATCGACCGCCAAGGCCGTGATTGCGCGGCTGAAGAGCGCGAGCTCATCGACGCGTCGGTCCAGCGGAGAGATGCGCACGATCGACGAGCTATCGCTTCTTCCGCTGGGAGACCGCTCGGACGTCAGCAGCAGCGTCGGCGCCTTTGTCGGGCCCGTCGCGTAGCGAAGCAACGAGGAGGAGCCGAAGATTGGAAGTGGGATGCCGGCCCTGTTCACCACATTGGCGTTCGACCTTGGCAACTCGACGGTTCTCGCCGCGGCGCGACCCTCCGTAAGTTCGAGGAGCTCCGACTGGTCGCCGAGCGTCGCCAGCCGCTCGCCTCCTCTCGAGATGGCGAGGACCGGCGTCGAATGCGCCACCGGCTCCTCCAGAAGCACCCGCCCCTGCGTGACGTCCCACAGTTGCACACCGTACGGGCCGATCATCGCTACACGATCGACCGCATCGTCGATCTCCACGTGCGCTTGCCCCGCCATGAACTCGCCATCCCCGATGCGCTGGGTCGCCGACACTACCTCCCAGGTGCGCAGGGTGGAATCTGCGCCCGCCGTGACGACGCGCCGCGAATCGGGCAGGAACGTCGCCGCGATGACACTCCCCCGATGTCCGCGAAGGCGCGTGACCTCCGACCGGCTGTACACCGACCACACGGTCGTGACCTGATCGCCCTTCGGGAGCCAGAGCATGAGGCGGCCGTCCGGAGAGAGCACTACGTCCGACAGCGGCGTCGAACTGCTCATCAGCGGAGGCTCGAGTCCCATGCGCGCCTGGCTACGTGTGCGCGGGAGGTTGAAGAGGACGACTCCACGGTCACCGCACATCCCGGCGGCCTCGCCACTCGCGAAGGTGAAGCGGGTCACGTTACACGACAGTGGGATGGGCGTTTCTTCCTGCAGCGTCTCTACATCGAATACGCGCATGGTGTCGCTTCCGGTCGCCACAGCGACTTCCCGTCGCGAGACGAACTGCACCTGCGTCGCGCGCCCCCCCGGCAGCGGGATCGTGCGTAGGAACCAGGGTTGCTGCTGTCGATCGGCGATAGTGAGTACGCCCGATGACACCCACGCCACCCAGCGTTCATCGGCACTGACCGTCAACTCGCGCGGCGAAGGGCCACTGGTTGTCGTGCGAGCGACCTGCTGCCACGACGCGCCGCGGAGTTGCCACTCCACCACTCCGCTGCCGGAATAAACCAGGAGCGCACGGTCGCCGGCGCGCAAGAGTGTCCCGGTCACCACGCTACCTGCGAGACTCGGCACACGCGAGGCACTCACCACCGAATCGAGCGTGAGCAGCACGGGATTGCTTCCGTCGACGACCAGCACGTGGCGACTGAGCGAGTCGAACGATGCCGCTCGCGCGCTGCGGATATCGACCGGGAGTGGCACGTCGGCAAGCGAATCGACCCGCCACAACGCTGATTCTCCATTCCTCCGCGTTCCCATGACGTAGCGACCGTCGGGCGATACGGTCAGCCACTGGATGCCCGCGGGGGCGTAGGTCCGCTGGCGCTCGCCCGGCTCGAACAGGGCGCGGCGCAGGACTATCTCGCCGGCCTGTTCGCTCCCGCTGCGATCGATGGACGCCATCGCCAGCAGCAAGGCGCGTCCATTGTCGGTCTCGAGCTGACCGCTGGCGATAGTGGCGAGTTCGCGCGCCTCGACGCGGTGCTTGCCCTGCTGCAGGAAAAAGGCGACCCCCGCCGTCAGCAGCACGAGCGCCCCCAGTCCGACCATCGCATCGCGCACGCGACGCTTCGCCCGGCGCACCCCGTCGTCGCGCCGACGGTCCATCTCCAGGCGCCACGCCTGCAACGGCGCGCCGAGCGCATCGTGGTAGATCTCGTACTTGGTTAGCGCGGGATCCGATGAAGGGTGCGTCACGCGCCGCAGCACGCGCGCGTCGCCGGCCACCAGCCGTTGCACCACGGTTTCGACACGTGCGACCGGCGCATCGGCGTACGCCGCCAAGTCAGCCAGGGTCAGTGCCAGCTTTGTGCCGGATGGCGTCACGAGGTGCCGGAGCACGGCCGCCACGACCTGCCGCTCCTCGGGCGAGATGCGGTCGAGCGCCTCCTGGACTCGCTGCCGCACGATCCCGCGCGCCCCGCCAGCTGCCACAAACGTCGACCGCCTGACGAGTGGCGAATGGGCCCGGCACTCGATCAGCCAGATGCGCTCGAGGACCACCTGCAGGAACGGGAGCTCGACCCGCGCTTCCTCCTTTCCCGATAGCGGCGCGCCCCCCGAACGATCGAGCGATGCCAGGTCGTCGAGCACATTCGAGGCGAGCCCCGCTTCCATGGCCGTGGGAAGTTCGAGACTCCGGTCGGCGCGCGCTCCGAGCACTGCCAGCGGCTGCTCGATGGCGGTCCGCGCCTCGTCCGCGGTGAGGTGCTCCAACCGGTACAGGTTGTTAAGCAACGTCGGAATGCGATGGCGAAAGCGGTCAAGCGCGGCGAGCGAATCCTCACGCAGCACGATCATCACGTTGACGTCGAGGTCGCGGCGGTTGATGAGGCGCGCCAACTCGCCATCGAGGCTCCCCGGTTCGTCGGAGGGCTCGTTGTACAGGAAATATTCCTCGAACTGGTCGAAGACGAGGAAGATCGGCCGACGCCAGCGCGCCGCCAGCCGCTCCGCCAGCACGTCCAGCGGGACGTCGGCGGCTATCGGGGGCTGGCCCAGCGCTGCTCCCACGAGTTGCGCCAGGCGGTTTCCTAACGAGCGCGCCCGAGCGGCATCCTGCCAAGTCCGATGCACGAGGATCGCCGCCTCGCCCTCACGCTCGACCTCGGGGACGACGCCCGCCAGGATCACCGAGGTCTTCCCTACCCCGCTTGACCCGTACACCACCGTGAGCGGCGAGGCGTAGAGGTTGCTGATGAGCAGTTGTGTATCGCTCGCACGGCCAAAGAAGAAGTGCCGATTCTCGGCGGAGAACGCCTCAAGACCTGGGTACGGACAGGCCGAGTCACGCGCGTCATGGTTCGCGACGCCGCCAATGCCGCTCGCGGTCCCGCTCGCGCCGTCCGTCATGGCGCCAGTGGTGGCGCTTGTTGTGGGACCAGTGGTGGCACCACTGGTGGCGCAGCACGCACCGCGTCCGTGAAATCATCGATCGCTTCATCGAAGATGCGCACGTCGCGCGCACCCCAGAGTTGGAGCTCGATCGCCGACGGCTTGTACTGGATCGCCCACGACTTCACCCGCTCGTCGCTCGCGACTGCGAGGGCTTCTTCCGACGGTTCCTGCGTAGTGCTGCGGTCATCGACGGTGGCCGGCGCCACCCCGCCGCTCGGCGCCAGCGCGAGCGACCGGAGCAGCACGCGCAGGTTCCAGTCGCGCAAGCCATATCCCAGGAAGAGAAAGTGACGCGAGCGGAAATGACGGATGAACTGGCTCGGCACGGCGCTCTGTCCCGCCATCCGGCTCAGGAACTCGACATAGTCGTCCTCGGTCACGACGTAACTGTCCCACTGCGCATCGCTGCGATGCATCGTCCCGTGCATCTTGTAGACGACCGTGGACGATTGGAGATCCAGCAGGAGCTTGTTAGGTGCGACGGGCTTCTCCGGTGCGGTCGCGCCGGCCCGCCACCAGAAGACCGAGGCGTCGTAGTCCTTGCGGTCGGTCGGATGCACGACCAGCTCGTACGGACGCCCCGCGCGCTGCAGCGCACGCTCCATGTTGTCGTCATAGTTGGTCGTGACGATGAGCAGCGGCGCGTCGATCGAGGCGAGGTAGTGGTGGATAGGCCCCGGCTCCGTCTGGACGTCGAAGACGGCGCGTAATTCCTGACGAAGTACTGAGCGCGCCGACGTCTCCACGAAGTACGACGTCACCTTGGACAGGTCGTCGAGGTCTCGATCGTCCTCCGCCGGATACGATACGAGGTCGGCCAATTGCCTGGAGAGTTGGCTCCCCGTGGGAAGGGGCGCCCCGCCGATCGAGCGTCCGGGTGAGCGGATGTTCACCCCCGCGCCGAGAAACGGGACCACGCGTCCTTCGCGCAGCTTCTTGTCGATCAGGCGATGCGGCGCTTTGAGTGGCACGCTCTCCTCCGGACGTTGCAGCCGAATCGCTGCGGCGGTCGACGAATCTTCGCTCCGGCAATGGTGAGGGCAAGCGGCCCTGACGATGCGCGCGCGTTCTGTACGCTCACACGAGGCTCAGTTCCGCGTTCCGCGCCGCACGTCGAAGATGACCGACCGATGGCACGACGGACAGATGTACCACTCGCGTCGCCGGGCGTAGCCGAGGCCGAATGAGCCTCCTCCAATCGATCGCCGCGTCATCAGGACCTGGCAGCGCGGGCAGATCGCCCCCTCCCTCTCGGCGACCGCGCGCCGCAACTGCGCCTCCTCATCCTGGCTGTACTTCGCAGTCTCGCTCACGCGTCGACTCGTCGCGTGGTCGCACCGTCGTCGCTGATCTCGACCACCACCTTGCCGAACTGCTTCCCCGACTGCAGGCGCTCGTACGCGTCGGTCGCATGCTCCATCGGGTGGACCGAGTCGACGATTGCATGCAAGCGACCCGCGGAAAACTCAGCTGTGACGGCAGAAAACTCGGCTTCGTTGCCCATCGTGGAGCCCATGATCGTCCACTGATTCCAGAACAGGCGGCGCACATCGGTCTGTAC